>DASYXG010000255.1:0-1514 GCA_035935235.1 Allostellaceae bacterium
TGGCGCTGCCACTCAATGGCCCGCCGAGCCCGCCGAGCGCGACCGTGCCGGTTCTCGAATGATTGACCCCGGCGCCATCAAAATCGGTTTCAAACCCGACAACCCACCACGGCGAGAGCTGCCAATTGTAGCCGCCCTGCAAGCCGCCGAGCGGCCCGGATGCGCTGGTGGACCGCGAAAAGCTGAACGAGCCCGGACCACCGCCTGCCGTCAGACCACACCCGCCAGGGGTGTTAAAGCAGCCGGTCGGGGTCAGCGTGATGCTCGGATCCGACCAGCCCGCGCCGACATTGAGGCCAACGTAGAAGCCCTGCCAGGCACCGCCTGGCATCATTTGAGCTTCCGCATAACCTGTTGAACCCAACAATAGCGCGGTCGCCGCAGCGGCTTTCCAAACGCTCACGATCGATCTCCTACTTTCGCCATTGCCCGCTTTCGTATCATTCGTTAACCAAAAAGGCCACTTATGTCAACCAATGCGTGCACAAAAGAATAGGCTGGCGACGTGCTCGGGGCGATAACATAGATTGAATTCTTTCACTTTATTCATCAATCTCAATGAGATTGATGACAACTAAACCGCCAGTGCTGTGGCCTGAGATTAGTCCAACCCGCGAATCGCGCTGCTGTATCACGCTTTCGGTGAGGCTACTTTGTTCTCGACCTTCTTGTCATTCGCTGGACGGCTCGCGGGGGGCGCGATTGCACTCGCCGCAGCGTGTGCGGTTGCCGCACCGGCTATTCTTGCGGCGGATCAGGAATCTGGCGGAATTTTCGCGCCGGCGCCGTCTGTCCCCACGGTTGCATATGCCAACACCGAACTCAGGAAGCTGCTAGACCGCGCGCCGAACTTAGTCATCGCCGGGGAGCGGCTGAACGTCGGATTACTGCAACACTTCTACGCGCGGCATGGCTTCCAGCCCGTATGGGCGACCCGGCCGGCACCCGCGAACTCGCTGATAAATGCCGTGCTGCGCGCCGGCGAGCATGGCCTCGCCCCTCAACTGTTTCACGCCAACATGCTGCTATCGCCCACGTTGCCGCCGCTTCATCGGGAGTTGTTGCTCTCGGACGCCTTCCTGTCCTATGCCGACGCGCTGGCCCGCGGGGTCATGCCGGTCGAGCGCCGCCGAGACGACCAGGCTTTGACGCCAGGGCCGGCCGACGCCCCCGCCGCGCTCGACGCGGTTATCACCAGCCCCGACCCCGCAGCCGCGATCGAAGCGCTGGCGCCGACGACGCCGACCTACCGATTGCTGCGCCAGGCGTTGGTCGCCGGAAACTCGTCGGCGGCCCGCTCGCAAGCGATCAAGGTCAACCTCGAACGTGAACGCTGGCTGCCGCGCCACCTGCCGCCGGACCGCGTGTGGGTCAACGTCGCCGACGAGCGGCTCGTGCTGTACCGCGACGACCGGCCGATCTTTGCGACGCGGGTCATTGTCGGCCAGGATGACGATCGTAATCAGAGCCCGGAGTTTCAGGCGATAATCGACGGCGTTTTGTTTAACCCGCCA
>DASYXG010000256.1:0-1530 GCA_035935235.1 Allostellaceae bacterium
CTTCGCGCGCGCCGGGACTTCGGTCATCGCCTTCGATATTTCCGAGGAACGTCTTGCCGAGCTTCGTGCCGGTCATGATCGCACGCGCGAGGTGGACGCCGACGATCTGCGCTCGGCCAATCTCCATTTCACCGCCGACCCGAAGGCCCTGCGCGCGGCCGATTTCTTCATCATCACGGTGCCCACCCCGATTGACGAGGCAAGCCGGCCTGATCTGCGCGCGGTGATCGCCGCGTCGCGCACGGTCGGGTCGGCGCTCAAGACGGGCGACATCGTCGTCTACGAATCGACGGTCTATCCGGGGGCAACGGAGGAGGATTGCGCCCCCGTGCTGGAGGCGGCCTCTGGTCTGGTCTGCGGGTGCGATTTCACCCTCGGCTACTCGCCGGAGCGCATCAACCCCGGTGACCGCGAGCATCGCTTCGAGACGATCAAGAAGGTCGTTTCCGGTCAAGACGCGAAGACCCTCGACATCGTCGCTCAGGTCTATGGCTCGGTGGTGAGCGCCGGCATTCACAAAGCGGCGACGATCAAGACCGCCGAGGCGGCGAAGGTCATCGAGAATACCCAGCGCGACCTCAACATCGCATTGATGAACGAACTGTCGTCGATTTTCCACGAGCTGGATATCGATACCGCCGATGTCCTTGCCGCGGCCGCCACCAAATGGAACTTTCTCAAATTCTCGCCGGGCTTGGTCGGCGGCCACTGCATCGGCGTCGACCCCTATTACCTCACCCACCGCGCCGAGAAGGCTGGCTTGCACCCACAGCTGATCCTCGCCGGCCGCCAGGTCAATGACGAGGTCGGCGCGCGCGTCGCCCGGCAGTGCGTGCGCATGATGCTGCGCCACGACGGCGCCAAGGGTCCGGTGACCATCCTCGGCCTCGCCTTCAAGGAGGATGTGCCCGACATCCGCAACAGCAGGGTTGTCGACATCATCCGCGAGTTGGAAGGGTTCGGCGTCGCTGTTCAGGTGCACGACCCCATGGCTTCACGCGAGGAGGCGCTCCGCGAATACGGCGTGCGGCTGTTAACGCGCGAGCAATTGGAGCCGGCGGGTGTGGTGATCTTTGCGGTGGCCCACCAGCAATTCGTCGCCGAAGGCTGGAAATTGATGTCGGGACTTCTGCACAATGGGACTGGCGTCGTTCTTGACGTCAAGTCGCGCCTGCCGCGTGCCGAGCAACCAGACGGTATCGAATTGTGGCGGCTGTGAGCCCGCTTGACCAATACCCCGATCGCCCGGTTCTTGTAACCGGCACCGCCGGGTTCATCGGGTATCACCTCGCCGAGCGGTTACTTGGCGAAGGCCGCGCGGTTATCGGCCTCGACAACCTCAACCCCTACTACGATGTCGCGCTCAAGCAGGCCCGGCTCAAACGGCTTCAAGCGCACAACCGCTTCTCCTTCGCCCAGCTCGACTTGACGCAAGGCCCGGAAGTGCGGTCGCTGGTCGAGCAGGAGCGGCCGGCGGTGCTCGTCAACCTCGCCGCGCAGGCCGGGGTGCGCTATTCGCTGACCAACCCG
>DASYXG010000257.1:0-27851 GCA_035935235.1 Allostellaceae bacterium
CGTTTTGCCGCAAACCCAAGCGGGCGAGGCGCGGCAATACTTCACCACAGAAATGGGGCAGCTCATCGAGATAGTTGACGAATGAAACCGCGATCCCGGTCAGCCCGGCCGCGGCGAGCTGCGCCATCTGTGATGCTACCCTGTCGGGGTCGCCGATCAGCGGCAATCCGCCCATCCCGTTCGCCTGGTGCTTCCGCAACCGTGCGAACTCCTCCGGCGAATGCGTTTGCGGCGTGACGTTCCGCATCGCCAGGATGTTGTCGACCGCCCGCCAATCGGCGTTGTCGACGACGCAGTAACGATAATATTCCTCTGCCTCCTGGGTGGTCGCACGGCAGGTGACGACACCCACGGTGTAGACATCGATTTCTCTTCCGTTCTGCCGCGCCCGCGTCTTGACGTTCTGTACGTGCCGTTCCGTCTCGTCGAACGATATGCCGTGTGAAATGTTCGAGAATAAGGCGTCGCAGTTGCGGATCGCGAAGGATTGTCCGGTGGGCGATGCGCCGGCATTCATGATCACCGGACGCGTCCCGCCATACGGTTTGGGCTTGGCGCGGACCCCCTTCAGTTGGATAAAACGCCCGTCGAAGTCGAATTCCTCCTGGGCCGACCACGCGAGCTTGATCACATCGAGCCATTCCTGCGCGTACTCGTAGCGCGCTGCGTGATCGCGCAGAGTGGCACCGAACATCTCGAATTCGCCTTCATTCCAGCCACAGACGATATTGAGACCGAAACGGCCCTCGCCGATGCGGTCGGCGGTGACAAATTGCTTCGCGGCAATCAACGGGGCGATCAGCGCGGCATGGACCGTGCCGAACACGGTCAGCCGCTTGGTCTTGGCCAACAGACCGGCGGCCCATGTCACGGTTTCTAGCGTCTCACCCTGATAGTCGGTGTCGCCGCCATAGCCCTTCCATCGGCCAATTGGCAGCATGAACTCGATACCGGCCTCGTCCGCCAGTTGTGCGAGCGCCAGGCAATCCGGCCAACTCCCCGACCAGCGTTCTGGCACCGTTGTGACCGCCCGGCCGGAAGAACAGTTTGCGCCGAACAGGCCCAATTTGAGCTTGTTCGAGCTGTACATCGCGGTGCGCTCGCCGTCGTCAATGATGCGGTCCATCGCTGCCTCGCGCGTCTGCCGCCGGTTTCCGTGAAAGCCTTGCCGAAGCCTCCCTGAATTGCCAAGCTCGACGAGAAGCGGCCGAGCACAGACCGGTTGCGACCGATCAATCGCCGGCGCCGCGCCACCCGACAGAGGCAGGCGATCCCATGCCGAACACGAGCCAAAACAACCAGCCCTCGTACCTTTATGTTGGCCTCGCCGGTGAAACCGGACCCGGTCGGGTCGTCGATTCCGGGTTGTTCCGGCTGGCGGATGGCAGCAATGAGTGGGAGGTGCTGCAACGCGGCCTGCCTGAGATGCCGGCGGTGCGCGCCCTCGCGGTGCACCCGCAGACGCCTGACATCATCTATGCGGGCACGCAGCATGGGCCCTATCGCAGCGCCGACCGCGGCGAGCACTGGGAGAAGGTGGAATTACCCGATCACGGCCTGCCGGTGTGGTCGATCCTGTTTCACCCGCACGACCCCGACGTGATCCTGGTCGGGTGCGAGAATTGCGAAGTTTATCGCAGCGACGATGCCGGCGAGCACTGGATCCGGCTGCCGGTCAGCGTCCGCTTTCCCGACATAACGACCGCGCCCGGCGCCAACCCCGCGAAGCGCGTGCTGATGCTCGACGCCAGCGCCAGCGAGCCCGATCATCTTTACGGCGCGATCGAGGTCGGCGGCACGATCCGCTCGACCGATGGCGGTGAGCATTGGGAAAACCTGAGCCACGGCCAGTATATCAACGACGACATGGTCGACATGCACGGTGTCCTGGCGAGCCGCTGGCGGCCGGGCACGGTGTTCAGCATCGCCCGCGCCGGCATGTGGCGCAGCGCCGACGGCGGCGACCACTGGACCCACGTGCCGCTCGAACCGCTCAACGTCAAAGGCCAGATCTACTGCCGCGACATTCGCGAGGTGCCGGGCAACCCGCGCCATCTCTGGATCGCCGCCGGCTCGGGATTTATCAGCGACCTCGGGATCTTGCTGCACAGTCGCGATGGCGGCGACAGCTGGAAGCAAGTCGATGTCGGTGCTCCGGTGCCGCATACGATGTTCAAGGTGGCGTTCGACGAGCGCCAGCCAAGCCTAATGTCATGCGCCACCAATGGCGGTGAGGTGTGGACCAGCCGCGATTCCGGCGAGACCTGGACACCGCAGCCGCCACCGCCAAACGGTACGCAAATTTACTCCCTCGTCCGCGGCTGACCTGAAGGAGACCCGCAATGTCCGAGACCCCGACCTTTGGCCGCTACCCCGAGATCCCTTATGACAAGATGACGCCGGAGCAGCAGGAGGGCTACCGGTTCTCAGTCGAGACCCGCGGCCCGCTTGGCGGACCCAACAAGATTTGGGTTCACAACCCGAAATTGGCCAAGGTCGCGGCGCCGTTCGGCGGGCATTTCCAGCCCGGCAACTACACGCTCAGCGAACGCGAGCGCGAGATCGCGGTTATCGTCATCAATAGCAAATGGCGCTCAGCCTACCCGACCGCGGCGCATGAGCGACGCGGCAAGGAAGTCGGGCTGCCGGCCGCCAAGGTCGAGGCGCTGTTGAGTGGCTTGCCCACCTCGTTCGACGACAAGCGCGAGCAGGTCGTCTATGAGATGGCGAAGTGCCTGTCGGAGTCACGCTGGGTATCCAAAGGTCTCTACGACCGCGCCGTCGAGGCGCTCGGCCATGTCGGCATCACCGATGTGATCACCTTGATGGGCCATTACACCAGCGTGTCGATGACACTCGCTTTCTATGATGTTCCCGCTGGGGCATCGGGCATGGCGCGCTGACGGCACTGAACCAACCAAAGTTCCTCCTGGACGGAGGCTAACGATGCCCGCCAAGCGCGCTCACGGGATGGATCAGGACTTTTACCCCTGGTCTCCCATCGTCACGCGACCCGTTCTGAAGTGGCCGGACAACGCCCGCGTCGCGCTGGCCGTCATCGTCAACCTTGAGCATTGGGACTGGGAGGTGCCGGAAGGGACGCCGTTGGCGGTAAGTTCGATGGGCGGCCCCGAGGGGCTGTGGAGCGGGAACCAGCCGCAATTTCCCGATATCGGCGGCTACGGCAACCATGAGTACGGCAATCGGGTCGGGATTTTCCGCATCCTCGCCGCGCTCGATAAATACAGCATCAAGCCCACGCTGGCGCTCGATAAGGCGGTCGCCGACAACTACCCGATCCTGGTCGAGGAGGGCCGGAAGCGCGACGCCGAGTTCATCGCGCACGGCCTCTCGCGCCGCCGCATCATCCATATTGGCATGTCGGAAAACGAGGAGCGGGATTACATCCGCGCCTCGATCGAGGCGGTCGAAAAGGCCACGGGAAAGCGCCCCGTAGGCTGGTCGGGTCCCGACTTTCAAGAGACGCCGAACACGCCGAACCTGCTCGCCGCCGAGGGTATTCGGTATGTCTGCGATTGGGGCAACGACGAACAGCCTTACAAGATGACCCCACAGTCCGGGGAGCTCTACTCGATCGGGGTGAACGCCTATCTTGACGACAATTACATTCACCTGCACGGGCGCCGGACAATCAACGAGGTTAACCTGCTGTGGCGAAAGTGGTTCGACGGACTCTATGCCGACGGCGCGACCACCGGTCGGCTGATGGTGCTGCATCTGCACCCCTGGATCATGGGCCAGCCATGGCGCATTCGGCATCTCGGCGAGGTGCTGGGCCATATCTGCGCCCATGCCGGCGTGTGGAAGGCGACGGGGAGCGAAATTATCGACTGGTTCAAGTCACAGGCCGGCTGACGGAGGAGATGGCATGACGCTCGCCCCCGGCCGGTTCGATTATGCGCCGATCACCGAGCGGCCGATCATCAAGTGGCCCAAGGACGCGCGCGTGGCGTTCTGGGTCGCTCCGAACATGGAATTCTTCGAGTACCTGCCGGAGAGCCGGCCGACCCAGCCCGACATCCCGCACTACTCGCGCATGGATTACGGCAACCGTGTCGGCTTCTGGCGCATGCTCGACGTGCTCAACAAGCACAAGGTTCGCGCCTGCTGCTGCCTCAACCTCGAACTGCTCGATCATTTCCCCGAAATCAAGGACGCGATGGTTGCCGCCGATTGGGATTACATGGCGCACGGCCTCTACAACAGCCGGCCGATCTACGACTACACCGAGGAGCAAGAGCGGGCGTATTGGCAGGATTTTATAACCCATCTCAGGGAAATGACCGGCAAGCGGCTGAAAGGGCGGCTTGGCGGCGGCGCCGGCTATACGGTTAGAACTGATGACCTCATGGCCGAGGCGGGCTGCCTCTATCACACCTCATGGATCATCGATGACCAGCCGTGGCCGATCAATGTGAGGGGCGGCCAGAAATTCATCTATGTGCCCTATACGGGCCAGACCAATGACGCCGGTCTGCTCGCCTGGAACCGCGAGGCCGACTACTTCCAGCAGATGATCAAGGACCAGTTCGACACGCTTTACCGCGAAGGCGCAGAACACGGGCGGGTGATGTGCCTGTCGCTGCATCCGCACAATATTGGCCGGCCCAACGCGGCCAAGCATCTCGACGAGGCGCTTCGCTACATCCTCGGGCATGATGGCGTCTGGAACACGACGGCCGACGATATCGCCGAATACTACATCGCCAATTACTCAGGTCAGGGCCTGGATCGCCGAGCGCAAAACCCGGGCGTAAGGTGCCTGCCGATCTCCCGCCAACCCATTACTCTTTCGAGGTCATGATGTCCCTGTCGAACTCTCCAGATCCGGCGGTACGCGAAGCCGTCGTGCAGCAGGATCTCGGGAACGTGCTGCACCCTATCGTTCAGCACCGGGCGTTAGAGACCAAACAGCTGGTTGTTACCGGTGGCGAGGGCTCGACCATCGTCGACGCCGACGGCACGGAGTATCTCGACGGGATGGCGGGGTTGTGGTGCGTCAATATCGGCTACGGTCGCACCGAGCTCGCCGCGGTCGCCGCCGAGCAAATGCGGCAGTTATCCTATTTCCCGCATACCGCGATGAACGTGCCTGCCGCGGCGTTGGCCGAGAAAGTCAACGGGCTGATGGGCGGTGGCTACCACACATACTTCGTCAACTCGGGCTCCGAGGCCAACGAAGCCGGTTTCAAGATCGCCCGGCAATACATGAAACATGAATATCCGGGCGAATACCGCTTCAAGACCATCGGCCGCTATTTCGCCTATCACGGCACCACACTGGCGACCCTGGATGCGGGCGGGATGGGCGAGCGCAAGGCCAAGTTCGAGCCATTTTCGGGCGACTTTGTGCATGTCGCTCACCCCTACTGTTATCGCTGCCCGTTCGGGCTGAGCTACCCGAGCTGTGGCTTGGCCTGCGTCAAGAACATGGAGACCGCGATCCTCGGCGAGGGGCCTGAGACGGTGGCCGAGGTGATCGTCGAGCCGATCATGAGCGGCGTCGGCGTCGCCGTGCCGCCCGACGAGTATCTCCCCGAAGTCGAAAGCCTGTGCCGCAAATACGGCATCCTTCTGCACGTCGACGAAGTCATCAACGGGTTCGGCCGCACCGGCAAGATGTTCGCGCATCAGCATTACGGGGTGTCGCCGGACATCATTGCGGTCGCCAAGGGCATCTCCAGCGCGTACCTGCCCATCGCCGCGACGGTGGTGAAGAACCACGTATTCGACAGTTTCTACGGCGAGCCGGCGGAGAACCGACAGGTGGCGCAAGTCAATACCTATGGTGGTCATCCGGTGGCGGCGGCGGTCGCGCTGCGCAACATCGAGATCATGGAAGCCGAAAGGCTTGCCGACAGGGCGGCGGAGACAGGATCCTACTTCCTCGACGGGTTGCGCGGACTGATGATCCACAAGATCGTCGGCGACGTTCGCGGCAAAGGCCTGCTCATCGGTGTCGAGCTGGTCAAGGATCGCACCACGAAAGAGCCGGTCGATGCAGCGGATATCACCAAGGTCGTCGATTTTTGCCGCGACCACGGCGTGATCGTCGGCCGCTCCGGCGGCGGCCGCCGTTATGGCAACACCATCACCCTGTGCCCGCCGTTGGTGATCACCCGCGCCGAGTGCGACCGCATTGTCGAGACGCTGGGCCGGGCGCTGGCGGCGTGCGATCTCGGCTAGGCTGGGTTACGCCGCCACCCTCTCTCTAGCCGCTGCCTTGATCGCCACTGCGCCCTTCTCGGCGATCATGATCGTCGGCGCGTTCGTGTTGGTCGAGGTGACCGCCGGCATCACCGAGGCGTCAATAACCCGCAGCCCCGCGAGCCCGTGCACGCGAAGCTCGTCGTCGACGACCGCCAGCGGATGCTGCCCCATCATGCAGGTGCAGCTCGCGTGATAGCAGGTGCCGCCGTTGCGCCGCGCATAGTCGAGCAGTTCATCGTCGCCCTGGAGGTGCCGGCCGGGGAGGCTTTCGTCCCGGACATACTTCTTGAGCGCCGGCGCATCGAAGAGCCGCCGCGCAAACCGCAGACCGCCGATGATCGCGCGCCGGTCGCTCTCTTCCGAGAGGTAGCGAGGATTGATCGCTGGCATGTCGCCGGGCTGGTTGGACCTGGCTTCGACGTAGCCGCGCGATAGCGGACGCATTTGCCAAGCGCCGGCGCTCAGTCCCGGCGCTTCTTCCAGCTCGCCGATCTGGCCGCCTTTGAAGCTGCCCGGCGCGAAGGTGATCTGCATGTCGGGGGTAGCCGACTCCTCGAGGACCTTGACCGAAGCGGCGACGAGCGAGGGGCTATAGCTCAGCATGCCCTTGCCGGTGACCAGCCAGCGCAAGACCTCACCCGCGAGCGGCAAGCCGCGCGCCTTCTCGTTGGCGGTCTGGGCTCCGACGACCGGATAGGAGACACGGGCTTGGAAATGGTCCTGCATGTTCTTGCCGACGCCGCGCAATTCGTGCACGACCGGCACGCCGATCTTCCCAAGATGCTCAGGGTCACCGACCCCGGAAAGCTGCAGGATATGAGGGGAGCCGATCGCACCAGCCGACAGAATCACCTCGCGTCCGGCGTCGGCGCGTTCGACCTGGCCGCCGCGCGAGAACTCGACGCCGACCGCCTGCTTGCCGTCGAAGACGACGCGGTGCACCAAGGCCTTCGTGATCAGCCGGAGGTTTGGCCGCTTTAGGGCCGGCCGCAGATAGGTCCGCGCAGCGCTGGCCCGGCGCCGGCCGCCGCGGGTCTGCTGGCACCAGCCGATGCCATCGCCAGCCCCCGGCGCCAGGTTGTTGACGTCCTCGCGGTATTCGAGGCCGAGCTCCCTGCCGGCTTCCACCACGCTGGCGCAAATCGGCGACCGGTCAATCTTCGAAGTGAATAGCGGCCCGTCCTTGCCGCGCACCTCGGTTTCCTCGCCCTCCCAGCGTTCCGCCTTCCTGAAGTGGGGAAGGCAGTCGTCCCACGACCAGCCGCGATTGCCGAGTTGGGCCCAATGATCGTAGTCCTCGGGCTGTCCGCGGATGTAGATGAGTCCGTTGATCGATGACGAGCCACCGACCACACGGCCACGCGTGTAGACAATCGAGCGGCCGTTGGTGCCGGGATCCGGCTCCGAGCGGAATTTCCAGGTCAGGGTGTTGTGGTCGAGCATCTTGAAGAAGCCGGCCGGGACGTGGATGAGCGGGTTCCAATCCTTTCCGCCCGCCTCGATCAGCAGCACCTTGACGCTGGGGTCTTCGGTCAGCCGGTTGGCCAACACGCACCCGGCCGAACCCGCTCCGATGATGACGTAATCCGCCTGCATGCGCTTCACTCCCCGGGCCGCGTGGTTTTGGTCGGCCGCCAATCTGCGTATTCGCGCCAGTCTAGCGCATTCTAACCGGGCACAAAGCGGCGGCTGACGCTCAGTTCGGAGTCGGTCGTCATCCGCCCAAAGCGGCCAATTGCGCATCGCCGCGCCCTGAGCCCTTGTCTTGAGCCCTTCGGGACGAGCGGCCGCTTCCCTGGTTGCCAGCCCTTGCGCCGTCGCCCATCATGAAAAACCTTGAAGGGCCTAAAGGGGATCACGCCCATGATGAGCCTCTCGCCAAACCTGCCGCCCGAGAAGCAGCGTGAGATGCTGCGGCAGATGCTCACGATCCGCCGCTTCGAGGAGCGCGCTTCGGCCGATTATCTTGCCGGCAAGATTTACGGCGTCGTGCACTGCTACATCGGTGAGGAGGCGGTCGCGGTCGGCGTGTGCAGCGCGCTCGACCGCAGCGACCGGATCATCTCGACGCATCGCGGCCACGGCCATTGCATCGCGAAGGGCGCCGATTTGAACCGCATGATGGCCGAGCTGTACGGTCGGCAAACCGGGTACTGCAAGGGCAAGGGCGGCTCGATGCATATCGCTGATTTCGGTATCGGCATGCTCGGCGCCAACGGAATCGTCGCGGGTGGAATCGCGATCGTCACCGGCGCGGGTCTCGCAGCGCAGATGGAAGGAAAGAAGGGCGTCGCGGTTTCCTTTTTTGGAGACGGGGCGTCGAATGCCGGGCCGTTTCACGAGTGCCTTAATATCGCGGCGACTTGGAAGCTGCCGATGATCTATGTATGCGAGAACAACATGTATGCGGCGCAAACCGCGGCCGCGACGACACACGCGCTCAGCGACGTGGCGGCGCGCGCTGCCGGCTATGGCATTCCGGGCGTCGTGGTTGATGGCAACGACGTCTTCGGGGTTTATCAAGCGGCGAATGCCGCGGTCGATCGGGCACGCTCAGGCGCCGGCCCGACCTTGATCGAGTGCAAGACCTATCGCTGGCGGGCACACACCGAGCGGCGCGGCCAGGTGGACCTCCGCGACAAGGTGGAAATCGCAGCGTGGCAGCGCAAGGACCCGATCGCGCTAATCGAGCGGCGGCTCAGGGATCAAGGTGAGCTCGATGATGCTGGGCTCCAGGCGATCGAGGGCGACATTATGGGTTCTCTCGAGGCCGCCATAGCCTTCGCCGAGGCGAGCCCCTTTCCCCTGCCCGAGCAGGCGACCGACGACGTGTTTGCGGCCTGAGGCGAGGATCGAACCATGCGAGAGCTGACATACAACGAGGCCGCGCTCGAAGCGATCGCCGAGGAGATGCGGCGCGATCCCACGGTTTTCTATATGTCGACCGACGCGCTGCCACCGCTGCTCAACGAATTCGGGCCCGATCGGATTAAGGCGACCCCGATCACCGAAGCGGCGTTCACCGGCATGGCGATTGGCGCGGCCGGCTCCGGCTTTCGCCCGATCGCCGACTGGCGGCAGGTGACGTTCTGCTTTGTCGCGATGGATCAGATCGTCAATCAGGCCGCGAAGATCCACTACATGTTCGGCGGCCAGGTGAATTTTCCGATTCTTTTCCGGGCCGGAGTGGGTGGCGGCGGCCGCATCGCGGCGCAGCACTCGCAGTCGCCCTATTCGATGTTCATGAATGTCGCCGGGTTGAAGATGTTCGTGCCATCGACGCCCTACGACATGAAGGGGCTCTTGAAGACGGCGATCCGCGACAACAACCCGGTCATCTCGTTCGAGTCGAACCGGCTTCTGGGAACCAAGGGGCCGGTCCCCGACGGGGACTACACGATCCCGCTCGGCCAGGCCGACGTCAAACGCGAGGGCAGCGACATCACCGTCGTCGCCCTTGCCTGGTTGGTGCACGAGGCGCTTGCTGCGGCCGAGGAGCTCGCAAAGGAGGGGATTTCGGCCGAAATCGTCGATCCGCGCTCCCTGGTGCCGCTGGATACGGACACAATCCGCAATTCTGTGCGCAAAACAGGAAGGCTCGTCATCGCCGACGAGGCGGGACCGACCGCCGGCTTCTCGGCGGAAGTTGCCGCGATCACCACCGAGGATGCCGCGACATTTGCGCGCCTGAAGGCTCCGGTGAAACGCGTCTGCGCGTTGCAGGTGCCGATACCGTACAGCCCAGTCCTCGAAAATCACGTCTTCCCAGATCGCGACCGGATTATCGCCGGTATCCGCGAGGTGCTCCAAACACGGGGGCCGGCCGCAGCGGCCTGAAAGCGGGAGACTACGCCGATGACCGCTCCGATCGTCATCGCCGACAGCATCACCCGGGTTGGACCCGAAGCCGCTGGGGCGGTCGTCGTCAACGCGTCGCACGGCGGTGTTTATGCCGCGTATCTGGCAGCGAAGCTCCATGCCGCCGCCGCGATCTTCAATGACGCCGGGGTCGGTCGTGATCGCGCTGGTATTGGTGGGCTCGACTATTTGGAAGAATTGGGAATCGCCGCGGCGACCGTCGGTCACGACACGGCGCGGATCGGCGAGGGCGCGGATATGATGGCGCGCGGTGTCGTCACTTATGCAAACGGCTTGGCGGCAGCGCTCGGGATTAGCCCCGGCCAATCGTGCCGCGACGCCGCCGCTCGGCTGCAACGGGCCCAGCAGACCCATCGCGCGCCGCCGGAAGCACTGGAAGGGGCGTTTCTGCTCATCTCCGAAGCGCCACAAGTCTGGGCGCTTGATTCCGCTTCACTTGTCTCGCCCGAACATCGGGACGCGATCGTCGTTACCGGCTCGCATGGCGGGCTGCTCGGCGGCAAGCCGGAGACCGCGCTCAAATACGATGTCAAAGCTGCGCTCTATAACGACGCGGGGATCGGCAAGGACGAGGCCGGGGTGTCGCGGCTACCGGCGCTCGATTTGCGCGGCATCGCCGCTGCCACTGTATCCGCGGACAGCGCGCGCATTGGCGACGCTCGCTCAACTTACGAGGACGGGATCATCAGCCGGGTCAACGCTCATGCTGCGGCGCTCGGCCTTCGCGATGGCATCAGCGCCCGCGACTTTGTCGCTCGGCTGCGCCTCGCCCTCGCCACATAAGGAGGAACCATGGCGGTCACGCTGCAAAACCGTCCCTCGGGCATGATGACCGGCGGCCGCGCCCTCGCCGAGATGCTGCACCTCGCCGGCGCCGGGCCGATGTTCGGAATGGGCGGGTTTCAGCTGCTGCCGTTCTACGACGCGATTGGCCTGGTCGGGCTCAACCACCACCTGATCAACGACGAGCGCTGCGGCGCCTTCGCCGCTGACGCCTATGCCCGCGTCACCAATCGGCCCGGCATCTGCGACGCGACGCTCGGCCCCGGCGCGACCAATCTCGTCACCGGGCTCGTCGAGTCGCTGAACGGCGGCATCCCGATCGTCGCGATCACCGGCGATACCAATCGCGCGCATTCTTGGAAGAACATGACCCAGGAGAGCCGCCAGACTGAAATTCTCAGGCCGGCGGTCAAGGAACTGATCCGGGTCGAGATGACCGGCCGCGTCCCCGAGTTGGTGCGGCGCGCGTTCGCAGTGGCAACCTCGGGGTGGCCTGGGCCGGTGTTGCTCGATGTGCCCGAGGATGTCGCCCACGGCGTCCACGACTTCGCGCCCGAGGATTTCGTCATCGACGAGACGACCCTCAGGGCGCCGGCCCGCCGCATCCGTCCCGACAGCGGCGATATCGAGCGCGCCGCCAAACTGATCGACAAGGCCAAACGGCCGCTGCTGCTGACCGGTGGCGGCATCCACTTGTCCGAGGCTTGGGACGCGCTGACTCGCTTTGCCGAGGCACATTCGATTCCGGTGGCGCACACGATGAGCGGCAAAGGCGGCATCGCTTGCGCCAACCCGCTCAATGTCGGCCTTTTCGGCCGCTATTCGCGCATCGCCAATGATCTGATCGAGGCGTCGGATTGCCTGGTCGTCGTCGGCTGCAAGCTGGGCGAGATCGCCACCAAGCGCTTCGCGCTGCCGCCGGCGCACATCCCGGTTATCCATCTTGAGATCGTGGCCGAGGAAATCGGCCGCTGTATCCCGGCCGAGATCGCGCTGTGGGGCGACGCGCGCGCCGGCCTTGAAGACCTCACCGCGGCGCTTTCCGATGGTGGCAAGGCGGCGCGTGCCGCCCGTGCCAATTACGTCGGCGAGATCGCGCCGCGCATGCGGAAATGGGAAGACGATGCCGCCCCGCGACTAAATTCGCGCGACCGGCCGGTTCACATGGCGCGCCTTTGCCGCGAGCTGAATCGCACTCTGCCCGAAGACGCCATCCTTGTCGCTGATGGCGGGTTCGCCGGCCACTGGACCGGCCTCCTCTACGACACCAAGACGCCGGGACGGCACTTCATTCCGGATCGGGGGTTCGCGTCCATTGGTTACGGATTGCCGGGCGGGATGGGCGCCGCTCTCGCCGCGCCAGACCGCCCGGTCGTCGCGATATCTGGGGACGGCGGCTTCAACATGATGCTCGGCGAGCTCGAAACCGCGCGGCGCACCGGCTGTGGCCTCACGGTGATTGTCATCAACAACGCCGCCTCCGGCTACGTCAAAGCGTTGCAACATGCGATGATGGGCGGGCGCTATCAATCGGCCGACCTCGTCGAGCAGGATTACGCCGCGATCGCGCGCGCCATGGGCTGCGGCGGCATTCGCGTCGAGGATCCCGAGGCATTGTCTCCGGCACTTCGGCAGGGCATGGAGGAACGCGACCGTCCGACTGTCATCGACGTCGTCGTCACCCGTGACCCGGCCCAAATGCTTCCTGCGGTCGACAATCGCGCGGTGCAGATCAAACAGGGCGACAGAGTGGCTTGATACCTCACCCGTGGTCGTCGAGACATCGCTTGTATCCGGTGACTTGCCCTTGCCCTGATAGGGGCGAGCCACTTGGGCCGCGGTTTTTGCGGACCGGGATGGTGTTGCGTTCCATGGAGTGCCGGTCCCCAAGCAGCCTGGGTGCTCGAGCGCGCGCTGCGCTGTTCACGGGGGCTGCGCGCTTCCAGCGATGGCTCGACTGGGGGTGGCCCTTGCCGGGCGCGGACAGACGAGCCCTTTCGGGGGCCGTGAGAGGGCGGTAGATTTTCAACGAAATTTGCCTTGGGGGCCCATTCATGTTGGCGGATCGATATGACCTCGCTTTGTCGACCACCTCCTCCGTTGCGCGCGATGCTTATGTCCAGGGCAGCGATTTGGCGCTGACCTTCTATCCCGGTGCGGTCGCGGCCTTTGATCGCGCCATCGCTACCGATCCCGATTTCGCCCTGGCCCATGCCGGCAAGGCACAGGTGTTGATGCGGGAAGGCAATGTCGCGGCGGCGCAATCGGCACTAGCGACGGCAAAGAACATGACCCCCCACCTGCCGGAGCGTGAGGCAAGCCACATCGCCTTCTTCGACCTCGTATTCGCCGGCCGGACCGATGCCGCAATCGCCGCCCTGCACGCGCATCTGACGGCATGGCCGCGCGACGCGCTGGTGGTCGCCATTGGCACGAATCCAAACGGCGTGATTGGCGCCTCGGGCCGCGTTGGGCAGAAGCATCAGATCGCGGTGCTGATGGACAGCCTGGCCCCACATTACGGCGACGATTTCTGGTTTTTGTCATACCACGCCATGGCGCTGTCCGAGGACGGGCAGCTCGCTGCCGCGCGGCCGAAGATCGAGCGATCCGTGGCGATGAACCCGAACAACGCGCATGGCGCGCACGGCTTCGCCCATGTTTGTTACGAGAGCGGCGAGCCGGGCACGGCCCGAGCCTATCTGTCCTCCTGGCTCGCCACTTATCCTCGGGATGGTTTTTTCTACGGCCATCTGAGCTGGCATCTCTCGCTCTGCGAACTCCAGGCCGGCAGTCCGGCGGAGGCGTCGCGGTTGTACCGGGACGCCATCGCGCTCGATCGGCACAGCGGCGGGCCGCTACAGAGAATGTCGGATGGAGCAGCGTTTTTGTGGCGCTCGGAGCTCGCCGGCCATCAGCGCGACGCTGCCGCCTGGCGCGGGATGTACGACTACGCGATAAGCGCGCTGCCGCGACCGGGAAGTGCTCTCGCCGATTTGCATGTTCTCTTGGCGCAGGCGGTCATGGGCGACGACGCCCCGCTCGAAGAGCGGACCCGCCAGATGGAGGATCTAGCGCGCGCGGGGCGTTACCCGTCCGGCTCTTACCTGCCAGCATTGTCACGCGGCTTTGCGGCGTTCGAGCGGGGAGATTTTTCCGCGGCGATTGATGCGCTCGCCCCGCTCGTCGGGGAAAGTGAACGCATTGGCGGCAGCCGCGCGCAGCACGATTTGATCGAGTTCACGTTGTTGAAGGCCTATCTCAACGCCGACCGCCTGGAGGAGGCGCGGCGTTTACTCTCCGCGCGGCGGCCAGGAGCTTCTGGCGTTCCCGTCGCGGGGGTGGCTGCCGTCCATTAGTCCATGGCGCGGCTGGTCGCGAAATTCTGATTTTCACGCGGATTGGCATGCCGAAATGGCGCCAGGTTAGGCTCGGGTTCGGGTTGGCCTATCTCGTCTCAGCTAACCGCAAGCGCCGGCACCCGAACGAAAGCTAGCGCGCCATGATGGCCGCTCAAATTGCCAACGTTAGCGATATCCACCCACCGAAAGCCTGCGACAAGAGCCGCTCGAATTACTAGCTCGTCACGTCGTCTTCGCGGCGGGTTCGAGGAACTCCCTGGGATCAACCGGCTTACTGCCGCGGCGCAGCTCGAAATGCAGCTGGGGCTCGCCCACGCCACCGGTGTCCCCGACTTTGGCGATGACCTGGCCGGCGCTCACCATGTCGCCCTTTTTGACAATGATGCCGTCGAGATGGGCATAGGCGGAGATCCAGCCGTTGGCGTGTTTGACCAGGACCAGATTCCCGTAGCCTTTGATCTCATTGCCGACGTAGGCGACCGTGCCGGCATCGATCGACCGCACCGGCGTGCCGAGCGGCGCCGCGATGTTGATACCCTGGTTGTGCACCTGACCGTTGGCGACACCATAGCCGGCAAGGAGGCGACCGTTTACCGGCCACGGGAAGCGGCCGCCCGATATCCAAGTCGGGCCCGGTGCTGGGGCGCTTGCGGGAGGCGAGGGTTCGATCGTGGCGAGAGGCTTCGGCGTCGAACCATCTAGCGGAATGACATCGGACGTAACTTTGGCGCTCCTTGGCGGCGGTCGCTTCGTCATCGATGGTAGCGCGGCCTTCGCGATCGTCGTCGGCGGCGCCCACGCCGTCATCGCCAACGGCGCCTTTGCCGCCGTTTGCCCGGTACCGCCAATATAGACGGGCGCTGGCCCACTCGGACCTGCGGAGCAAGCTGCGAGCAAACCTGCAACGGCCAAGAGGCCCGTCGCCGCGGCGAGGCCGCGCCGACGGTCTATGATCTCCCTCATGCCACCCCCTTACGCGCCCCCCGACGCTCAGCCTTAGTTTACCCGGAATCGACGCAGGCCACAGCGTCGCAAGCACCCGCCTACATCATCCGCATCGCCATCCGCTGGCATCCACGGGGCAAGGGCTAACGATCGTTCGCAACGGTGCCTTCTGCCGGACCTAGATTTGCCGAATCTCTTCGGGTTGATTGCGCGCGCGGCTTTATTTGCGCTTAAGAAACTACCAGCCGCCCAAAAACTGGGCATGACTAAGAATTGTGCAAACTACGCTGTAGCGAATTGCACCTCCAATCGGCCTTGGCCTCCATTTTGCTGAACCTCTCCCAGACGCCGGCGCCCCCGCCGCGCGCCAAATGCGAGAATGGGGAGATTCGCATGTCATCCGAAAAATTTACCATCGACCGCCGTAAGCTGGGGCTGCTCGGCGCGGGACTGGCGTTTACGGCGTCACGTCTCGATCTGATGCCCAGTCTGATACCTCAGGCCAACGCGCAGACCGCCGCCCCGACCAGCGGCGAGCCGATCAAAGTCGGCATCTTGCACTCGTTGTCGGGCACAATGGCGATCAGCGAGGCGCCACTCAAAGACGTCATGCTGATGCTGATCGCCCAGCAGAATGCCAAGGGGGGCGTGCTGGGCCGCCAGCTGCAGCCGGTTGTTGTCGATCCCCACTCCGATTGGCCGTCCTTTGCGGATAAGGCCAAGGAGTTGTTGTCGGTCGACAAGGTCGCCGCGGTATTCGGCTGCTGGACCTCGGTCTCGCGTAAATCCGTGCTGCCGGTGTTCGAGCAGCTTAACGGTATCCTCCTCTATCCAGTGCAGTATGAGGGTCAGGAGTGCAGCCGCAACGTGTTTTATACCGGCGCGGCGCCGAACCAGCAGGCGATCCCTGCGGTCGACTACCTGATGGATCAGGTCAACGTGAAGCGCTGGGTTCTCGAAGGCACCGACTACGTGTACCCGCGCACGACCAATAAGATCCTCGAAGCCTATCTGAAGTCGAAAGGCGTCACCGACGCCGATCTGATGATCAATTACACGCCGTTTGGCTATTCCGACTGGCAGGCGGAAGTCGCGAAGATCAAGGCGTTCGGCTCAGCTGGCAAGAAGACCGCGGTCGTGTCGACGATCAACGGCGACGCCAACGTGCCGTTTTACAAGGAGCTCGGCAACCAAGGCATCAAGGCGACCGACATCCCAGTGGTGGCGTTCAGCGTCGGCGAGCAGGAACTCGCGGGCATCGACACCAAACCGCTGGTCGGGCACCTGGCGGCGTGGAACTACTTCATGAGCGGCGACACGCAGCTCAACAAGGACACCGTCGCCGCTTTCCAGAAGTCAGTGAACGATCCAAAGCGCGTCTTCAACGACCCGATGGAAGCCCACTTCATCGGCTTCAATATGTGGGTGAAGGCGGTCGAGAAAGCCGGTACCACCGACCACGACGCGGTGATCGATGCAATGATCGGCGTGTCCTACCCGAACTTGTCGGGCGATTACTCGACGATGATGCCGAACCATCATCTGAGTAAGCCGGTGCTAATCGGCGAAGTGCAGGAAAACGGGCAGTTCAACGTTGTTTGGCAGACCCCCGGCCTTGTGGTGGCCCAACCGTGGTCGCCCTACTTGCCGGAAAGCAAGAATTTGATCGGCGACTGGCTACCGCCGATGTCCTGTGGCAGCTATGACGTTGTCGCGGGCAAGTGTCTCGGCACGAAAAAGGCCTGAGGAAAATGGGCCTGGCTTCGTGGGGAGGCTGTCGTCTTCGGCCCGACTTCCCGCGCAGCTTGCTGACGGTCTTGGTAATCGCGCTGTTCCTGGCGTTGCCGGGAGCGGCGCGAGCCCAGGAAGACCCGTTCACCGACATCGCCGCCACTTCGGCTGATGTCGAGGCACGCGGGGTCACCGCGCTCGCCATCTCGGGCAATCCACGTGCTGCCACGGTCCTCGACGCGTTGCGGGACGGCAAGCTTTATGCCTGGAAATGGCCGCGTCCCGACCCGCCACTCTATATCCGTACCGACAGGGGATACGTCGACGCGCGTACCGGCGATCCGGTCGACGCGCCGGCGCTCACTAACATTCGCAAAGTCATTGTGAGTGATGCGGTCCGCGCTGCCATCGAGATCGCTGAGGCCGCTCTCGACCTGTTCGCCAAAGACGTGGCGGCGCGGCGCAAGGCAGCCGAGGCGCTGTTTCTCTCGTCGGATCCGAGTGCGTTGCCGTTGATTGAGAAGGCACTCGCCGGCGAGCAGGATTCGGAAGTCGCCCGCGTACTGCGTGAGGCGCATGCGGCGGCACTCCTCAAATCTGGCACCGGATCCGAGGCCGACCGCCTTGCTGCCGTACGCGATCTTGCCGCACGCGCCGATTTGCAATCGCGCAGCCTGCTCCAGTCGTTGCAAGACCAGCCGGCGCGGGTTGCCGCGGCGATCGCCTCCGCGATCGCCGGCATCGACCACAAGATGGAACTCTGGGGCCTAGCGGAGAACGTATACTACGGCATTAGCCTTGGCGCTGTGCTGCTGCTTGCTGCGTCGGGTCTTGCCATCACCTTCGGGGTGATGGGAGTCATTAACATGGCGCATGGCGAAATGGTGATGACCGGCGCCTACACGACATTTGTCGTGCAGCGTCTGATCGCCGCGTTTTCCCCGGCGCTCGATCAGTTCGGCCTGTTGTTCGCCGTGCCGGCAGCATTCGTCGTCGCCGGTGCGCTGGGTGTCCTGATCGAGCGGACGCTGATCCGCTTTCTTTATGGGCGTCCGCTCGAAACCTTGCTCGCCACCTGGGGGTTGAGTCTTATCCTGCAACAGGCGGTGCGGAGCGCCTTCGGGCCGACCAACCAGGACGTGACCTCGCCCGCCTGGATGAGCGGCTCGATCGCCCTGGGCGGGCTGACACTTACCGTGAATCGACTGTGGATCATCCTGTTCGCGATCCTCGTCCTCGGCGCGCTGATGGCGACGCTGCGGTGGGGCGGGCTCGGCCGAAGCATTCGCGCGGTGACTCAGAACCGCCGGATGGCGGCGGCGATGGGTATTCGCACCCCGGTGATCGACGCGCTGACTTTCGGTCTCGGGTCTGGCATTGCCGGGATGGCCGGGGTCGCGCTCTCGCAGATCGATAATGTCAGTCCCAACCTAGGCCAGAACTACATCATCGACAGCTTCATCGTCGTCGTGGTGGGTGGCGTCGGCAATTTATGGGGAACCTTGGTGGGTGCGATTCTCCTCGGCGTCGTCGACAAGTTCGTCGAGCCGTTCGCTGGTGCGGTCCTGGCGAAAATTCTGGTTCTGGTGCTGCTGATCCTCTTCATCCAACGCCGGCCGGGCGGGCTCTTCCCACTCAAGGGGCGGGTGGCTGAAGCATGATGCGCTTCGATCGGCTTACCCCGATCACCTTGGGCTGCGTTCTTGGCGCGGCCGTACTGCTTGCCGCCTTGAACCTGCTCACGCCGGAGGCGAGCGTGATCCACGTGCCCAATTTCGTGATTTCGTTGGCCGGTAAATACCTGTGCTACGCGATCTTGGCTTTGGCAATCGATCTGGTCTGGGGCTACGCGGGAATTCTTACCCTGGGGCACGGCGCCTTCTTCGCGCTCGGCGGTTACTGCATGGGCATGTACCTGATGCGCGAGATCGGCGCCCGCGGTGTCTATGCTGATCCGATCCTGCCGGACTTTATGGTTTTCATCGGCTGGAAGCAGCTGCCGTGGTACTGGCAGGGTTTCGATCATTTCTGGTTCGCGCTGCCAATGATGATGCTGGTGCCGGCGGCGCTAGCTTTCGTATTCGGCTGGTTCGCGTTTCGCTCCCGCGTCTCGGGGGTCTACCTCTCGATCATCACCCAGGCGCTTACCTACGCCCTGATGCTCGCCTTTTTCCGCAACGACATGGGGTTCGGCGGCAATAACGGGATGACCGATTTTAAGGACATCGTTGGGTTCCCGCTCAACCGCGAGAGCACTGCGACCGGGTTAATGCTGATAAGCGCGGGTGTATTGTCGGCGGCCTTCGTCGTGGCGCGCGGGATGACCCGCTCGCGCTTCGGCAAGGTACTGATCGCGGTGCGAGATGCGGAGTCGCGCACGCGGTTTCTTGGTTACCGACCGGAATCCTACAAGCTCACGGTCTGGGTAGTGTCGGCGATTATTGCCGGGATCGGCGGCGCCCTCTACGTGCCGCAGGTCGGCATCATCAATCCCTCCGAGTTCGCCCCCGGCAATTCGATCGAGGCCGTGATCTGGGTCGCCGTCGGTGGCCGCGGGACGTTGGCCGGCGCGATCCTCGGCGCGATCCTCGTCAATCTCGGCAAGATTTGGCTGACCAGCGCCCTGCCAGAAATCTGGCTGTTTGCGATCGGTGGATTGTTCATCCTCGTCACGCTGTTCCTGCCGCGCGGCATCATTGGTCTGTTCATGCTGCGAAGTGGGGCCGCGAGGCCTGAGACCCCCGACAATGCACCGGGCGCTGCTGCGGCCGAGTCGGCGGCACGGGAACTCGCCGGATGAGCGG
Source organism: Allostellaceae bacterium (assembly GCA_035935235.1). Taxonomy (GTDB): domain Bacteria; phylum Pseudomonadota; class Alphaproteobacteria; order ATCC43930; family CGMCC-115725; genus DATARH01. Next base: position 19,736 of record DASYXG010000257.1, read on the forward strand.
CGAGCCGTTGCTCGTCCTCGAGGACGTTACCGTCACGTTCGACGGGTTCAAGGCGCTCAATGCGCTGTCGTTGACGCTCGAACCGGGTGAGCTGCGCGCGGTGATCGGTCCCAACGGCGCCGGCAAGACGACGATGATGGACGTCATCACCGGCAGGACGAAACCCGATAGTGGCGTTCTCATCTTCGATACCGAGTACGACCTGACCCGCCTCGATGAACCGGCAATCGCTCGCCTCGGTATCGGTCGCAAGTTCCAGCGACCGACGGTGTTCGAGCCGCTTTCGGTGCACGAAAACCTGCTGCTGTCGCTAGCCGGCGACCGCAACCCGCGCGCGATGCTGTGGGCGCGGGAAAGGCAGTCCGAGCGGCAGCGGATCGACGAGTTGCTGACAACAATCCGCCTCGTGGATGATCGTGACCGGCGAGCCGGCGATTTGTCTCACGGCCAGAAACAATGGCTGGAGATCGGGATGCTGCTGGCGCAGGAGCCCCAGCTTTTGCTTGTGGATGAACCCGTTGCCGGGATGAGCGACGCGGAGACCGCGCAGACTGCCGAATTGCTGCGCGACATCAACCGCACTCGCACTGTGGTTGTCGTGGAACACGACATGGCCTTCGTCCGGGCCCTCGGCGTCAAGGTGACCGTGCTGCACGAAGGTTCAGTGTTGGCGGAAGGATCGATCGACGAGATCCAGGACGATCCCCGCGTCATCGAAGTCTATCTCGGACGTTGAGCGATGCTCGAGGTTTACGGGGTCGACCAATATTACGGTGCCAGTCATACGCTGCGGAACGTTGGCCTAACCGCGAAGAAAGGTGAGGTGACCTGCATCCTCGGGCGCAACGGGGTCGGCAAGACCAGCCTGCTGCGTGCCATCTTTGGGCTGCTGCCGATCCGCTCCGGGAAGGTTTTGTGTGAGGGCAAAGACATCGGCAATTTGGCGCCCTACGATCGGGCGCGCGCGGGCCTCGCGCTGGTTCCTCAGGGGCGTGAGATCTTTCCGCGCCTGACCGTGCTCGAAAACCTGCAAACCGGGTTCGCGATACTACCGCGCCACCTCCGGCATATACCTGACGAGATTTACGAGCTGTTTCCGGTGCTGAAGGAGATGCTCGGCCGCCAAGGCGGCGATTTGTCCGGCGGGCAGCAGCAGCAGTTGGCGATCGCCCGAGCGCTCATCATGCGCCCGCGTCTGCTGATCCTCGACGAGCCGACCGAGGGCATCCAACCGTCGATCATCAAGGATATCGGCCGCGTCATCGAGAGCTTGGCCGAGCGCGGCGATATGGCGATTCTTCTCGTTGAGCAATATTTTGAGTTCGCTCGCGATTTAGGCGCCGTTTATATCGTGATGCAGCGTGGCGAGGTTGTGTTGTCCGGTCGTGGCAGCGAAATGGATGAAACCGCGGTTCGCGCCTATCTGACCGTCTAACGCCTCTCGCTGGCAAAGTGGCTTTCGCTCACCGCGTTCACCTCGATCGCGCTGGCGAAATTCGCCGAAGAGTGAGAACCTCTCGCTGCGTTTAGGGCAAACGAAGGGGAAACGACCGATGAGAAATCTCATTATCGCTGCCGCTATTGCCGCCACTGCCGCATTGGGCGCCCTCGCCTTTCAGGCGAGCGCCGCGCCGCCGGCGTCGCCGGTTCCGCTGGCTGGGCCCTACAGCCCGATCCACAACGCGGCTTGCGGGGGACCTAATGTTCACTGCGGGCCGGGCATGCATTGGGTTTGCGGGCCGGCGGGGCTACGTTGCTGGTGCGCGCCCTGCTAAGCCGAGCTTGTTGAAGCAATCGGTGTAAGGCGGGTCGGTGTCCCGCCGACCCGCCTGGATTGCCCTTAGGGGGACGCCGCTGTCAGCGCGGCGGTCAGGTCGCCGTTCTGCGGGTTCCCGTGGGACTTGAGCGCATCGGCGCGCGCGCTCAGCCCGGGCAGAACCGGGAGCCCGAAGCGCTCGGTGATGAAGGTCAGGATTGACGTCGTGTCATACTGCGTGTGGTCGACAAAGCCGCGTTTGGCGTAGGGCGAGACGATGAGGGTCGGGACCCGTGAGCCGGGGCCCCAGCGGTCGGCCTTGGGCGGCGCCACATGGTCCCAGATACCGCCGTTCTCGTCGTAGGTAACGACCACCAGCATGTGGCCCCATTGCGGGCTCTTCTCGAGATGCGCGATCACGTCGGCAATGTGCCGATCGCCAGCGAGCACGGCGGCGTAACCCGGGTGCTCGTTGAGGTCGCCTTGAGGTTTGTAAAAGGTGACCGGTGGCAAAGTTCCTGCATCGATCGCCTGGAGGAAAGCGACGCCATCACGGCCACCATCGCGTATATGCGCCTTGCGCGCGTCGGTGCCCGGCGCCATGTCGGCGAAATAGTTGAAGGCCTGGTGATGGTTCTGGAACTCGATCGACTTTAGGTCGGGGTCATGGTCGAGCGCCATCTGCCAGGCCCCGCTATACCAGGCCCAATCGATGCCCTTTTCCGACAATAGATCGCCGATGGTCTTGTCGGTTTGCGGCGGAAGCGTCGTCGCCGCGGTCGGGTCGGCGAGCAAGGGATCGCCGTCGGCGGGGGGTTTGTTAGCGCTCGGCTGATAGGGCGGCTGCATCGTGTTGATGGCGTAGAAATCCGGCGTGATCTGCCCAGCGTGGGCAAATTTCGGCGGACCGTCGAGCGCCGATTTCGGCGAATTATCGGCGAACTTCAGCGCCGTGCCGCTGTCATCGACAGCCGCGATCAGGTCCTTCGCCGGACTCTGGTCGGCGTGCGGGTAGGTCGGCGTGCAGGCACAGACCAGCCAGAAATGGTTGAGGAACGAGCCCCCGAACGAGCCCATGAAGAAATTGTCGGCAAGCGTGTATTTCTGCGCCACTTGCCAGAGCGGCAGGTCAGCCGGTCCGACTGCGTAATGGCCCATTACCAGCCCGCCGCCATCGGCATACGCGGCAAACATGTCGTTCTTGCCGCCATCGATTTGCATCTGATTTTGATAGAATAGGTGCCACATATCGCGGGTGGCGATGTTCAAGGGCAGGTTGAATCCCTTGGGGTCGTTGATGGCGAACGGCTTGTTGGGCAAGTGCGCGGTTTGCGCCTCGTTGATCACTGGACTGACACCCTTACCGGTGAGCCCGCCCCAGATCGGCGGCAATTCCTTCAGCACGCTGCCGTCGCGGTCGCGCTGGGTAAGGCTGTCTTGCGAGGCGTTGGCGATGCCGTTGGCGCCTAGGAAGAAACCGTAGAGGTCATCGAAGCTGCGGTTCTCCGCGTAAATCACGACGATCGTGTCGATCTGGCCGATAATCCCCGGCGGTTTGGCTGGCGCATCGGCGGCGCCGGCGATGCCGCAGCATAGGGAACTGGCAGCGGCAAGGATTGCCGCCAAGGTTATGGCATGTCTCATCGAATGACCGTCGGCTTGAGGAGAAGCGGGCGATTAAACCGCCCATCTGTATCAGTTTTGTGACGGACTCGTGTCGGATTTTGCATCCGAACGTCCCTGGAATTGACTGGCATGTTCGGCCATCCTTTCGCGATGCGATGGGCAAATTCCGCCGTGATCTTTGGTGCGATAGCAATCGCTGGATGGGTGATGTGGCGCGGGCCTGCTGACGCCGATAGCGGCCGCTCGCGCGCCGATGTCTATGCCCAGGTGCAAGCGATGACCGAGCTCGGCCGCGCGCTGTTCGGCGACCCGACACTGTCCGCCTCGGGCAAGCTCTCCTGCGCCTCGTGCCACGACCCGGCGCACGCCTTCGGCCCTGCGAGTGACCTTCCAGTTCAGCTCGGCGGCGTCGATCTCCAGCAGCCGGGGCTACGTGCGACACCATCGCTGCGCTACCTGCAATCGGTCCCGCAATTCACCGAGCACTATTTCGATTCCGAGGAAGAAGGCGATCCCAGCGTCGACAACGGTCCGACCGGCGGCCTCACCTGGGACGGGAGGGTTGACCGCGGCCGCGACCAGGCGCGCCTGCCGCTGCTGTCGCCATTCGAGATGGCCAATCCGAATGAGGCGTCCGTGGTCGCGGCGGTCGAGAAATCCTCCCATGCGGCAGCGCTGCGCAAGATTTTCGGCGATACAATTTTTAGCGACAAGGCTAGGGCGTTCGCGGCGATTGTCGAGGCGCTCGAAGCCTTCGAGCAGAGCCCGGCAGATTTCTACCCCTACACCAGCAAATACGATTCCTATCTCGCTGGCGACGTGGCGTTGAGCCTGCAGGAGGCGCGAGGGCTGGCATTGTTCGACGATCCCGCCAAGGGTAATTGTGCGCATTGCCATCGCAGCGCTCGCGCCCCCGACGGCACCGCGCCGCAATTCACCGATTTCGGTTTCAATGCGTTGGGGGTGCCACGCAACCCGGAGATCGCCGCCAACAAGGACCCCGCCTATTTCGATCTTGGCTTGTGTGGACCGCTGCGTACCGATTTCAAAGATCGCGCCGAATATTGCGGCCTGTTCCGTACCCCGACTCTGCGCAACGTCGCGCTGAGGCAGAGCTTTTTCCATAACGGAGTGATGCACAGCCTCAAAGAGGTGCTCGATTTTTATGTCGAGCGTGACACCGATCCTGGCAAATACTACTACCCGGGGGCTGACGGCACCGTCACCAAATTCGACGATCTACCGCCGCGATATCGCGGCAATGTCAATGTCGAGCCGCCCTTCGACCGCCATCCGGGCGATGCTCCTGCGCTCACCGAGCAGGATCGCGCCGACATCATCGCTTTCCTGCAAACCCTCAACGATGGATATCGTGCCGGCGACGTCAAATGATCATTGGCGGCCGCGTCAGTTTTATTCCGCAATATAAGTAATTACGGCCGAAATACCCCAATTATGACGTTTGTGTGGGAGCGGGAAGAACTTCGTCGAAGGTTTCGTTTTGCGCGGTGACGAACTTTCTCGTCCCAATTCGGAGACCACGATGTTGAAGCTCTCCCCACTATCAATCGGCCTTCTGGCCTTCACGATCGCGGCGCCGGTTTTCGCGGCCGACCTCCCCGGCACCGTCGCACATCCCGCGCCTGCCGTTCCGGCCAAACCGGTAACGCAGACCACGCCTGCGCCAAAGGCGGCGACGGTCGACATCAATACCGCGACCGCCGCTGATCTGAAGGCTCTGCCTGGCATGACCGACAGCGACGCCGCCAAGATCGTGCAGGGTCGCCCCTACAAGGATCCGAGCGATCTGACCGCGAAGAAGATCCTGTCGGACGCCGAGTACGCCAAGGTCAAGGATCGGCTCGTCGCCGGCCAGAACAAGTCGTAACCAACGACAAGCCTGGCTCTCGATCGGGCTGGGTCAACTCGTGCGGGGTCGCGGCGTCAACCGCGGCCCCGTTCTGCGTTAAGCACTGGCATTTCCCAGCCAGGCTGGTCTAATCCGGGTGTCCGATAGAGAGGGCACCCATGAGTGACGCGGGACAGGGTCCGGAGGCGATCGAGCGCCCGGCGCTGGCCAATGAGACCGGCGACTATTGGGGCAGCGACGTGATGGCGCTGATGCTGCGCGAGATCGGCTTGCCTTATGTCGCGCTCAATCCCGGCGCCTCTTATCGCGGGCTGCACGACAGTCTCGTCAACCTCTTGGGCAACCAGGCCCCGCAGATGCTGCTCTGTCTGCACGAGGAGCATGCAGTAGCGATCGCCCACGGTTATGCGAAGGTCACCGGAAAACCGATGGGCGCGATCGTCCACAGCAATGTCGGCCTGATGCACGCGACGATGGCGGTGTTCAACGCCTGGTGTGACCGTGTGCCGGTGGTGCTGCTGGGCGCGACCGGGCCGGTCGCCGCCGACAAGCGGAGGCCGTGGATCGACTGGATCCACACCGCCGCCGACCAGGGCGCGCTCGTTCGCAACTACACCAAATGGGATGACCAGCCGGCCTCGGTCGGCGCGGTGCCGGAGTCGGTGCTGCGAGCTCACAAGATCGCCACCACCGCGCCGTGTGGTCCGGTCTATGTCTGCTTCGACGCGGCGCTCCAGGAGACCCGCATCGGCGACTTGCCGCCGCTGCCGAGCGCCGAGCGCTTCAAGGCGCCAGCACCCGCCGCGCCAGACCCCGCCGCGCTCCAAGCCGCCGCCGATCTCCTCAACACGGCCGCGCGGCCGGTGATTATGGTCGGGCGTTCGAGCCGCGACGAGGGAGCCTGGGCGCGCCGCGTCCAGCTCGCCGAGGCGCTCGACGCCACGGTGATGACCGACCCCAAGACCGGCTCGGGCTTCCCGACCGCGCACCGGTTGCAAGGTCCGCCCGCCGGCAACCAGCCAAGCCCCGAGGCGCTGGCCCTGCTGCGCGAGGCCGATGTTGTGTTTAGCCTCGACTGGGTCGATCTCGGTGGCGCGCTCAAGACCGCCTTTGGCGATGACGAGATCAAGGCCAAAATTATCCTCGCCTCGCTCGACCACCAGCTACATAACGGCTGGAGCATGGACTACCAGGGCTTACCGCCGGCGGACATCCACCTCGCGGCCGCGCCCGATGTGGCGGTCGCCGCGCTGCTGCCGTTGCTAAATCCGCGCCCGCAACGCGCGGCCGCCGCGCCTAGCGTACCCGCCGAAACGCCGCCGGCTGCGCCTCCAGGGGCAATGGTGGACGTCATCACCCCGGTTTCGCTCGCCGTCGCCTTGCGCGACGCGGTCGGTAGCCGGCAAACCTGCGTGATCCGCACCCCGCTCGCTTGGGGCGGCCATGCCTGGGAGACCGCGCACCCGCTCGACCTTCTGGGCGGCGACGGCGGCGGCGGCATCGGCGGCGGGCCGGGGATGGCGGTCGGCGCGGCTCTGGCGCTGCGCGGCAGCGGCAGACTACCGATCGCGGTGCTCGGCGACGGCGACACGCTGATGGGCATCACCGCGCTGTGGACAGCTGTGCACTACCGTATCCCCGTCATGATCGTCGTCGCCAACAACAACTCATTCTTTAATGACGAGCTGCACCAGGACCGCATGGCCCGTCAGCGCAACCGGCCAGTCGGTAATCGCTGGATCGGCCAGCGGATCGCCGATCCCGAGCCCGATATCGCCACCTTGGCCCGCGGCCAGGGCGCCACCGGTTTCGGTCCGGTGCGAGATCCCGGCGAACTGGTGCGCTCGCTGCGCAGCGCGATCGATACCGTCGAAGCCGGCGGCGTGGCCTTGGTCGATGTCCGGGTCGAGCCGGGCTACGCGACCAGCATGGGCTCGCATTATTCGCGACGGTGACGAGATGAACCCGAAGGTCGACGCCCATCTCGACAAGGCCAAAAAATGGCAGAACGAAATGCGGGCGTTGAGAACGATCGTTCTCAACAGCGGTCTGGCCGAAGAATTTAAGTGGCATCAGCCGTGCTACACGTTTGAGGGCGGCATCGTTCTGTTGATCGGCAGCTTCAAAGAGTATTGCTGTCTGGCGTTTTTCAAAGGCTCGTTGCTGAAGGACCCGAACAGCATTCTAGTCGCCCCCGGCGAATATTCGCAGGCGGTGCGTCAGGCCCGGTTGACCAGCGTCCCACAGATCGCCGAGATGGAACCAGTCCTCAAAACCTACATTCAGGAAGCTATCGAGATCGAAAAAGCCGGCTTGAAAGTACAAAAGAGTCCGAAAGTCGAGGTTCCGGAAGAATTTCAGAGCAATCTGGATACCAACCCCGCGCTGAAAACCGCGTTCGAGTCGCTGACGCCCGGGCGGCGACGGGCCTATCTCATGCATTTCTCTCAGCCGAAACAATCCAAGACGCGGGAAGCGCGGATCGAGAGGTGCCTGCCGCAAATTCTCGCGGGAAAGGGTTTGGACGACGATTACCGCTCGATGAGAAAGTAAAATTGGCCATGCCTGACACCACTGCCGCCATCTCCCGTGTCCCGTCCGGCACCGACCTCGTCGAATGGTATTTCGACCAGGGCTGGACCGACGGGTTACCGGTGGTGCCGCCGACCGGGGAGAAGCTCGCTGCTTGCATCAAGGCGCTCGGCGGCGAGCCGGAGTTTCTTGAATGCCGGGTGCCGCCGCGCTTTGGCGGGCTGACCCGCGAGGTGCTCGCGGTCAACATGGTGATGGCTGGGTGCAAGCCCGAGTATGCGTCGGTGGTGCGCGCGGCGATGCTGGCGCTGACCGCCAACGCCTTCAATCTC
>DASYXG010000258.1:0-5711 GCA_035935235.1 Allostellaceae bacterium
GTCACCAGCCACGGCCCCATCGGGCAGAACGTGTCGCAACTCTTGCCCTTGGTCCACTGCCCGCCGCGCTCCAGCTGATATTCGCGCTCGGAGACATCGTTGACGATGCAATAGCCGGCGATGTGTTTTTTGGCGTCCTGCATCGACACGTAGCGGGCGGTGGTGCCGATGACGATCGCCAGCTCGACCTCGTAATCGGCCTTCTCCGAGCCCCTGGGGATGATGACATCGTCATTGGGCCCGCAGATGCTGCTCGTCGCCTTGAGGAAGAAGATCGGTTCCGACGGGATCGGCATGCCGGCTTCCTCGGCGTGCTTGCGATAGTTGAGGCCGATCGCCAACACCTTCGAGGGGTTGCCGACGCAAGCGCCGATCCGCGGTGAGCCGGAGACCAGCGGCAGGGTGGCCGGGTCGAGCCGGCGCAACCGGTCGAGCGAACTGGCGCTCAGCGCTTCGCCGTTGATGTCTTTCACCACCCCAGAGAGGTCGCGGATATGGCCGTCGCGGTCGAGAAGACCGGGCTTTTCGTGGCCGGCCGGGCCGTAGCGCAAGAGCTTCATCGGGATAGCCTCCGGTTGAGACGGGAAGGCAGGGTGCCACGCCGGGCTCGGCGCTGTAAATCGGCCGCAAACTGGGGCGGCTAACTCGATAGGGCCGCCGCCCCAAGGATCGTGCCGTCTGGCGCCTGTACCAGCACGACGATCCCTTCACCCTCGCCGGGCGGCTCGATGGCTAAGTTCACCGGCTTGCCGTCCCAGGTGCCGAGCGTGCGCAGCTGTTCGACCCCGTTGAAATCGGTCGCGGTGCGGTCGGCGTTCTCGCCGCCGCCGATATGGGTGGTGCGCGCCAAGGCGTACCGGGCGAGAACGATGCTCGCGCCCGCAGGGGCGGCGCCGGCGCCGATCGCGACCGAACGCCGGTCGGCGGCAAACCTTACCGGCGCCACCGCGACCGGCTTCACCGCGCCGATGGCCGCGAGTACCGCCGTGCGGTCGGACCCGACGACGTCGGCGGTGCCGTCGATCACCATTTGCGGCGTGTAGATCTGTCCGCCGGTCAGGTGGCGGTCGTAAGCGACCTGCCGCTCTGTCGATTGCGGCAGGGAGAACGGGTCACGCCATGCCGCGCCGTCCCAGTAGGTGATGTGAAAGCCGAGTGCGATGACGTCGTTTCGCTTCGCCAGTTCACCCAACAGCTTGTCGGCCGGCGGGCACGACGAGCAGCCCTGCGAAGTAAACAGCTCGACCACCACGGGGCGCGTCTCGGCGGCATGCGCGGCCGCGACGACGAATAGCGCAGCGAGAAATGAGATCGTCTTCATGCGTTGAGGATACTGCGACGATAACCGACAACGACTTCACGCTTTCGAGACCCGAATCCTAACCGGTGAGCTGCCTCTGCATCGCCAAATCGTCTTCGATAAAGAACTGAACCGCCTCGTCGATGCCCGCATCCGGTTTGAAACCGAGCGCCTCGGCCCGTGGCGCAGCGAGCGCAGCCGGCCAGCTGCCGACGATCGCCTGGATCGCCGGGTCATGTTGCCATTTGAGCCGCGTATAGGCGGCCGAGCCGCCGGCGCGGCGCAGCGCCTCGGCCATGTCGCCGACCGACACCGAGTAGCCCGGAAGCTGCAGCACCCGGTTCTGCCCGAGCGCATCGCCGTCGAGATCGAGCGCATGGGCCAATGACGCGACCACCCGGCGCGGCGACGCGAGCGCCATCACCGTCTCGGCCGAAACCGGGCAGACCGCGTTCTTGCCGGTGAGCGGCTCGCGGATCATCGACGAGGCGAAGGTCGAGGCGGCGCGGTTCGGCAGGCCAGGCCGCACCACCACGGTCGGCAGCCGCAGCGCGCGGCCGTCGATAAAGCCCTTGCGGCTGTAGTCGTTGATCAGCAGCTCGCCGATGGCCTTTTGTGTCCCGTAGGAGCTTTGCGGGGTCAGCGCGGTGTCGTCACCGACAGCCGGCGGCAGCGCCCCGCCATAGACCGCGAGCGAGCTGGCGAAGATCACATGCGGCGCGGTTCCGAGCGCGCGGCAGGCATCGAGCACGGCGCGGGTGCCGTCGAGATTGACCCGGTAGCCGAGGTCGGTGTCCGCCTCGGCCTGGCCGCTGACGATCGCGGCGAGATGGAACACTGCGTCGGTGCCTGGCGCGATCAGCGCCGCGACCGTGGCGCGGTCGGCGATGTCGCCGGCGACGACACGCACGCGGCGGTCGTCGGGCAGCGGCAATGCAGACGCGGCGTTGTCGAACAGCACCAGCTCGTCGATCGCGCCCAGCGCGCTCCCCTTTTCAAGCAGCAGCAGCGCCAGCCGCCGGCCGAGAAACCCGCACCCGCCGGTGATGACGATCCGCATCGCTTACGCTCCTTGCCGCGTTACCCCGGGCGATAGACACTAATACGCCGCCAGCGAAGAGGACAGGACATGGGACCGTTAGCCGGGATCAAGGTCGTCGAGCTTGCCGGGATCGGGCCGGGGCCGTTTTGCGCGATGCTGCTCGCCGATATGGGCGCCGAGGTCGTGCGGGTGGATCGCGCCTCCAATGTCGGGCACGACACCAGCAGTGCCGGCGGCCCGGCAGGCGAGGAGTATCGCTACAACCTGCTCGCGCGCAGCCGGCGCAACATTGCCGTCGATCTGAAGAACCCGGAAGGTGTCGAGACCACCCTGCGCCTTATCGACCGGGCCGATGCGCTGATCGAAGGCTTTCGGCCGGGGGTCATGGAGCGGCTCGGTCTTGGGCCCGACATTTGCTTCCAGCGCAACCCGAAGCTCGTCTACGGTCGGATGACCGGCTGGGGCCAGGACGGACCGATCGCCCACATCGCCGGGCATGACATCAACTACATCGCGCTGTCGGGTGTGCTCGCGACGATCGGCGAGGCCGGCGGCCCGCCGGTACCTCCGCTCAATCTGGTCGGCGATTTCGGCGGCGGTGCGCTCTATCTGGCGATGGGGGTGCTGGCCGGGATCATCAGCGTCAAGGCGACCGGCAAGGGCCAGGTGATCGATTGCTCGATGGTCGAGGGTTCAGCCTCGCTGATGACGATGATGTACGCGGCGCTCGCCTCGGGCGCCTGGGTCGAAAAGCGCGGGCATAACCGGACCGATGGCGGCTCGCATTTTTATCATGTTTACGAAACCAAGGACGGCGAGCACGTCGCGGTCGGCTCGATCGAGCCGCAATTCTACAAACTGCTGTTGACCCACACTGGGCTTGAAGGCGCCGACCTTCCAGCGCAGATGGACAGGCCCGCCTGGCCCGACATGCAGCAGCGTTTCGCCGCGATCTTCAAGCAGAAGACCCGCGACGAATGGGTCGCGATCATGCAGCAGACCGACATCTGCTTCGCCCCGGTGCTGACGATGTCGGAGGCGATCCGCCATGAGCACAATCGCCGCCGCGACAGCTTCCCGGTGATCGACGGCATTCCGCAGCCGGCGCCGGCGCCGCGTTTTCTCGGCACCCCGACCGCAGTACAAAGACCCCCGGCCAAGGTCGGCGAGAATACCGACGAGATTCTGCGCGACTGGGGGTTTCCCTCCGCCGAGATTACCGCGCTGCACCAATCCGGTGCGATCGCGAAGCCGCAATGAATGGTTGTGGCAGACCCGCCCATCACCTTAAATAGCGCATAATCGCGACCTGACGGACGGGGGATGGCGGCGAATGGCCTACTCGGATTCGCGCAAGCAGGCAGCCACCGACGCCGCTCAATCGGTCTGTGATGGGCTCGCGGCGGCCTATCTGCCCGGCAGGCAGACGGTCATCCTGCTACCGGGAGGCATGGGGTCGCAGCTCAATCGGTCACCGACGCCTTACGCGGGCGCCGACATTCCGCTTCCGAGCTTCGTGCCGTTTTGGATCACCGCCGGCACGATCTTTGACCAGAACGCCCTCGAACTGGCGATCGATAGCACCGGCGCGGACAAGGACGATTACATCGTCGTCGCCGATGGACCGCTGCGTTTTATCGGCCTCGCGAGCTACGAGGGAACGCAGAAATTCTTTCAGGACCAGGGGCTGAATTACGCCGTCTTTGGCTACGATTGGCGGCGCGACCTTCAGGAAGCGGCGTTGAATCTGCACGATCTTTTGGTCAATTTTCAGGCTGCGGTCACTGGCCAGGGTCATCCCGACCCGCTGCCGACCACGAGTCTGCTGTGCCATAGCCAAGGTGGGATGGTCGCCAAGATCTATCTCGACCTACCCAACAGCCTGGCGGGCGCGCTGCAATACGTGATCACGATCGCCACCCCGTTCTATGGCACCGGGACGCATATGCAGCGCTACTTCGTCGGCGATTCGACGCTCAATCTGCTCTACAACCCGGATGATGTCGCGACGATCACCGGCGGCCTTCCCGGCCCGTACGTGCTGATGCCGATGGACCGGCAGACCTGGCAGAACCGCGGTGGACAGCTCGGTGTCGCGTCCTATCCGGTGCTGGCTCCGGACGGCTCGCCGGCCGACCCCTACGATCAGGGAAGCCTGGGAGGACGCTATCCCGCCTGGATGAGCGGCGACTATCTCGAAGATGCCCGCCAGGCGCGGCTGGCGCTTGACGCCGATTTGTCGCCAAACCTGCTCGCCAAGGTGTTCCATCTGCTGTCGGACAGCACGCCGACGCCGGCTTACTTTCGTTGGGCCGCCCTGCCGGCCGGCTTCGACCCGAGGATCACCCCTTGTCCGCTGGTGCCCGACCCCGCCCGCGGCAATTTGGGCATGGTCGGCGGCGACGGGACGGTCCCGGCGTTCTCCGCGGCGTTGGCGCAGGCGGGGAACCAGGCGCTGACAGTGCCGACCACGCAGCAGCACCAGGATTTGGCGGAGAACGCGCGCTGTCTCCAGGCGGTCGGCATGATTCTCGCGAATGGGACGTTGCCGAGCGCGGCACAACTGAACGCCGCCGACGAAACCTATTCGCGGCCGCCCACGGCGTCGCCAGCCGAAGTCCAGCAGACTTTGAGTGCGGTGGGCGCCGGTACCATCCCCCGGAACGATCCGCGCCTCAACGATCCGGCATTTCAGCGCGGGGCGGCGCGGGAATTCCTGAAATGAGGATCGCCCCGACCATCGCCATCGCCGCGCTCGCGCCGTTGGTTCTCGCGTGCTGCAGCGACAACACGCTGCGGCCGATCAACAACTCCAGCAGCTCGTCGCCGCCACAAACCCTCGTGGTGACCAACGCGAGCCCCAACGCACTGACCATTGGCAGCGGCCCCGCCGCGACATCGATCCCACCCGGCGGCACGCTCAAAATCGCGTTTCACGTCGACACCGTGATGATGACGAGCCCATCCTCCTCGTCGCCCCCTGGCTATACCGAGACCTTCGTCGAGAGCAGCACACCGGCGCGCTTCGACCAGGAAAAAAAACCACCGGAGCTGATTTTTCACAACGGCAGTGTCCCGGTGATCGCGACGCTGAGCGTTGATTTGTGCAAGCCGCCGGGCTGGCGCGTCAATGTCACAAATTCGGGAACATATTCGATCCGGGTGCCCAATCCGGTGCCGGGCATTCCCCAGCCGGTGTGCCCGCCATAGCTCGTCGGCAACGGGGTTGATTCAGATCAAACGCTTCCTGCGCCGACGCCCGTAAGCTCGGCGAACCGTCCGCGCCTCACCCGCCGCGCAGATCGGCGAGCAGGGGCAGCACCTTGCGGGCGAATTCCTCGATCTGACGCGGCCGCTCCTCATAGGGGC
>DASYXG010000259.1:0-41114 GCA_035935235.1 Allostellaceae bacterium
ACCGCTGCCTTGATCGCCTGGACCACTCCCAGGTAAGTCGCGCCGGTGTATTCGGGATGGATGCCGCCTTGTAGGCAGACCTCGGTCGCACCGCGCTCCCAAGCCTCTTCGCAACGGCGAACAATCTCGTCCATATCGAGGTTGTAGGGCCGGCCGCGTAAATTCTCGCTGAGTTTGCCCTTTGAGAAGGCGCAGAACTGACAGCGGAAATAGCAAATGTTGGTGTAGTTGATGTTGCGGGTGACGACATAGCTCACGGTGTCGCCGTTGACCTCGCGGCGCAGCCGGTCGGCGGTCTCACACACCAGATCGAAAGCGTCACCGCGCGCCTGAAAAAGGGCGACGATGTCGCGCTCACTCAAGCTCTGCCCGGCAGTCGCGCGGGCGAGGATCGGTTCGAGCGGCTCAGTCTGTGCGCGATTGCCGAAGCGCTTGCCCGCGGCGGGCGGCGTGATACCGACGCCGGGGCTCCATGGATCGGTACGTGCGAAGCCTTGCGTGTCAATATTTCGCAAGGTCGGGCTGCGCAGCGCAGGTTCGAGCCAGCGCACCGGATCGAGCGCGTACTCAGGATAGATCGCCAGCCGTTCAACCAGCAGTTTGCCCGCCGCGGCGGTGCGTTGGGCCAAGAAATCGAGCTCCGGCCACGGCGCCTCGGGATTGACGTGATCGGGCGTCACTGGCGACACGCCGCCCCAATCGTTAATCCCGGCCGCAACCATCGCCTCGAGCGCGTCTGGCATCAAGTTCGGCGGCGCTTGGATGTTCATCGCCGCGCCGAAGATCAGCCGGGTGAGGGCGATGGTCCAGAGATGATCGTCCGGGTTCGGTTCGGGCGCCGCAGCCATGCGGGTGTCCGGCTTGGCGCGGAAATTCTGGACGATGATCTCTTGAATATGGCCGTGAAGCTTGTGAAGTTGACGGAGCGCCAGCAGTGCCTCAACACGCTCGCGTCGCGTTTCGCCGATACCTATCAATATTCCCGTGGTGAACGGCACCGTTGCTTCACCGGCTGCTGCGATGGTCGCCAGTCGCCGCGCTGGTAGCTTGTCAGGCGAGCCGAAATGCGGCCCCCCGCGCCGCGACAGCCGCTCGCTCGCACTCTCCAGCATGATGCCTTGCGACACTGAGACCTTACGCAATGCCGCTACGTCATCTCGGGTGAGTAGACCCGGATTGAGATGCGGCAGTAAGCCCGTTTCCTTGAGCACTAGGCCCGCCATCTCGGCCAAGTAGGAGAGGGTGGTCTCATGACCGAGCGCCGCCAGCTCGTCCCGCGCGCTGCGGTAACGCAGCTCGGGCTTGTCCCCCAGTGTGAACAGCGCTTCGTGGCACCCCGCAGCAGCGCCGGCCCGAGCGATCTCCAGCACTTGGTCATGGGTGAGATAGGCCCGCTCCTCCTTCCGTGGCGGATGCGCGAAGGTGCAGTAGTGGCACACGTCGCGGCAGAGCTGCGTCAGTGGAATGAACACCTTGCGTGAATAGGAGATGAGACTGCCATGTCCCGCATCGCGCAGTTTCGCCGCGATGCGAGTCAGCGCCGGCAGCTCGTCGCACTCGGCGAGCGCCAGCGCATCGGCTTCGGAAAGCATCTCGCCAGCTTCGGCGCGCGCCAGGATCGTCGCGAAGAAATCCGTCAATCCAACCTCTCGCCCGTGTTTTCGGCAATAAGCCGGCCCGCGCGTGTTTGCGATCTGAGCCGTGCAAAATGATTGAGGTCTTGCGGATTGTCGATATCGAAGGCGATTCCCGCCAGGCGCACCACGCATGGCTCGATCCCGCTGGCGCGGGCGGCCGCGAGATGGGGAAAGAAGCTGTCCTCGCCAAAGCGCAAGGAAACGGCGTCGGGCGGCGACATCAGGATCGCGTTCGACCCCTGATCGTCATGCGCCGGCACGATGGTAAAGGCTGGGGCGGGGCCGTGCGTGGCGATCAATTGCTCGATCTCCACCGCGGTGACGAGCGGCAGGTCGCCGGGGATGGTCAGCATGGTGTTGAGGCCACGCAGCATCAGGTGTCGCGCCCCGGCCGTCACCGCGCCCGTATGGCCGTCATGGGCGCCGTCGGCGATGATCTGGGCGCCGTAGCTTCGGGCGAGGGCGGTGGCCTGCGGATCGACCGTTACCAGGATAACACCCCCGAGCCCTTTCACCGCCACCACCGCGCCCAGCACGTCTTCTAACATTGCTAACGCTAGCTTCTGACGCATCGGCGCCGA
This sequence comes from Allostellaceae bacterium, assembly GCA_035935235.1. Lineage (GTDB taxonomy): Bacteria > Pseudomonadota > Alphaproteobacteria > ATCC43930 > CGMCC-115725 > DATARH01. Next base: position 2,219 of record DASYXG010000259.1, read on the forward strand.
CAGCACCGGCGCGAGGCGCTGCTTGGCCCCGTGTGTTTCCTTCACCGGGATGATCGCCCATACATCTGCCGGGTCGGTCATCGTCGAGCGTGGTCCGCCGCGTTGAGAACGCTGCGCGCCAGCGCTTCGCGATCCTCCAGCGTCACCATTAAGGTCGGCGCCAGCACGGTCGGAATGTCTAGTTCCCCGACCGCGTCGCGGTCGGCCTCGTCGGCGATGTAGAGATCGAGAAAGTCGCGGTAGTAGCGGGCGACCGCGGCGGCCTCGACCGGCAACCCCAGCTCCTCCATCATCTTCGCAGTCGGCCCTTTGACAGCCCTTCCACCGATAATCGGCGATACCGCGACGACTGGTGCCTGACACAGTCGTAGCGCCTCGCGCACGCCAGGGACGCAGAGAATTGGGTCGATGCTGATGAAGGGGTTCGACGGACAGATGACAACAGCGCGCAGCTTGGGATCGCCGAGCGCGGCAAGGAAATCGCGTTGCGGCCGGGCGGCCTCGCCGCCGACAAACTCGAGGCGGCGCACCCTGGGCTCACAGCGCAACCGCACAAAATAATCCTGGAAATCAAGCTGCCCCCGGTCCGTGTCGAGCCGTGTACGGACCCTGTCATCAGACATCGGTAGCAGCACCGCGGCGATGCCGGAGCGGTGGCGGAAATCGTCGATGATTGCGGAGAGACTTTCGCCGGCGGCGAGTCGGCGCGTGCGCTCGACATGGGTGGCGAGATCGCCGTCGCCGAGGCGGAACCAAGTCTCGCCACCGAGTTTTTCGAGCGCGGTCATGAAAGTCCAAGTTTCGCCTTGTCGCCCCCAGCCGAGCTCGGCATTCGCTTGACCGGACAAGGTGTAAAGCAGGGTGTCGAGATCTGGAGATATCGATAGCCCTAGATGCTCGAAATCGTCGCCAGTATTGGCGACGACGGTCAGTGTGTCCGGCGGCAGCACGCGATAGAGCCCGAGCGCCAGTTTGGCGCCGCCGACACCGCCCGACAGTGCTAGAACCGGCTGCGCCTCGTTCATCGGAAGAGATCGTGCTCCGGCGGCCGCACGAGCGCGGCGGCATCCGCCTCGGGCGCGTCCCATTGCACGCCGCGCACCAGGGCGATTGGCACTGCCTCGGCGGCCTGACCCATCACCAGCGATGCCGCCGCCGCGATCTCGTCGGCAAACCCAGTCTCGGTGACTTCGAGCGGACGGCCGAAAAGGTCCGGATGGCCCCGCCAATCGATAATCGAGGGGAGGCCGGCAGAGCCCAGGGCGATGCCAACCGTACCGCGACGCCAGGGCCGGCCGAAACTGTCACTGATGATGACCCCGACGGGCACGCCGTAAGAGGCCACCAACTCCTCACGCAAAGCGCGCGCCGAGGTGTCGGGGTCGAGCGGCAGCAGCAAGACGCGCTCATGGCCGTCGCCGGGCGCGACGTTGGAATGGTCGATCCCGGCATTGGCCATCACCCAGCCGCGCTTGTGCTCGGCAATAATCAAGTTCGTCCGATGCCGCACAATGCGTTTCGATTCCGCCAGGACGATCTCGACAAAGCGGGGGTCCTTGGCGGTCTGGGCGGCAAGCTTCTTAGCCTTGGCCGACGGCGTGACCGTCGCGATGTCGATAAAGCGGTCCTCGGCTTTCGACACAATCTTTTGCGCCACGACGAGCACGTCGCCCGTCTCCAGCGCCATGTCGGCGTCGACCAGCGCTGACACGATGAGCGCGTGCAGATTATCGCCCGGCTGCACCATTGGTACGCCGCGCAACCCGATGATCTCCAACCGATCCATCGTAGCGACGCGTATCAGCCGAACGCTTTGCGCAGCCGCGGGAACACCTGCTCGGAGTAGAGCTTGATGAAGCGCGCTTGGTCGGGGCCGGGGGCATGGAAGACCAAGTGCGTGAAGCCGAGCTCGACATAGGGGCGGATGCGCTCGACCTGCTCGTCCGGATCGTTCGAGACAATCCACCGGCCGGCCGCACGGTCTAGCGGAAGTGCATCGGCACGCTTTTCCATCTCGATCGGGTCTTCGACACCCATCTTTTCCTCGGGCGACAGCGCCAGGGCCGCCCAATGGCGGGTCAGATCCTTGGCCTGCTGGGCGTCGGTGTCGAACGACACCTTGACCTCGATCATCTTCTCGATGGTGCTGCCGCTCCGACCGGATTTCTGCTGCCCTTCGGTGACCTTGTCGGTCAACTCCGTGTAGAGCTCGGGCTTCTTGCCGCTGGTGCAGATGAAGCCCTCGGCGATCTGGCCGGCCATCTGCGCGGCGAGTGGGCCCGAAGCGGCGATCCAGATCGGCACCTTGTGCTTGGGCTTGTCATAGATCGTCGCGCTTTCGGTGCGGTAGAACTGACCCTCAAAGCTGACCCGGTCCTGGGTCCACAGCGTGTTGATCAGCCGTACTGCCTCGCGCAGCCGGTCCCGCCGTTCCTTAGGCCCCGGCCATTGAATGCCGGCCGAGGGTACCTCGTTCAACGACTCCCCGGTGCCGAGGCCGAGCACAACCCGACCCGGGAACATCGAACCCATCGTGCCGAACGCCTGTGCCACGATCGACGGGTGATAACGGAAGGTCGGCGTCGCGACGCTTGTGCCGATAACGACCCGTTTGGTGCTGGCGCCGAGCGCGCCCAGCCAGGCGAGCGAATTCGGCGCGTGCCCGTCCGTGTGCTTCCACGGCTGGAAATGATCGCTGACAAAAACCGACTCGAACCCGGCCTCCTCGGCCAGCACCGAGAAATCGAGCAATTCGCGCGGTCCAAATTGTTCTGCCGACGCTTTGTATCCGAGTTTCAGCACAGTACTGCTCCTGTGACCGGGTTAGACCTTTGCCAGCACATCCTCGCGGAAGCGACGCATATTGGCGAGAACCTCACCGGCGTTGGCGCCATCGAAGCTGAAATCGACCGCGACGACGCCGAGGTCCTTGAACGCACGCAGATCACCGACGATAGCATCGTCGCTACCAGAAAAGAGACGGCGGTCGCCATTATCGGCCTTGTCGGGGACTGCGGCGCCGCGCTGGCTCACGCGATAGGCTAATGCGATCTCCTTTGGGTTACGGCTGGCTTCACGGCAATAGCGGTACAGTCGCTCGATGCCGCCCTTGAACCGCTCCAGCGTATCGAGGCGGAACGCCGGATTGGTCCCGATCGGGTACCAACCATCGCCAAGCTTGGCGGTACGCCGCAGCGCTGGGCCGCTTTCGCCGCCCACCCAGATCGGCACCCTCTTCTGCACCGGTTGCGGTTGAAAGAAGATATTGGAGAAGTTGACATACTTGCCGCTGAAGGCCGGGTTTTCGCTGGTCCACAGCTCGCGGCAGGCGAGCAGGTATTCGTCGGTGACTGCGCCGCGCTCGGCGAACGGATCGGTGCCGATCGCCTCAAATTCCTCGCGGCACCAACCGGCGCCGATGCCGAGCACCAGCCGCCCCTCGGAAAGGACATCGATCGTCGCGAGGATTTTGGCGGTCAGCACCGCCGGACGATGCGGCACTACCATGACCGAGGTGACCAGCCGCAGCTTCGAGGTCTTGGCGGCGACGTAGGTCACCGCGGTCAGCTGCTCGTGGCGGTCGCCGCCGGCGCGGCCGGGAAACTCGCCGGTATCGGAGTATGGGTATTTGGCCTCCAGCTCGCGCGGGATCACGACATGGTCGCTGAGGGTGCAGTAATCGTAGCCGATCGCCTCTCCCTCGACGGTGATGCGCGCGAGATCCTTCGGCGCTGACAGCGGCCCGCTCACCGGCGCTCCAAACCCATATTCCATCCCACCCTCCGGCGAAATCCGACTTGTGGTCAGCCTAGAGCATTTCGGGGTTTGGATGCATTACTTTGAAAATTGACGAGCCCGAGGGCGGGCTTGCATTGAAGCCTGTTGCCAAATGGTCTTGACGGCTACGCACCGGACTATCTGTCGAAGGTCGGGTCAAGCCCGCCGAGCGGTTGATCCGAAGGTTAGAGTTCGAGGACGCGGCGCAAGCCGTCCTCGACCGCACGCAAATCGGAGGTGGACAAGGTGCCGGCGGTGCGCGTGAGGCGGCTCTTGCCGACCGCGCGGGCCTGATCGCATACCGCGACGCGGCGTTCTCCCGCCGAAGGGGTCGCTACCACGATGGGCGGGCGCGGCTGCGGGCCGGTCGCCAATGGCACAACGACAACCGTACGGCGCGCCTGATTTAATGCGTCGGCGGTAATGACGACGGCCGGTCGCATTTTGCGTATTTCGCCATCCTCGATGACGTCGAAATCGACCCACCAGACCTCGCCGCGGCGCACGCTCATCGCGTCCGAGGCAGGCGGCGCGGCCATCAGTCGCCGGCTCCATTCCCTGACGGCACCGCGACCCCATCCGCGACCGTCGCCGGCTCCCATTCCGCCATCTCCGCGGCAAGCGCTTCGTCGGCCTCGACCGATAGCGCCGCAAGATAAAGCGGATCGGTCTCGACCGCGCCATCCGGCGGCAGGGCCTGCTCGAGAAGGTCTTGAATGAACTTGCTGCGCTGGCGCGCCGGCACCGCGCGTCTCAGGCGGCGAACCAGCTGATCTGGCAGATGCAACAGGAGCTGCTGGGTCCCAGCCATTGGCGCCTTCCTATCGATATCGCTCAATCAATATCGCTAGGCAGATGCTGCTTCAAGCCGTCATGCCGCACGGTCGAGCTGCCGGATCACGCGCGGCAGAAGGAAGGCGTTGATGAGGCGCACAGCTTCGTCGATAGCCTCCTCCTGTGAGGCGAAGTACATCGTCCTGCCGAAGCGCGGGACACTGGCGGCCCAACCGCGCATTTCCTGGAGAAGACTCAACTCGATGCCTTCGTAGGTGAAAGAAAAGCCCGACATGAGCCTCCTTTTGCGGCCTACGAGCAACCGCTCGTCGAGCCGCAGGTATCGCATTTCAAGCACGTACCGTTCCGCACCAGGGTGAAGTTGCCGCATTCACCGCAGCTGTCACCCTCGTAACCCTTCATCCGCGCCTCGCGGATCTTTTCGAGGCGCGGGTCGGGAGCGAGCGTGGCGATCTCTAAAGTTTCGGTGGAGATGGCCAGCGCACCACTGCTGAACAACGGCATCTCGGCCGGCTCGGCGTCCGCGCGAGCGGTCACGGCGCCGCGCTTGCCGCCGTGAAGCACGGTCAGCTTGTTGCGGACGTAACCATTGGAGGCGACCTTCTGCATGATTGCCGCGACCTCAGCGCCGACCGTGGCGTTGTTGGGGTCGTCAAGCTCGCGCAGGTTCGACTCCGCCGATACGCCCTTGCCGATCGTGTCCGGCATCAAATCGGCCGGCTCGACATGGGCGAGATCGTTGCGGTCGAGATAGGAGATTGCCAGCTCGCGGAAGATGTAGTCGAGGATCGAGGTTGCCATCTTGATCGCGTCGTTGCCCTCGACAATTCCGGACGGCTCGAACCGGGTGAAGGTGAAGGCCTCGACGAACTCTTCGAGCGGCACGCCGTATTGCAGTCCCAACGAGATCGCGATCGCGAAATTGTTCATCAGCGAGCGGAAGGCCGAACCTTCCTTGTGCATGTCGATGAACAGCTCGGCGAGCTTGCCGTCTTCGTATTCGCCGGTGCGCAGATAGACCTTGTGGCCGCCCACGATGGCCTTTTGCGTGTAGCCCTTGCGGCGGTTGGAGAGGCGGCGGCGCTCGGCGCGCGACACCACGCGTTCGATGATCCGTTCGACGATGCGTTCGGCGACCAGCGGCACTCGTTCGCCCGCCACTCGCTCATAGAGCTCCGCGGCCTTGTCCTCGGCCTCGTCGTCGTCCCCGAAGAGGTTCGACGCGAGCGGCTGCGATAGTTTCGAGCCGTCGCGGTAGAGCGCGGTCGCCTTGAGACCGAGGCGCCAGGACAGCAGGTAGGCGTTCTTGCAGTCCTCGACCGTCGCAGCGTTCGGCATGTTGATGGTTTTCGAGATCGCCCCAGTGATGAAAGGCTGCGCCGCCGCCATCATACGGATGTGGCTGTCGACCGACAGGCAGCGTTTGCCGAGCCGCCCGCACGGGTTGGCGCAATCGAAGACCGGCAGATACTCGGCCTTGAGGTGCGGCGCGCCTTCCAACGTCATCGCGCCGCAGCAATAGGTGTTGGCGGCCTCGATATCTGTCTTGCTGAAGCCGAGCGCGGCCAAGAGGTCGAACGCGGGGTCGGCGAGTGTCGCCGGGGCGATGCCGAGATTTTCGGTGCAGAAGGTTTCGCCTAGCGTCCATTTGTTGAACGCAAATTTGATGTCGAACGCCGAAGCGAGGCCAGCTTCGACCGCGGCAAGCGATGCCGCGTCGAAGCCCTTCTCGATGAGCGTCTCGTGATTGATCCCGGGCGCGCCCTTCAAGGTGCCGCGGCCGAGCGCGTAACGCTCGATATCGGCGATCTGGTCTGGGTCGTAGCCAAGCGTTGTGAGCGCATCGGGCACCATGCGGTTGATGATTTTGAAGTAGCCCCCGCCTGCGAGCTTCTTGAACTTGACCAGCGCGAAATCGGGCTCGATGCCGGTCGTATCGCAATCCATTACCAGGCCGATCGTGCCGGTCGGCGCGATCACCGTGGTCTGGGCATTGCGGAAGCCGTGCTTTTCGCCCAGCGCCAGCGCCGCGTCCCAGGAAGCGGCGGCAGCTTCGGCGAGTGAGGCGTCGGGGCAGTTGGCGGCGTCGAGCGCGACCGGAAGCACCGCGAGGCCTTCATATCCTTGGCTTTCGCCATGCGCGGCGCGGCGATGATTGCGGATGACCCGGAGCATCGCCTCGCGGTTCTTGGCGTAATTGGGGAAGGGGTTAAGCTCGGCCGCCATCTCGGCCGAGGTCGCGTAAGTCGTGCCGGTCAGTAGCGCGGTTATCGCGCCGGCGATGGCACGGCCTTCGTCGCTGTCGTACGGGATGCCCATCGACATCAACAGGCCGCCGAGATTGGCATAGCCGAGACCGAGCGTCCGATAGGCGTAGCTGAGCCGGGCGATCTCGCGCGATGGGAATTGCGCCATCATCACGCTGATCTCGAGAACGATCGTCCACAACCGCGTCGCATGGCGGAAGTCGCCGACCTGGAACCCATCCGGTCCGCGATAGGTCATCAGGTTGAGCGAGGCGAGATTGCATGCCGTGTCGTCGAGGAACATGTATTCCGAGCACGGGTTCGAAGCGTTGATCCGCCCGCCCTCGGGGCAGGTGTGCCAGTCGTTGATCGTAGTGTCGAACTGGACGCCGGGATCAGCCGAGGCCCAGGCGGCAAAGGCAATGCGGTCCCACAAGCCGCGGGCGGTAACGGTCTTCGCCGGCTTGCCGTCGGTGCGTCGGGTCAGATCCCACTCGGCACCGGCTGCGACCGCGTCGAGAAAAGCGTTGGTGATGCGCACCGTGTTGTTTGAATTTTGCCCGGCGACGGTCAGATAGGCTTCGGAATCCCAATCAGTGTCGTAGATGCGAAAGTCGATGGTCTCGTGCCCTTGGCGCGCGAGCTGGATCACGCGCTGGATATAGTTTTCCGACACCATAGCCTTACGCGCAGCGCGGATCTCCGCTCTTAGGGCCGGGTTCTTCGCCGGATCGAAGGGGTCTTCTGCCTCGGCGCGGCAGGCCGCCATGACCAGGTTGAGGTGCTTGTTGCAAAGCCGCGAGCCCGAAACGAGGGCGGCGACCTTCTGCTCCTCGACGACCTTCCAGTCGATGAAGTCCTCGATGTCGGGGTGATCGGTGTCGACGATCACCATCTTGGCGGCGCGCCGGGTCGTCCCGCCCGACTTGATGGCGCCGGCGGCGCGGTCGCCGATCTTGAGGAAGCTCATCAACCCCGACGAGCGACCGCCGCCTGAGAGCCGCTCGCCGTCGCCGCGGAGTTTCGAGAAATTGGAGCCGGTGCCCGAGCCGTATTTGAACAGCCGCGCCTCGCGCACCCATAGATCCATGATCCCGCCTTCGTTGACGAGATCATCGGCCACCGACTGGATAAAGCAGGCATGCGGCTGCGGGTGCTCGTAGGCACTGTCCGACGCCTTGATCTTACCGGTCTTGTAATCGGCGTAGAAATGCCCCTGCGCCGGCCCGTCGATGCCATAGGCCCAATGCAGCCCGGTATTGAACCATTGCGGCGAGTTTGGCGCGCCCATCTGCCGCGCCAGCATCGCCCGCAGTTCATCGAAGAACGCGCGGGCGTCTTCCTCCGTGTCAAAATAGCCGCCCTTCCAGCCCCAATAGGTCCAGGTGCCGGCCAGCCGATCGAAGCATTGCTTCGCGCTCGTTTCGCCACCGCCGCGCTCCGCCGAAGGAAGAAGTGCGATCCGGTCCGCGTCGGGGACGTGCCGCAACAGCCATTCAGGAACGTCAGGCTCCTCAACTGGCTTCAACACGGCGGGGATGCCGGCTTTGCGCAGATATTTCTGTGCGAGGATATCGCAGGCGACTTGGCTCCATTCGGCTGGAACCTCGACGCCCTCGGCGGCGAAGACGACCGATCCGTCGGGGTTGCGAATCTCGCTGGTCGCGATACGGAAGGCGATGCCTTCGTATGGATCTCGTCCTGCATTGGTAAAGCGACGCGCGATATGCATTTCTTGCTTCCCCCCAACGCCGCACTCTGGAATGCAGAGACGCTACATCTAGCGTGCGGGCAACCCCATGGACGTATATGTTGTGCCCGTGCCGTAGGGTTGTCAAAATCAAATTGCGCTTGACTTCCCAACGGGCGGTTGCGGTCGCTTCGTTGAGCTGAAACTTTTCGAGAAATGCCGGAATTCGGCGGCAAATGGGCTGACGGAAAGGGAATCGTCGGTCCCACGCAGGCGACGAACGTCGGCTCCCCTTGCTCCTATGTTACCGCCGGTGCGATAGTCCGCCGCCTGCCAGGATAGGACGATGACGACGCTAGGAACTTGGATTTTGACACGATTACGCGGCGCGCTGGTCGGCACCGACCAGTACGGCAATCGCTATTATCGCCTCAAGGGCGACAAGCCGACAGGGCGAGGCGGCGGGCGTTTCTCGCGGGAGCGCCGCTGGGTCATCTATCAAGGCGAGCCGGAGGGATCGAAGGTGCCGCCAGAATGGCATGCCTGGCTGCACCACACGGTTGACGAGGTTCCCGGCGAGCGCCAGCGCTACCCATGGGAAAAGCCGCACCAGCCCAATCTCACCGGGACGCCCGAGGCCTATCATCCGCGCGGCTCGGTGCTGCGCGGCGGACACCGCGTCCGCGCCGCTGGCGACTACGAGCCCTGGACCCCGGAATAATCGGCAGCATGACGATACGCGGAGCCGGGCGATGAGAGGCAATGTGATCGAAACGGTGATGGGCGCGGTCGTCCTTGTCGTCGCCGCACTGTTCCTGTTCTTTGCCTACAATACGAGCCAATTGCGCTCGGTGCAGGGTTACGAGCTGACCGCGAATTTCGAGCATATCGACGGGATTCGCGACGGCAGCGATGTGCGGATCAGTGGGATCAAGGTCGGCTCCGTGCTCGGCACGACACTCGACCCCAAGACATTTCTCGCCACGGTGCGGATGAGCGTCACGCCAACGGTTAAGCTGCCGGACGATACGGTCGCCGAGATCGTCTCGTCGGGGCTGCTCGGTGACAAATACATGTCATTGGTGCCTGGCGGGTCGGACAAGGACATTCCGCCAAACGGGCAGATCAAATTTACCCAGTCCTCGGTCAGCATCGAGCATCTCATTGGCCAGATGATGTTCTCGCCGCCCGCCAAGAAGCCGGGCGACAGCGACACGCCGCAGCCGCCATCGAACGAGCCGGCGCCGCCGAAATAGAATTGGGGATATGTCGATGGCTAAGACCTCGACCGACGCCTTCCCGGTCTGGCACACCCCTGACGGCGAGCCGGTTTCGTGCGTCGAGAAGATCAAGGTGCTGAACGAGAACCTATCGGAGCTGCGCGAGCTTGCACAGGACGCGCTGGAGGACGGCGTGCTAATGGGCTGCGACGAAGCCCAGCTGCGCGAGGTCCTGGCTGGCCTCATCGCCGGGCTCGTCAACCCCTACCGTAAATGAGGAATGCGCTGCCGGCGGCGGCCGCGCTGTTCGCGGTTATGTCCGCGTCGGTACAGGCCGCGATGACGCCGGAACCCATCGCCGTTCTGCAAGGGCTCGACAAGGTTGCGGCGAAGGTGTCTCAGATCGTGGCCCCGGTTGGTTCGTCGGTGACTTTCGGCACGCTGTCGATCCTGGTGCGTGACTGCGAGACCGCGCCGCCCGATGCCCCGCCCGACAATGCCGCGTTTATCCAAATCTACGAAACCCCGCCCGGCGAACAGACCAAGCGTCTGTTCAGCGGCTGGATGTTCTCGTCGAGCCCGGCTCTGTCGGGGCTCGAGCACCCCGTCTACGACGTGACGTTGCTTGCCTGCAAGGCGGCGAGCGCGCCGGCGCCGGCGCCGCCGCCGCCCGCCTCGCCACCACCGGCGTCTGCGCCAAAACCGGGCGGGAAGACGCCACGGTAACGCAGTGCCTCGGCGAGTAGGGCCTGATACTGCGCGCGCGGCACCTCGATCGCCCCGAATTGGGCCAAATGCGGCGTGAGGAATTGCATGTCGAGAAGCCGGTAGCCGCCGCGCCGTAACAAGGCCACAAGGTGCACGAGCGCGACCTTGCTGGCGTCGCTGACCCGGCTGAACATGCTCTCGCCGAAGAACGCGCTGCCGATCGACACACCGTAGAGCCCGCCGACCAGCGCACCGTTCTGCCATGACTCGACGCTGTGCACTGCGCCTCGCGCGAACAGTGCGGTGTAGAGGCGGATAATTTCGGCGTTGATCCAGGTGTTGGGGCGCTTTTCGGTCGCCTCGGAGCAGCCCGCCAGGGTGGCTGGGAAGTCGTTATCGACACGCACCTCGAACCGATCCTGCCGCACCACGCGGCGTAGGCGGCGCGACAGGTGAAACCCATCCAACGGCAGGACGCCGCGGCGCTTGGGATCGACCCAGAACAACTCAGGGTCATCCGCGGATTCCGCCATCGGGAAAATCCCGGCCTGATAGGCCCTGAGTAGGATCTCCGGTGTCAGCAGGAACGGCGACGACATCGCATCACGCGCTGCGGCTGAGCATGCGCTCAAGCCACCCGATGTCGTACGTGCCCGCCTGAAACTCCGCATTCTCGGCAAGCCGCTGATGAAGAGCGATCGTCGTATCGATACCGCCGATCACATACTCTTCGAGCGCCCGGCGCAGCCGCATCAGACATTCCTCGCGATCACCGCCATAAATGACGAGCTTAGAGATGAGGCTGTCGTAATAAGGCGGCACCTCGTATCCTTGATATAGCCCGCTATCGACGCGAACGCCGGGTCCGCCGGGTGCGTGATATTCGGTGATCCGGCCAGGCGAGGGACGAAAATCCTCGGCGCGCTCGGCATTGATTCGGCACTCGATCGCGTGTCCGCGCAGATGGATGTCGGATTGGCCATAGCCGAGGGGTTCGCCGGCCGCGATGCGCAATTGTTCGCGGACCAGGTCGATGCCGCTGACCGCTTCGGTGATCGAATGCTCGACCTGGAGCCGCGTGTTCATCTCGATGAAGGAAAACTCGCCGTCCTGATAAAGGAACTCGATGGTCCCAGCGCTCTGATAGCCGAGTTCTTTCAGCGCCTTGACCGCGATGCCGGTAATCTTCTGGCGCCCGGCGTCATCGAGGCCAGGCGACGGCGTCTCCTCGAGGACCTTCTGATGCAACCGTTGCAGGGAACAATCGCGTTCGCCGAGATGAACGACGGCGCCATTTCCATCGCCGAGAAGCTGAATTTCGATATGGCGTGGACGGTCGAGAAAGCGCTCCAGATAGACCGAATCGTCGGCGAACGCGGCCTGTGCTTCGGCTTGCGCCAACGGGAGCAACGCCCGTAATTCATCGTCATCGCGGGCGAGCTTCATACCGCGTCCGCCGCCACCCGATACCGCCTTCAGCAGCGCCGGGTAGCCAATTTCGCGCGCCGCCGCGACCGCTTCATCGACCGATCTCAGCGCGCCGCCGGATCCGGGCAGGGTCGGGATACCTAGCTTCTTCGCGGCCGCCTTGGCGTGGACCTTGTCCCCCATCACCCGGATGTGTTCAGGCTTCGGCCCAATAAAGGTGAAGCCGTGCTCGGCCACGACCTCGGCGAAATCGGCATTTTCCGAGAGGAAGCCGATGCCAGGGTGGATCGCATCGGCCCCGGTGATCGTTGCCGCCGATAGGATCGCCGGAATGTTGAGGTAGCTCTGGCGCGCGGGCGGCGGCCCGATGCAGACGCTCTCGTCGGCAAGACGCACATTCATCGCGTTGGCGTCGGCGGTCGAATGCACCGCCACGGTCTTGATTCCCATGTCGCGGCAGGCGCGATGGATGCGCAACGCGATCTCGCCGCGATTGGCGATAAGGACTTTCTCGAACATCGGCCGGGGAAGCGGGGGAGCTATTCGATCAACATCAGCGCGCTGCCGTATTCGACCGGCTCCGCGTCGCCGACATAGACGTGAGTAACCCGGCCGGCCTGCGGCGCGCGAATCTGGTTCATCACCTTCATCGCCTCGATGATCAGCAAGGTTTGGCCTTCGGCGACCGTGTCGCCGACCCGCACGTAAGGCGGCATACCAGGTTCGGCGGCAAGATAGGCAACCCCGACTAGCGGCGCCTTCAGGGTCCCGGGATGGTCGTGGCCGTTGGCGCCATGATGAGCTGCGCCGTTCGCGCCGGCTGGCGCGGCCACGGTGGGTTTCTCGAGCGCCGACGGCGCGACACTGGCCGCTGATGTCGCTAACACCGCGGCCTGGCGGGCGACATGAATCCGCTGCCCGTCGGCCTCGTATTCGATCTCGCTGAGCCCCGTCTCGTCGAGCAGCTTGGCCAGCGAGCGGATCAGACCGGGATCGGGCGCCAGCTTGGGACGGCTTCCGCCGAACTTCACCGCGGCGCCTCGCTCGATGATTCCTCAATCAGGCTGGCGAGCGCTTCCAGGGCCAGTTCGTAACCCTGTGGCCCGAGCCCGAAGATGCCGCCGCGCGCCGCGAGGCTGACATAGGAATGATGGCGGAAGCTCTCGCGGCGGAAGATGTTCGACAAATGCACCTCGATCACCGGCAGGTCGGCCGCATTAAGCGCGTCGAGCACCGCGACCGACGTATGGGTGAGGGCGCCCGCATTGATAATGATGCCGTCTGCCGCCTCGCGCGCCTCGTGGATCCAGTCGACCATCTGGCCTTCGTGATTGGTCTGGCGGAACTCGATCGACAGGTCGAGTTCCTTGGCGCGCGCCAGACAGCGCTGCTCGACATCGGCCAGTGTGTCATAGCCATAGGTCGCCGGCTCGCGCACGCCGAGCAGGTTCAAATTCGGTCCATTCAAAATAAAGACGGTCGGCAAGCGCGCCTCCGCAGCTTGACCCTGCCTTATAGCACGCGGCGGATGCGGGGCAAGGCGAGGCGGCTATTTGGTCGGCGATGCGAATTTGGTGTGGCGCTGGCCCCATTCGAGGAGGGCCCGCAGCACCGGGCGCAACTCTTTGCCCTTGTCGGTCAGGATATACTCGGCGCGCGGTGGATGCTGCTCGTAAAAATGCCGCTCGACGATGCCCGCATCCTCCAGTCGCTTCAGTCGCGCCGACAGCGTGTTAGGGCTGATCCCGCCGAGCGAGCGCTCGAAGTCCTGGAACTTGCGTGGCCCGCTCACGACTAGGTCACGCAGAATGAGAATCGTCCAGCGCTCGCCGATGATATCGAGCGATCGGGCGATCGGGCAGCGCATGTCGTAGGGCGCTGAGTTTAGCGGGGTGTCGGCCATCGATGGCATGGTAACTGAGTTGTGATCGAAATTATAGTGACTTCTGACTATGCAGGGACTATTGAATAACTGATTACGAAAATCGGAGTGACTATCATGACTGCGGCCATCCTCCATACCGATCTCGTTCCGCCCCGCCAGGGATGGCGTGCCTTGTTATGGATCGCGCCTCTCACGGCGCTTTGGATCGCACTCAACTACGCCGTTCCAATCATCCCGGCGAGCGGCATGTCGACCGTAGCGGTCCGGGTTTTCATCCACGTCCTGATTGGGCTTGGCTTGTGGCTCGGTCTTGAGCGCGCGGAATTGACTCCGGTCCAACGGCGCAAGGCATGGCTCGGCGTAATGATCCCATTCACGCTATGGCTTGGCCTGATCTGGAGTTCGGCGATCAACGGCGTGTTCCGGGGCGGGGTGACCCCAATACCGCTACTGCCCTTCGCGATTTTCCTGCCGGTGATCATCGGCGCGCCGATCATGCTGCTGTCGAAACGGATGGGCCAGGTTCTCGACGCGATGCCGGCGACCTGGTTGATCGCGCTCCAGCTCTATCGCGTTCTCGGCAGCGGGTTCCTGATTGGCTGGGCCGTGGGTGTCGTACCAGGAGTCTTCGCTCTCCCGGCGGGAATTGGCGACGTGACGACGGGGCTGCTGGCGGTGCCCGTGGCGATCTCGCTCGCCGCCGGAACGCTGGAAGGGCGCAAGGCGGCGGTTGCCTGGAATATCTTCGGGCTGCTCGATTTCGCCGTCGCGGTGTCGATCGGGTTGATGATCAGCCCCGGGCCCTTGCAATTGATTGTGCCGAGCATCCCGAACGCGGCTGGCGGCCTCTATCCGAACGTCATGATCCCGGCCTTCGCGGTGCCGAGCTCGATCCTGCTGCACGTACTATCGCTGCGCCAGTTGCGTCGGCGCAGCCGTTAGCCCCGACCACCAACACCCGGTGATAAAGATGCACCCCCCGACTCGCGAAATCCTCATTGCGTGGGCCTGCTGCGGCCTCGTCGCTCTCGGCGCCTTACTTGCCGAGACCCCCAACCGGCCCGCGAACGCCGTGTATGCCGGCGCTCACATTCCCGGGCGGGGTGTCCCGACAACGCCTACCCTGAGCGTCGAGGACGAGTTTGCCGACGACGCCAGCGACGATGCCGGGATTGTTGCGCGTAACGCGGAACCTTCCGCGGATTCCGAGCAGCAAGTCGCTGAATCTCAGAGATGCCGGCTACGCTCGTTCGCTCGCCGCTTGCTGTGAAATAGCGGCACGCCGAGAACTCTTTCCGGCCGTGGTCGGGAAGGGCCATAGTGCACCCGTAGGTGCATTTGGGGACGACGATGGCGATTACAATGTATGACCTCGCCGGGACCGATCCGAACCGGCGGTTCAGCCCGTTCTGCTGGCGCGCTCGTATGGCGCTGGCGCATAAGGGGCTCGAGGTCGAGACCGTGCCATGGCGCTTTACCGAAAAGGACAAGCTGCCGACGCCCAATGACGGGCGGGTTCCGGTAATTGTCGATGGCGGCAAGGTCGTCCACGATTCTTCCGCCATCGCCGATTACCTTGAGGAGCGCTATCCCGACTGGCCGAGCCTGTTTCCCGGCTTGGCGGCGCGGGGTCTCACCAAATTCGTGCAGAATTGGACCGAGACGGTGTTGCAGGTCGGGCTTGTACGCCTCGTCGTGCTCGACATCTGGAAGCATATCGGTCCCGCCGATCAGGCCTATTTTCGTCAGTCGCGCGAGCTGCGCTTCGGCGCGACGCTGGAAGAGGTCGTCAAGGACCGCGAGGCACGGTTGCCGGCGTTTCGTTCCAGCCTCGACCCGCTGCGCCGCACCGTCGAACGGCAGGATTTTGTCTGCGGTAGCGCGCCGGCCTTTGCCGATTACATCGTCTTCGGCGCGTTCCAATGGGCGCGCGCGATCAGCGACTTCCAACTGGTGACGGCGGATGATCCGATATATGCCTGGCGCGGGAGGATGCTCGATCTCTATGGTGGGCTGGCGCGGAAGGCGCGGGGATACGGCGGCTAGTCCGGGAGCGGCGGCGCCATGTTGATCGGTTCGGTCGCGCTTATCTTGCATATCATGAGCGCGGTGGTTTGGGTCGGCGGGATGTTTTTCGCGCTCGTTGTGCTGCGTCCGGCGACCGGACCACTCGACCCGCCCGTCCGGCTCGGTTTATGGCTGCGCGTGCTGGACCGTTTCTTGGCCTGGGTCTTCGTCGCGATCGTGCTACTGCTACTGTCCGGCTTCGTGATGATATTTTCGCTGTTTGGCGGGTTCGCCGGAGTACGGCTCTACGTCAATCTCATGATGCTGATTGGCAGCGTCATGATGATGCTGTTCCTGCATCTCTATTTCGCGCCGTGGAAACGTTTTCGCGCGGCGATGGCCGCCGGAGACAACGCCGCTGCCGCGGCGCAGCTCAGTCAGATCCGGATCATCGTGACGGTCAATTTGATCCTCGGTCTGGTCACCGTGGTGATCGGCAGCAGCGGCCGGTATTGGAGCTAACTGTGCCAAGCATCTACGTCGCGCGCAGCGTCAAGGCCGGGAAATGGGCGTCTGATGTCGGGCTCGGCAAGCATGTCTACAAGGTTGGAATCGCCGACGACCCGAAGACCGCTGCCGCCACGGGCTGGGCCGGCGAGACCGATTGGATGATCGTCAAAGCGGAGCCGGTCGAAGGTCTTGGCGAAGACGAGGCAATCGATAGGCTCGCCGGCAAGGAGCGTATGATCGATCCGAACCTATATCCCAAGCTCAAGGGCGCTCGCGGCGTCTTCCGCATCAACCCGGTCAAGGTCGAGAACCACATCGTCGTCAGTCGCGCGCTCGCCGGCGATAGCGAGTTCAAGGCGCTAAAACTGAAGCCCATCGACTTCGCGGCCTACTTGATCCACAACGCGAAACGGTAGGCGGCGCGTCAATCGGTCATCCCGATCCTCACCTTCCTGGGGTTGGCAACCACGCTGGTCGCAGCTACTTCCATCGCGAGCTCAGCAGAGGAGACCGCAGCTTATGATGGACGAAGATACGAGGCAGACGCGTAACCAAGCTCGGCAACGAAAATCGGTCGAGGAACGGCGAGTAGAGGCGATCGAGGACATTGCCGACTCATTGATGGACATCAAGGACGAGCTCATGCAGATCAGGATCGGGCTCACCGTACCCGAGCCGACCATGGAGCCGCCTCGGCCGTTTCGGCGCTAAACCGGCTCGCGAGGCCTGACCCGTTCGCGCAATTGAGCGAGCGCCTCCGGCGTGTCGATGTCAGTGAGCACGCCGTCGCTCTCCATCTCGACCTCGGCGACGAGGTCGGCATGCTCTTCGAGCAGGCGACGCGCGCCCTGATCGCCGGATAGTGCCATCATCTCGGCGAAGAACTGGCGCGACCAAACCACCGGGTTGCCGCGCTGGCCGCGCCGGGTCGGAACCACGATGGCGCGCCCTTCCAACGGGTTGAATGCCGTGATCAGCCGGTCGAGATCGCGGCCGGCGACGAGCGGCATGTCGCCGAGGCAAACCATCACACCGCCAACATCGGCGGGAACCGCCCGGAGCCCGCATTTCAGTGACGTTGAAAGACCCTCTGCATAGTCAGGATTGCGAACCCGCTCTATCGGCAGTTTCCCAAGCGCTACATCGACCGCGTCTGCCTCGCTACCCAAAACGGCAACGATCGGTCTGGCATGCGATGACAAGAGCCGCTGCGCGGTGCGCGCCACCATCGGGCCGCCATCGATCTCGGCCAGCATCTTGTTGGCGCCCATCCGGCTCGATTTGCCGGCGGCGAGAAGAATTGCGGCGATGCGGGGCCCCGGCGGTGCCTTCGCTGCCGGCTTTGGTTCGGGGGCGGCGCCCGCGTCGGCCCGCTTGAGACCCCGCGCCGGGATTTCGGCGAGGAGCCCGCCGGCGCCCATCGACATGATCTCCTTCGGGCCGATCGGCAATCCGGCGACAAGTCGCTCCAGCACCCAATCGAAGCCATTGACCTTGGGTGAGCGAGCGCAGCCTGGCAGGCCGAGCACGGGCTTGCCCCGCACATGCCCGAGCAACAGCAGATTGCCGGGATCGACGGGCATGCCGAAATGATCGACCGAACCGCCCGCCACTTCGATGGCGGCCGGGATCACGTCGCGGCGATCGACAATCGCCGATGCGCCGTGGATTAACAGGAGATCGACCTCCCCAATCGTCGCTGCGATCTCTGCGGCCAGATCCTTGCTGATGTGCGCGCAGCGGCGTTCGAGCGCCAACGCGCAACCGAGCGCGTCGAGGCGGCCCTGGGTGACCTCGCGGGTCTTGTCGAGGATCGTCTCCTTGAGGCCTGGCAAGCGGGTCTGGATCAACCCCACCGTGAGCGGCTGGAATGCCGCGACGCGCAACAGCTCGCCGCCCTCGGCGGCGATCGCGACGCAATGCCCGACCGCATCTTCCGGAACCGCGAACGGGATGATCTTGACGGTCGCCACCATCTGCCTTGGTTCGACGACCGCGTAAGGCGGCAAGGTTCCGAGCGTCACCGCTTCATCGATCAGGTTGAGCTTGTCGAGCCGGTCGCGGTCGAAAACCAGGAGACCTTTGCTCTCGGTGAACAAATTGGCACGGCCGGTGAAAGCCGGGGCGGTTGCGATCCCGGACCCAGCAACGGCGGCTGCGATGCGGTCCGCCGCCGGGTCTTCGCGGACATCACCCGGCTCCAACCGGACGACGGTGATCTCGTCGATCCCTGCGGCGGTGATCGCTTCAATATCGGCCGCGGATAAAATCCGGCCTTTTTTTAGCGCCGTTGGGCCGAGCCGTATGCTGTGGACGAGGATCGCGCCCTCAGCTTCTCTGGCCGGGACCTCACCGAACTTCATTCGGCGGCCCGCGTATCGCCGTGGCGCAGGACGTCGGTCATCTGCGCCAGAATCGAGACCGCGATCTCGGCTTGCGACACCGCGCCGATGTTGAGACCGACCGGTGCATGGATGCGCGACAACTCGTTCTCGCCAAAGCCCAGCGCCGCGAGGCGCTCCAGCCGCTTCGCATGAGTCCGCCGCGAGCCGAGCGCGCCGACATAGAAGCACTCGGAGCGCAAGGCCACCGCGAGCGCCGGATCATCGAGCTTCGGATCGTGGGTCAGCGTGACGATCGCCGAGCGCTGGTCGGGTTGCAGCCGCTCCAGCGCCTCGTCCGGCCATTCGGTCGTCAGCTCGATGCCGGGAAACCGCGCCTCGGTCGCGAATGAGCCGCGCGGGTCGATGACGATCGGCTTGTAATCGGTCGCGATCAACATCGGCACCAGCGGCTGGGCGATATGCACCGCGCCAACCACAAAGCAGCGCCGCGGCGGGCTGAACACTTCGACGAAGACGCGCCCTAGCGCCGTATCCAGCGTAATATTTCGGTCGGCACGCAAAGCCTCGCGCATGGCCGCGACAGACGCCTCGTCGAGCTGGAGCTCGCCCTCGAGCTGGCCGCTGTGGAGGAAGAGCTGCGCGCCCGATTTAAGCTCAGTCGCCAGTGCGACGGAGCGGCCCTCGGAATTGGCGGCGATCACCGCCTCGATGTATCGGCTCTTCATTCGATGGGCTCGACAAAGATCTCGATCTTGCCGCCGCAGGCCAGACCGACTTCCCAAGCCTGTTCGTCGCTGACACCGAAATCGAGGAGCCGGGTCTTGCCGTCCTTGATCGTGGCCTGGGCTTCCTCGATTACCGCGCCCTCGACGCAGCCGCCCGAGACCGAACCGACGAATTCGCCGGTATCGGCGACGGCGAGCTGGGCGCCCGCCGGTCGCGGCGACGAGCCCCAAGTCTTGACCACGGTCGCTAGCGCGACGCCTTTGCCAGCGTGGCGCCAACTGGCTGCCTGTTCGAGAATTTCCGCGTGATCGCTCATGCTGCTCTCGCTCCCATTCGTAATTCTGTCGCTGCGCTCAGCCGCCGCGGCGCCGCCGCACTCAATACCTCGACCAGGTTGCCAAGGCTTTCGAGGTTGTGCACGGGACGGAATTCGTCGACATGCGGCAACATCGCCCTCATCCCTAATGATCTTGGTTCGAACCCCTCATAACGCAACAGCGGATTGAGCCAAATCAGCCGCCGGCAGGAACGGTGCAGCCGGTCCATCTCATGCGCGAGACCGATCCCGACATCGCGGTCGAGCCCATCAGTGATCAGCAGCACGACCGCGCCCTGGCCCAAAACTCGCCGCGACCACAGCAGGTTGAACTCGGTCAGGCAATGGCCGATCCGCGTCCCGCCCGACCAATCGGCGACCGCTTCGGCGACTTTGTCGAGCGCCAGATCGACGTCGCGGAAGCGCAGGTAACGGGTGATGTTGGTGAGCCGTGTGCCGAAGACAAAGGTGAACACGCGGTCGCGGTCGTTGGTGATCGCGTGCATGAAATGCAGAAACATGCGGCTGTAGCGGCTCATCGAGCCCGAGATGTCGCAGAGCACGACCAGCGGTGGCGGACGCATTCTCCGACTCTTCCGCTTCAGCTCGATGATCCCGCCCGAGCGCAACGCCGCCCGGAGGGTGGCGCGCATGTCGGCGCGGGCACCGTACGGATCGGGAGCGAAGCGCCGCGTCGGCCGGTCGAGAATTGGCAGCTTTAGCCGGGCGATCGCCGCTTTGGCCTGGGCCAACTCGTCAAGCGACATTTTCTCGAAGTCCATACCTTGGAGCTGCTCGCGGTCCGAAAAGGTCATCGCCGCGTCGAATTCCAGTTCGGTCTCGCCGGTCTCTCGCGATTCCGGATTGGGATGAAGTGCCTCCGCCAGCCGGCGCAGCATCTCGTTCTTTTCGTCCTCGGGGAGCTCCAGGCTCATCTCCGGCAGCACCAGCGACATCATCTTCTTGAGCAGCTCGGGGTTGCGCCAGAAAACGTGAAAGGCCTGGTCGAAGAGTGGTCGCTGATCGGGCCGGTTGACGAACACCGCATGCAGCGTCCAATAAAAATCTGCGCGGTTGGTGATGCCAACCGATCTCACCGCGGCGACCGCGTCGATGACCTTGCCAGGGCCAACCGGCAGTCCGGCGGCGCGCAAGGTCCGTGCGAAATGCATCAGATTGGCGACAAGCCTTCCGTCCTCGGCTTGAGCCTGGTCGGCCATCAGGCACCGCGTAGATTTGCGGCAATCTCCGCCTTGACCTGATCCAACAGCCGCGCCGCCTCGCTGCCCTGGATGCGGGCAATGTCGTCCTGGTACTTCAAGAGGACGCCGAGCGTGTCGTTGATCGCGTTGGGGGTCAGTTCGAGCACGTCGAGCTGCATCAGCGCCTCGGTCCAGTCGATCGTCTCGGCGATGCCGGGCAGCTTGAACAAATCCATCTTGCGCAAATTCTGCACAAAGCCGACGACCGCGCGTGACAGCTCGGGCGCCGCGCCCGGTGCCTTGCGCTTCAGGATTTCCAGCTCGCGTTCAGCATTCGGGTAATCGACCCAGTAGTAAAAGCAGCGCCGCTTCAGCGCGTCGTGGATTTCACGGGTGCGGTTCGAGGTGATGACCACGATCGGCGGATGCTCGGCCTGGATCGTGCCGATCTCGGGGATCGTCACCTGAAAATCTGAGAGAAGTTCGAGCAAGTAAGCCTCGAACGGCTCGTCGGTGCGGTCGAGCTCATCGATAAGCAGAACCGGCGGACCTTCGATCTCCGGCTCCAGCGCCTGCAGCAATGGCCGCTTGATCAGGAAGCGGTCGGAAAAGATCGTGCTTTCGATCTCGTCACGGTCCTGATCGCCGGCCTCGGCAAGCCGGATTTCGATCATCTGTCGGGCGTAGTCCCACTCGTAGACCGCCGAGGCGACGTCGAGGCCCTCATAGCATTGCAAGCGAATGAGACGGCGCTTAAGCGCCGTTGCCAATACCTTGGCGATCTCGGTCTTGCCGACCCCAGCTTCGCCTTCGAGAAACAGCGGCCGTCGCAGGTGCAACGCCAAATGTACCGCGGTCGCCAGGCTGCGGTCGGCGACATAATCGGCGCTGCCGAGCATCGCCAAGGTGGCGTCGACCGAGGCGGGCAGGGTGGGAGCTTGGGCCTTGGCCATGAGAAAGGTCCGGCTGCAACAAAATCCCTCTCCCGACGGGAGAGGGTGATGATTTCGGTGTCTAAACTAATGCAGTGCGCAGCGCCGCGCCACCTCGGCGCGCGGCTACGGCGCCGGCTTGATCTCGCCGCCAATCTCGGGAGCCTTCGCCGAACCGATCATGACCACCCACTGGCCGGTCTTGAGCCCGGCGATCTGATCGTCGGTCACCTGCATCGAACCGGTCACTGGGCTTGTCGGCTTGGCCGGCAACGTCAGCGGCACCGTTCCGGGATTCCCCTTGGGGTCCTTCGGCGGCGACAGCATCGCCGCCATCGCCGGCGGCGCCGATAACCCGGAATAGTCGATCGACCAGTCGAGCTTCTTGGTGCCGGTGTCGACCGTTAGCGTCGCAGTGCCTTTGGCCGTGCCAGCTTTTTCTGGTTCGAGCGTGGCGGTGAATTTGAGTGTGTCGGCCCAGGCTGCGCCGCACAGCAGGCCCAGCGCAACAACCGTAGACAGCGACAAGCACAACCGCCGCATGGTGAACCTCCTCGTTGCCACTACGTCGTGTTATACGCGGTCAGCGAGGAAATTATGCGCAGGCGGCAACCGCGCGGCGCGCCATCACATTCACCAGATGGGCGCGGTATTCCGCGCTCGCATGGATGTCCGAGTTGAGCCCGCTATCCGGGACGGTTATGTCCTTGATCGCGTCGGCGCTGAAGGATTTGCCGAGTGCGGCTTCCATCGCCGGGACCCGGAAGACGCAGGGCCCAGCGCCGGTCACTGCGACGCGCACGCCGCCGGCGGTCCTGGCAACGAACACGCCAACGATCGCGTAGCGTGAGGCCGGGTTCTTGAATTTCTGATAGGCAGCCGCCTGTGGCTTGGGGAACTTGATCGCGGTGACAATCTCATCTTGGCCAAGCGCGGTCTCGAACATACCGGTGAAGAACTGCTCGGCGCCGATCTCCCGCTTGGTGGTGACGACGGTCGCTCCAAGCCCGACCAGCGCCGCTGGGTAGTCCGCCGCCGGATCGTTGTTCGAGACCGAGCCGCCGATCGTGCCGCGGTTGCGCACCGCCGGGTCGCCGATCATCCCGGCCAGCGCCGCGAGAGCCGGGATCACCCGCTTCACGTCGGCCGAGCGTTGCACCTCGACGTGACGCGTCATCGCGCCGATCGTGAGGCCGCCACCTTCTTCCTTGATCCCCTTGAGACCGCCGATCGCCGCTAGGTCAACCAGATCGGACGGCTTGGCGAGGCGCTGCTTCAAGGTCGGTACGAGGGTCATACCGCCGGCCACCAACTTTGCCTCTTCCCCGGCAAGCAGCTTCGCGGCGTCGGCGAGGCTCGCCGGCTTGTGATAGTTGAATTCGTACATTTTGCCTCTCCCTTATGCCGCTTTTTGATGGATGGCACGCCAGAGCTTCTCTGGCGTCGCCGGCATTTCGACATGACGCACGCCCATGGGCTTCAGCGCATCGACAATGGCGTTCGAAATCGCCGCGGGCGCGCCGATTGCTCCGGCCTCGCCGCAGCCTTTGACCCCGAGCGGGTTGTGCGTGCACAGCGTCGCATGGGTCGACAGCGCAAAATGCGGCAAGTCATCGGCCCGCGGCATCGCGTAGTCGTTATACGACGCGGTGAGCAACTGACCGGTCGCCTTGTCGTAGACGCAGTTTTCGAGCAAGGCCTGTCCGATTCCTTGCGCCAAACCGCCATGCACCTGCCCGGCGACGATCATCGGGTTGATGATCCGGCCGAAATCGTCGCTGGCGTTGAAACTGCAGATTTCGAGCGTGCCGGTATCGGGATCGATCTCGACCTCGGCGACATAGGCGCCAGACGGGAAGGTAAAGTTCTTCGGGTCATAGAACGCGGTCTCGTCGAGCCCGGGCTCCAGCTCCTCGTGCGGGAAATTGTGCGGCACGTAGGCGGTCAGTGCGATCTCGCCAAAGCTCTTCGACCGGTCGGTGCCGGCGACGCTGAAATTGCCGTCCTTGAACTCGATATCGGCCTCGGCCGCTTCGAGCAGATGCGCCGCGATTTTTTTGCCCTTGGCGATGATCTTATCCATCGCCTTGATGATCGCGGTGCCGCCAACCGCCAGCGAGCGCGAGCCGTAGGTGCCCATGCCGTAGGGGATCTTAGCGCTGTCGCCGTGGACGATCTCGATCGACTCCATCGGGATGCCGAGGCCGTCGGCGACGAGTTGGGCAAAGGTCGTCTCGTGACCCTGGCCGTGGCTATGCGAGCCGGTGAGGATCGTCACGCTGCCGGTCGGGTGAACCCGCACCGCGGCGGCCTCGAACAGCCCGGCACGCGCGCCGAGCGATCCGACCACCGCCGACGGCGCAATGCCGCAGGCCTCGATATAGGTGGCGATGCCGATACCGCGCAGCTTGCCGCGGCGCGCCGCGTCGGCCCGCCGCGCCTCGAACCCGGCGTAATCCGCGGCCTTGGTCGCAAGATCGAGAGTCGAGAAATAATCGCCACTGTCATATTGCAGCGCGACCGGCGTCTGGTACGGGAAGGCGTCGGCCGGGATGAAGTTCTTGCGGCGCAATTCGGCCGGATCGACCCCCAGTTCGTCGGCGGCGAGGTCGACGATGCGCTCCAGCAGGAACGTCGCCTCCGGACGGCCTGCGCCACGATAGGCGTCGACTGGTACAGTATTGGTGAATACCGCCTTGGTCTCGACGTAGATCACCGGCGTCGTATAGGTGCCGGCGAGCAGCGTCCCGTAGAGATAGGTCGGGATGCAGGTTGCGAAGGTCGAGAGATAGGCGCCCATATTGGCGATGGTCGAGACCTTGAGCGCCACGAACTTGTTCTGCGCGTCGAGCCCCAATTCGACATGCGTTGCATGGTCGCGGCCATGCGCGTCCGACATGAAGCTCTCGACCCGCTCGGCGGTCCACTTGACCGGTTTCTTGAGCTTGGCCGCCGCCCAAGTAACGATCGCTTCCTCGGCGTAATGATAGATTTTCGAGCCGAAACCGCCGCCGACATCCGGTGCGACCACACGCAGCTTCGCCTCGGGGATGTGCAGCACGAAGGCGCCCATCAACAGGCGGATCACGTGTGGGTTCTGGCTGGTGGTGTAGAGTGTGTGTTCGCCGGTGGCGCGGTCGAAATCGCCGATCGCGGCGCGTGGCTCCATAGCATTGGGAACGAGCCGGTTATTGGTGAGGTCGAGCTTCACCACTCGCGCGGCCGATCTGAGCGCCGCATCGACCGCACCTAGATCACCCAGGGCCCAGTCGTAACAGACGTTTCCAGGCACTTCCGGGAAAACGAGCGGCGCGCCGGGCTTCAGCGCCTCGGACGCATTAGTGACCGCGGGTTCAGTAGCGTAGTTGACCTTGACCAACTCGGACGCATCGCGGGCATGGCCGAGCGTATCCGCGATAACCACGGCGACCGGGTCGCCGACATGGCGCACGCGGTCGACGGCCAGCACCGGATGCGGCGGCTCCAGCATCGGCGAGCCATCTTTGGAGTGAACCTGCCAGCCGCACGGTAGGCCGCCGACGCCGGCATCCGCCAGGTCCTTACCCGTGTAAATGGCGGCAACGCCAGCGGCCTTGGCTGCGCCGCTCGCATCGATGCCGGAAATCCGCGCATTGGCGTGCGGGCTGCGCAGGATGTAGGTGTAAAGTTGGCCCGGCCGGTTGATGTCGTCGGTATAGGTGCCTTGTCCGGTGAGGAACCGGTAATCCTCGCGCCGGCGTACGGGGGTGCCGATCTCTGTCATGGCGGCTACTCCGCCGCCACTTTCGCGCCTCTCATTGCGGCAGCTCCAGCTTTGATCGCCAGCACGATGTTGTGGTAGCCGGTGCAGCGGCAGAAATTGCCCTCGAGATATTCGCGGATTTCGCGGTCGCTTGGGTCCGGGTTGTTCTTTACCAGATCGAGCGCGCTCATGATCATGCCCGGAGTACAAAAGCCGCATTGCAGCGCGTGATTGTCGCGGAAGGCCTCCTGCATCGGATGCAGCGTGTCGCCATCGGCCACATCCTCGATGGTCTTGACCGTACGGCCCTCGGCTTGGACCGCGAGCAGGGTGCACGACTTCACCGCCTCACCGTCGACATGCACGACGCACGCGCCGCATTGGCTGGTGTCGCAGCCGACATGCGTGCCGGTGAGACCGAGCGTCTCGCGTAGCAGCTGCACCAAGAGGGTGCGCCCCTCGACCGTCGCCGAAACCGGCTTGCCGTTGACGGTAAGGCTCACCGTCTTCTGCATGAAAACCTCCCTTTTTTGTGGGTCGAACCGACACCCGACCGCGCCCATGCGGAGGAGTTTCCTGCGCCGTCGGCGCCGGGTCAAGGCGCCTGCGATGTCACGAAAGTCGTTGTATACAATTGGTTATGACGGATTGGTCGCGACTGCCGGCGGAGTCATAACTCCAAGAAAGCGATTGAAGAATTCGTCGGCCATCTTGCGCGACGTCGCATCGATGAGGCGCGAACCGATCTGCGCCAGCTTGCCGCCCACTTGCGCCTGCACGCCGTAGCGCAAGACGGTCTCCGCGCCGGCATCGTCGAGCGCGACCTTGGCGCTACCCTTGGCGAAGCCGGCGACCCCACCGGTGCCTTCTCCGGTGATCGTGTAGCTCGACGGCGGGTCGAGGTCGGTCAGCGTCACCTTGCCGGAGAAACTTGCCTTCACCGGCCCAACCCGGGCGACGACCTTGGCGACAAATTCCGTGTCGGAAACCTTCTCTACGGTCTCGGCGCCGGGGATGCAGCTCTTGAGCGTTTCCGGGTCGTTGAGCTTCGCCCAGACTTCCGCGCGGGGCGCGGGAATGCGCAGCTCGCCATGCATTTCCATCAACAAAATCCCCTAATTGGCGGCATAAGTGTGAGCCGCGACAGGAACAATTGCAACGCGATCGACGCTGTTAGGCCTATGGGATGACAGCGATGGCGTTGATTTCGATGAGGTAGTCGGGGTGGGTCATCTTGACCACCTCTACCATGGTCGAGGCAGGCAACGGTTCTCGGAAATACTCGCGGCGCACCTTATGGATTGCCTCGAACTGCTCCATGTTGCGGATATAGACATCGACGCGGCAGATATCGTCCAACGTGCCGCCGGCAGCCTCGACCGCGGCCTTGAGGTTTTCGCAGACTTGGCGGGTCTGCATCTCGATGTCGCCCACCCCCGCGATGGTGCCGTCGGCGCGACGCGAGGTCATGCCCGAGATAAACACCAGCCGACCTCGCGCCTCGATCGCGGTCGCATGAGAGAAAACGCCGCTAGGCTGGCGCAACCTGTCGGAGCGAATCTGTTGCTTGGGCATCGGCGTCCTCCCGCGATCGCTTGATCGCATCCTGCCTTGCGCCGGGCGACGTTCCAAGGCTCCTTGACGCCACGCGATCGCTGCAGAAAGTTAGCGCCGTCACCCCAAAGGACTTTGCCGATGCTGACAGAGACCCGGCCTGCCCGGACGCTACCTCCGCGCATGGAAGATAGGCTGATCGTAGCGCTTGATCTGCCCGATGTGGCCGCGGCGCGGGAAATGGCGGCGCGGCTCGACGGACTCGTCAGCTTCTTCAAGCTCGGCCTGTGGCTGATCTTCGCTTCCGGCTTCGAGGCCTTTCTTGACGAGCTATTGCGCAGCGGGAAAAGGGTCTTCCTCGACGCCAAAATGTTCGACATCGGCGAGACGGTGCGGCGTGGCGTCGAGCGGGTAGCCGAGCGCGGCATCAGCTTTGTTACCATCCATGGCGATGCCGACATCATTCGCGCTGCGGTCGAAGGCAGGGGCAATGCCGAACTGAAACTGCTCGTCGTCGCCGTGCTGACCAGTCTCAACGAGCGCGGTTTACGCGAGCTCGGCCACAGCGGCAGCGTCGCCGACCTGATCTCGGACCGGGCGAAATTTGCCTACGATTGCGGTGTCGATGGCATCATCGCCAGCTCGCAGGACAATCCCAACGCGATCCGCAAGCGCCTCGATGCGGAGCGGCTGTTGGTCGTTACTCCTGGTGTTCGACTCGCCGGAGCGGCGCTTGACGACCATAAGCGCGCTGGCACGCCGATGCAGGCGATCGCCGATGGCGCGGACTACCTCGTCGTCGGCCGGCCGATCGTCCAAGCCGCCGATCCCACAACGGCGGCGGCGCAAATCATCGACGACATGAAGCGGGGCGTTTAGACCGCCCCAAACGGCCCCAGTTTTGCTTCACCGCCCGTTGGGTTTGGAGGCCGCGTAGACGCTGTGCTAGCGTCGGCCCAATCGCGCATGCCGATGGGGATCGGACAAGCAGCGGCTAGCAGAGGGGGCAACAGTGCATAATCTTATTAGACGATTGATCGGCTTGGCGGCCGTGGTATTGGTCGTGACGTTTGCTGCCGCAAACCCGGCGCTCGCCGGGGCGACGCTCGACAAGATCAAGGCTGCCGGCGGGTTCAGCTGCGGCGTGCCGACGGGCATCCCGGGATATGCCCAGCCCGACGCCCAAGGCGTCTATGCCGGCTTCGACGTCGACATCTGCAAGGCGCTGTCGGCCGCCATCTTTGGCGATCCCGGCAAGGTCAAGTATGTGCCGCTGACCGCACAACAGCGCTTCACCGCCCTCCAATCGGGTGAGGTCGACATCCTGTCGAACAACACGACTTGGACGATGCAGCGCGACACCGAGCTCGGACTCAATTTCGGCCCGGTTGTGTTCTATGACGGCCAAGGTTTCCTGGTGCCGAAGAAGCTCGGGGTCAAGAGCGCCAAGGAGCTGAACGGGGCGACCATCTGCGTTCAGCCCGGCACCACGACCGAGCTCAACCTCGCCGACTATTTTCGCGCCAACAAGATGGACTACAAGCCGGTCGTCATCGAGAAAATCGACGAGGTCTACGCCGCGTTCTTCGCTGGCCGCTGCGACGTCATGACTGGCGACTCCTCGGCGCTGGCGGCGCAACGGATCGGCCGCGCGAGCAACCCCGACGACTACATGATCTTGCCCGAGCGCATCTCGAAGGAACCGCTGGCGCCCGTCGTCCGCCATGGCGACGACCAATGGCACGATATCGTCGACTGGGTGGTCTTTGCGCTGATCCAGGCCGAGGAAATGGGCATCACCAAGGCCAACGTTGACGACATGCTGAAGAGCGACGACCCGGCCATTAAACGCATGCTGGGTGTTACCCCGGGTATGGGTAAGGCGCTGTTCGGTACCGATGACTATGAGAAGTGGGCCTATAACGAGATCAAGCTGATCGGTAATTACGGCGAGATTTTTGACCGCAATATCGGCGCCGGCTCGCCGATGAAACTCGAGCGCGGCCTCAATAATTTGTGGACCAAGGGCGGTCTGCTTTACGCGATGCCGATCCGCTAGGCATTTGCGAGGAGGCCGGCAGGGGCAGGGTGCGATGGCGAGCGAGGAAGCCTTTCTCCGCACCGCCCCGGCTCGGCCGGCGCCATGGCGTGATCCTAAAATTCGCGCCGTCGCCTACCAGGTCGCGTTCGTCGGCGGGCTCGTTGCCCTCGTCGCCTTTGTCATACACAATTTGCTCGGCAATATCGGCCGCCAGAACATCGCGACCGGGTTCGGCTTTCTCGGCCGGGAAGCGGCGTTCGGCATCGGCGAGTCATTGATCGAGTACTCGCCGGCCGACACTTATGCACGAGCGTTTTTGGTCGGGCTGACCAATACGCTGCACGTCGCCGCGCTCGGCGTCATCTTCGCGACGATCCTCGGCACGGTCATGGGCTTGGCGCGGCTTTCGAGCAACTGGCTCGTCGCCAAGCTGGCGCGGGTCTATGTCGAGACGTTTCGTAATGTCCCCCTTACTCTACAGCTGTTTTTCTGGTGGGGGCTGCTCAACAAGATGTCGCCCGGCCCGCGCCAAGCCTGGCAGATCCTGCCCGACGTGTTCGTCAGCAATCGCGGCATCGTCTACCCGGTGCCGTTCGCGAACCCGGCTTACTGGTGGGTCGCGGCGGCGTTCTTGATCGGCCTCGTCGTCACGATCGGGTTCGGTCGCTGGGCGAAACGGCGGCAAATAGCGACCGGCCAGCAATTGCCGACGGGATGGGTGGCGTTGGCGCTAATCGTCGGGCTACCGCTGGTGGTATTTTTCGGTTTCGGCGCGCCGCTGGCGCTCGACGTTCCGTCGCTCCAAGGATTCAACTTCAGTGGCGGCAGTTCGATGTCGCCCGAATTCGCCGCGCTACTGCTCGGGCTGGTGATCTATACCGGTACCTTCATCGCCGAGATTGTGCGCGCCGGCATCCTCGCGGTCAGCTGGGGCCAGAGCGAGGCAGCAATGGCGCTCGGGTTGCGGTCCGGGCAGCGCATGCGGCTCGTTGTCTTGCCCCAGGCGCTCCGGGTCATCGTGCCGCCATTGACCAGCCAATATCTGAGCCTCACCAAAAACAGCTCGCTCGCCGTCATCATCGGGTTTCCCGATCTCGTCTCGATCGCCAACACGACGATGAACCAGACCGGACAGGCGATCGAGGGGATCGCCATGATCATGGCGGTTTATCTGTTTCTCAGCCTGTCGATCTCGTTCGCGATGAACATCTACAACCGCGCCGTTGCGATGGTGGAGCGCTAGATGACCTACATCGTGCAGGACATCCCGGTCGCCGCGCAGGCCCCACCGCCGCGCCCGAGCGGCGTGATTGGATGGCTGAAGGCGAACCTCTTCAATGGGATCACCAGCACGATCCTCACCTTGCTCTGCGTGGCGTTGTTTGCGATAGCGATCCCGCCAGTGATCCGCTGGGGATTGATCGACGCCATCTGGCAAGCGCCGAATGGCCCGGCCTGCCACGGCAACGGCGCCTGTTGGGCGTTTATCGGCGAGAAGTTCCGCTTCATCCTGTTCGGGTTTTTCCCGGTTGCCGAGACATGGCGACCGATTGTCGTCGTCGGCATCTTTCTGCTGATGATCATCGCCTCCTGCAATCGGCGGATGTGGGGACGGCGCCTCGGCATCCTGTGGATTCTCGGCTTGTTTGTAGTGTTCGCGCTGATGCGCGGCGGTTTCGCTGGGATGAGTCAGGTTGAGACCGCGCAGTGGAGCGGCTTACCGCTGACCTTGATCCTCGCGGTCGTCGGGATGCTCTTTGGGTTCCCGTTCGGCGTGCTGCTTGCTCTTGGCCGCCGGTCGAAGCTCCCAGCGGTTCGGGCGATCTGCGTCGGCTATATCGAGCTGATCCGCGGCGTGCCGCTGATCACCCTCTTGTTCATGGCCTCGCTAATGCTGCCGCTGTTTCTGCCGGCCGGGGTCACGATCGACAAGCTCGTGCGGGCGCAGGTCGCCTTTATCCTCTTCGCCGGCGCCTATCTCGCCGAAGTCGTGCGCGGCGGGCTACAGGCGATCCCGCGCGGCCAGATCGAGGCCGCCGACGCGCTGGGGCTTTCGTACATCCAACGCACCCGGCTGATCGTGCTGCCACAGGCGCTGTCGATGGTGATTCCGCCGCTGGTCAACACTTTTATCGGCATCTTCAAGGATACCGCGCTCGTCATCATCATCAGCCTGTTCGACTTGCTGACCATGGCGGAGACGTCGCTGACGGACGCCAATTGGCAGGGCTTCTATGTCGAGGCCTACATCTTTGTCGGCGTGATTTACTGGAGTTTTTGCTTCTTCATGTCGCGCTACAGCCAGCTCTTGGAGCGCGAGTTCAACCGGGGAAAGCGGCGATGAGCGACAGCAAGCCGAGTTCGGCGCCGATGATCGAGCTGCAAGCCGTCAACAAATGGTACGGCGAATTTCATGTGCTCAGGGACATCAACCTGCAGGTCGCTAGGGGTGAGAAGGTTGTCGTTTGCGGGCCGTCGGGCTCGGGCAAGTCGACGATGATCCGCTGCATCAACCGGCTTGAGGAGCATCAGCAAGGCCGCATCACCGTCGCCGGCATCGAGCTCAACGCCGACCTCAAAAACATCGACGCGGTCCGACGCGAGGTCGGCATGGTATTTCAGCAGTTCAATCTGTTCCCGCATTTGACCGTGCTGCAGAACCTGACCTTGGCGCCGATCTGGGTCCGCAAGCTGCCAAAGAAGGAGGCCGAGGAGACGGCTCGCTATTATCTCGAGCGAGTGCGCATCCCGGATCAGGCCGACAAATACCCCGGCCAGCTGTCCGGCGGGCAGCAGCAGCGCGTCGCCATCGCGCGCTCCTTGTGCATGAAGCCCGAGATCATGCTGTTCGACGAGCCCACTTCGGCGCTCGACCCCGAGATGATCAAGGAGGTCCTCGACGTGATGGTCGGGCTCGCCGAAGAGGGCATGACCATGGTCTGCGTCACGCACGAGATGGGTTTCGCTCGTACCGTCGCTGACATGATGGTGTTCATGGATCGCGGTGAGGTCATCGAGCGGGCGCCGCCCAAAGACTTCTTCGCCAATCCCAAGAGCGATCGCACGCGGGCCTTCCTCAGCCAGATTCTCGCGCACTAAGTTACTAATTGCAGATAATCGGTAACGTATTCTCACAATCTGATCATGGGAACCGTGACGACGCCTAGTCGTTGGTTGCTTGAGCTGCATAAAGGCTCAGCAACACATGGAGGATTCCATGTCGATCATTAAAACAAACCGACGGTTTCATTGGCTTGGGTCGGCTGCCGTAGCTGCTTTAGCCTTGACCGCCATTTCCGTCCCGATGACGCCGGCTAAGGCGCAGATCGGCGTTCAGGTCGGGCCGTTTGGCGTCGGCGTGGGCCCGTATTACGGCTATTACGGGCCTGGGCCGTACTACGGCTATTACGGCTACAACCCGTATTGGCACCACCACTATTACGGCTGGTAGCCGGAGCCGGGCGTCAAGCCTCTTCCAGAAGAGGTAGACGCGGATGCTTGAGCGAGCGCGGCAGGATGCCGCGCTCGCGCGGATCCTCGAACATCACCGGGCGCTGGGCATAAACCACAAACCCGGCGCGCTGGTAGAGTGGGAGCGCCCGCGGGTGGTCGAAGGTGCAGGTATGCACCCAAAGTCGCTCGATCGGGCGCGACCACGCTTGCTCGATTGCTGCATTGAGCAGAAACGGCCCGAGCCTGCGGCCGATGAACTCCGGGGCCAGCCCGAAGTAGCAAAGTTCTGTGTCTCGGGGCTCGGCAGCGTTGAGTTCGAAATACCCCGCCGGCACCCCGCCGGCGTAAAGCACGAAGATCTCGGTGGTCTCCTTCGCCAGTTCGGCGGCGAGCGCCTCGTCGCTCCATAGGCGCCGTTCGAACCACACCCAGGGCGTCCCGACCGTCTCGTAGAGATAGCGGTAGAACGAGACGGTGCAGGCCTCTGCCCGCATCAGCGCGATCTTGCCAAGCGGAGGCGGACCGGGGAGCGGCAGCGGCCGCTCGAACATCTCGAGATAGGTGACTGTGTCGGGGATCGACGTCACGTCACCGCGCCGGGCCGGTCTCGATCGGCGGGCCATCCGGCAACCCCCATTCCGACCACGATCCGTCATAGATCGCCGCACGCTCGTGGCCGATCAGATAGAGACCAAAGGCGAGGGCACAGGCGGTCACTCCCGAGCCGCAACTCGTGACGATCGGCTTGTCGAGCGCCACTCCGGCTTCCGCGAACAGCTTCCGCAACTCCTCGGCGCTTTTGAGTTGCTTGGTCTTCGGGTCGGTCATCTGATCGAACGGCAGGTTGCGGCTGCCGGGGATATGACCGCGGCGGCGTCCCGGCCAGGTTTCCTCAGCGGTCCCGTCAAAGCGGCCTGCCGCCCGTGCATCGACCACCTGCTCGCGCTTGCTTGCCACGTTGGCGAGCACCGCCGCCCTGTCCCGCACTAGCGCAGGGTCGAACTGCGCGGCGAATTGCCGTTGCGGGATCGTTAGCGTCTCGGTTTCCAGCGGCCGGCCTTCGGCCTTCCATTTCGGCAATCCGCCATCGAGCAACGCGACGTTGGCATGACCGAACAGCCGCAGCAGCCACCACGCTCGCCCCGCCGAGGACAGCCCGTTGGCGTCGTACACAATGACCTTGTCCGTGTTGCCGATCCCGCGTTGCGCCATCTTCGCGGCGAAGCGATCTGCCGACGGAATCATATGCGGCAGGCTCGTCCCCGGCTCGGCGACGTCGTCGATGTCGAAGAACACCGCACCGGGTATGTGTCCCGCGTCGTAATCCTCACGCGCGGTCGGGGTAACGCCCGGCTGCTTGAACGAGGAGTCGAGAACGCGGACATGCGGATCGGCGAGATGCGCGGCGAGCCATTCGGTCGAGACCAGCGCTTCGGGATGGGAGTAGGGCATCGGCATTCTCGGTTTGTCGGGCTGCGCAAAATTACTCTACAGTCGGGACACATACCACGCCGCGCCAAGGGAGGGCCGCATGCCGCATCATGTTCCGCTGAGCACCGACGTTTTCGATGTCATGCACACGATGCGGGCGATGCGGCGGCTGAAGCCCGATCCGGTGCCGGACGAGCTGATCTTCAAGATCCTGCGTGCGGGCCAGGCGGCGGCGAGCGGCGGCAATACCCAGCGCTGGAAATTTCTCGTGCTGAAGGACGTGGCCAAGAAGAAGGCGGTGCAGGCCTACTACAAGCGGCTGTACGACGAGGTTCTCGGGCCTCGCTACGCCACCAGCGCACCACCGCCGGGGTCGAACCCTGCGGCCTATGCCCGGCAGCACGACGCGGTGAAATACCTCACCGATCATTACCATGAGGCACCGGTATGGATCGTCGCCTGCCTCGAGGGCGAGACCCCGAATTACACCGCCGGCTCGTCGATCTACCCTGCGGTGCAGAATATGTTGCTCGCGGCGCGCGCGCTCGGCCTCGGATCGACGCTCACGACGCGGCACACCGGCTACGGCAAGGAGTGCGATGAGGCGATGGGCCTTCCCAAGGGCTACAAATCGTATGCGATCCTGCCGATCGGCTGGCCGATGGGCAATTTCGGACCATTGGGACGCGGACCGCTTTCCGAGGTCGTCTACCTCGACGATTGGGGCAAGGCGTACCCGGGACTGAAGTAGGGAGAAAGACCGATGCCGAGAACGACGCCGATCCACGACAAGAGCCAAGTTCCCGCCGAAGCGCAGCATGTCGCCGAGGACGTTATCGGCGTATTTGGGCGCATCCGCGGTCCGTTCAGCGTGTTCCTGAACAGCCCGAAGCTGGCCGATAAGATGCTGGCCCTCGTCAAGTTCAACCGCAACGACTGCATTGTCGAACCGCGGCTGCTTTCCCACGCGATCCTCGCCGCGGTGCGCGAGCGCGAGTCCGCCTATGTGTGGTCCGCACAAGTCGGCGCCGCCCAACGCGCCGGGGTAGATCCAAAGACGATCGACCTCCTGCGCGCCAAGGGCGATGTCTCGGGCCTGCCCGAGGAGGAACGCGACATCGTCAACCTGACGCGACAGCTGATGCGCACCAACCGGGTCGACTACCCGATCTTCAACCGGCTTGTTACCAAGCATGATGCGCAGTGGATGACCGAGTTGATCACCATCGCCCACAACTTCACGGTGTTGTGCGGCGTCACCAACGCATTCGAGGTCGCCGTGCCGCCCGATGGGGATCAGCTGCCGAGCTGACGATCGAGAGTGAACAACTCCTGGGGCCGCTCGACGCCGCGTAGCGCGTAGCGGCCCACGGATACTGGCAACCCTGCTCCGCAGGCTGCGACCGCCGCGGCAAAGCTGGCGGATAACAAAACGTCGCGGTCGGCCGAGCGGCACATTGCCGCGATCCGGGCGACCTCGTTGACCGCGGGGCCGATGACGGTGAAATCGAGCCGTTCGCGGCTGCCGATATTGCCGTAGAACACATCGCCAATATGCAAACCGAGATAAACCTCGGTCGTTGGCAGGCCCTTGCCGGCGCGCTTCTCGTTGAGCTTGCCGAGGCGGTGGCGCAGCGCGCTCTCCGCGGCTATCGCTCCGGCGCAAGCGCTTTCCGCGCCTCCCTCATACGGAAAGATCGCCAGCACCCCGTCGCCGATGAGCTTCAGCACGTCGCCGCGATGCTCATGGATCGTCGAGATGACGGCTTCGGCGTAGTCATTGAGCAGCGCGATGGTTTGCGTCGGAGGAGCGTTGTCGGTAATGCGGGTAAACCCGCGCAGATCGCTGTACCAGAGGACGGCGCTGATCTGTTCCGCTGCTCCGCGTCCGATCCTCCCGCCAAGCACGCGGCGGCCGGGATCCCGCCCGAGATAGGTTTCGACGAGCGTTCCGGCAATCCGGGTTAGCGAGACGCACTTCACCGCCATGCCAGCGACGGCATCAGGTGGACAAGGTGATCAATGTCGTCATCGGTGAAGCCTTTGGGCTGATCGGTGAACCAGTAGGAATAGACGCAGTCCATGTCGCCCAGCGCGCCTTCTTGGGCGAAGCGGTTGATCAGCGCCAGGTAATCGGTCATGCCTTCGTCGGCGAAAAGGCCGAGTTGCGGGAATTCGGGTGCCTCACCTGGCACGATGCGTCGTCGCAGCATCGCTTCACCGGTTTCCAGCAGGCGATAGAACGGCGTCGCCCGCCAATTGGCGGCAGCATCGCCCTCATTGGTCGGGCCGTATTCGATCAGCTCGGCCTCGCCGCTGCTTTCACGATTCCAACGGAACGCGCGCCCTTCATGGATAGGGTGCAGCGTGTCGATGATCACGCCCGCGCGCGCGATGGGTAACCCACTAGCCACGGCACGCCGGCAGAAACCATCGAGCATTGTCGGCTCGCTCTCGCCCGCCAGTCCGGCGGCGATGATCCACTCGGCGATATCGGTTGGGGAGTTCATCAGCGGCTCGAGTTTACCCCCGCTTCATGCGTACCCGCGTATCGAAGAAAAAGAACAGGATCAAGCTATTGAAATTCCTCAATTTCATTTAGGAAACAGGAGGTGGAAACAGAAGGTGGAAACAGAAGGCGATCGGCATGCGGATCAGGGAACCTCGGTCATAAACATCGTCGGCTTCCGGAATGCGGACCAGAGCACGAAATCAGATATATGTTCGGTTTTTGTTCCTTCAAGAAGGCGACTATGTCAAACACCTTTTGGGTTATCCGCGAGATCGTCGAAACCACCAGCGCCAAAAACTTCCAGTCGGCGGAAAATAGCGCTCAGACGGGATCATTTACCGGCTGTACAACTCGCATTTGCTTTGGTGTAAATCCCTCGCACCATTTGTGAAACGATAAGAGTGGCCAGAATGATTGCATCGGTGTGACGAGCCGTCGATTTCGGGAGTTGCTCTTGCGGCAGGGGATCACCCAATCGACCGGCAAGCTGCATCGCGTTCGGCGATGCCTCGACAATAATGATCGCACCCTGAAATTCATCGTCGAAACCCTGGAACGAGCCAATTCCGGGCTTCGTCAGCGAACTCGGCAGAACCTCCGAAAAGACAAGTGAAGATGTGTAAATTCGATGCTTTCGCTCGCGCGCTTCCCGCGATGTTATTGGCGTTTGGTCTGGCGGGCCAGCCGGCCGGTGCATCGCCCCCGAGCGTCGCCCAGCTCCAGGTGCAAGCGGCGATCGCGCAATATCCAAAATACGTCATCATCCTCGGCGACAGTCTGCTCGCGGGAGCGGTCAGCCCAATTGGCGGCAAAGGTATTGTCAATCTGGCCGAGGGCGGGGCGACGCTCGAGATGATCTTGAGGGACCAGGTGCCGCAGGTCGCCGGGATCATCGCCAGCGCGCTCGCTCAGTTCGCCGGCGTCATTCTGATGGGCGGATCAGACAATCTTGCGGCGATCGAGGCCGGCACGGAGACGTGGGATCAATTTTCGGCCTCTCTCACATCGATCTATAAAGCCTTGATCGCGGCCGGCATTCCGGCAAATCGGATTCTGGCCTGTTCACCGCCGCCGACGATGAGTGAACCTGACTTCGCTTACGTCCAGGGGATGAACGCCTATTACGTCATGGATGCCGGGCCGTTCGGCATCGGCGTTGTGAACATGATCCAGTTATACACGGACAACACGCTGAG
Organism: Allostellaceae bacterium; assembly: GCA_035935235.1. Lineage (GTDB taxonomy): Bacteria > Pseudomonadota > Alphaproteobacteria > ATCC43930 > CGMCC-115725 > DATARH01. The sequence goes on from DASYXG010000259.1 coordinate 39,935, forward strand.
CTTCCCGCCGAACAGGACCTATTTCTGGAGCGATGCTGTGCACGACGGCGCGGCCGTATGGCAGCAGGTTTACAATCCGTGGCTGGGCGCTAATGTCCAGCCGTGGTGAAACGATCCCTTTTGCCGCCTCAAGGCCGTTGAGCCTACTTCGAGGAGCAGGCGTCAAGTGCACAGCCTGCACCGCCGGATCGAGCCGATCGCGGATTTCATCGCCATGCCCAAGTCAAAGTGAGGCGACGCCCTCGCGTTCGAGTGCCGTGGTCGCCGTTTCGATCCGCGTCTCGAGCTCCCGCACCACCTCGCGCCGCGGCAAGCCGGGCGGGATCGCCGGTAGAAACTCCAGGATAATGCGCCCCGGGCGCTTTACGAATGCGCGGCGGCCCCAATAGAGCCCGGAATTGACCGCGGCCGGCACCAACGGCACCGCCAGCTCGCGGTAGAGCGCCGCGACCCCGGGCTGGTACGGCATCTCCGCGACGGGCAGGCCGGGTCGGGTGCGCGTTCCTTGCGGGAAGATCACCACCGGCCGGCCCATCGCGATCGCCCGTTTCGCGGCGCCGATCATGTGACGCAGCGCCCCTGCGCCGCCCTTGCGGTCGATGAATATCGACCCCGAGCGCGTGGCGTACCAGCCGTAGAACGGAACGTATTGCAGCTCGCGCTTGATCACTACGGCCGGGTCACCGAGCAACGGGGGCAGGATCAGCGTATCCCACATCGATTGATGCTTCATCGCGATGAGGCACCCGCCCGGCGGGATGTTTTCGCGGCCGCGGATTTCGCTGTCGAGGCCGACGATCCATTTCACCAGGAACAGCACGGTCTGCGCCCAAAACCGCCCGAACCGCATGCAAGTTCGGCGCGGGGTCAGCAGGAACGGCAGCGCGAGGACACCCATCGCCACCGTATCGATGTAAAACGCAATGTTGAACAGCAGCGCCCGCAGTAGCCGGATCATTGCTTGCGATCTGCTGCGGAGGTTGTGATGGCTTCGGCTAAGTGCGCGGCATGGCCAGACAAGGCCCCACGCGGCCAGAAAAATGCGAGCGGCGGCCGTACCAGCGTCGCCAGAAACTTGTTGTACTCACCGACCGTCAGCATCGCGACGTCCAACCACTCGGACCACGACTGAGGGTCGCTATGCGCCGCGAAAACCGGTTCGGCGACGATTGTCGCGTCC
>DASYXG010000260.1:0-1927 GCA_035935235.1 Allostellaceae bacterium
GCCGAGGTCGCGATCCTCGCCAACAACAAGGACCCGCTCTCGGCCGACGAGCAGAAGGCGTTCGAGAAGGCGGTGATCCGCGACGCCGAGCCAGCCTATGTAGAGGCGCTGTCTAAGCTCCTTGAAGCCGGCAAGAGCCCGCGCCGCATCCTTGATGCGCTGCAGGTCGCCTCGGCGCAGGTCATCCTCGAAACCCGCGGGGTCAACAATTTCTCACTGCCCCAGCACTGCTTCGAGTACCTCAACACGATGGCTTGGCACTTCGACAACTTCCAGCACAAGCAGCAGCTCAAACTGCTCTACACGGCGACCGCGTATCTCAACCGCGCCGCCTGGCACCAGAAGGGCATCAACGACGCCGAGCCCAACAAGCCAAAGGCGCCTGCTGGGGCGTCGAAGCTCAGCGGCAGCGAGATCCTCGACCGGCTCGACCAGGCGGCGATCGCGCTTGACGGCAAGGCAAGCGTCGATTGGACCCAGGCCTATATCGACAACCAGAAGGATCGCGGCCCGTTGATCCAGCGTCTGGCGCTCTTGTCGTCGCGGATGGGCAATGACCCACATAATCAAGAGATTGGCCAGGTTCTTCTCGAGGACTACGCGAAGAACCAGGGTCATAATCGCGACCGCCTGCTGCTCGCCTGCGCCCACCACACCGCGGTCCATCGCAAATACGGCAACCCGCTCGATTGCGCCAACCGCTTCGGCGCCGCGCTTGGGGTCGCCCGCCTGCAATAGGCGAGATGCTGATCGCGGCAACGGCAAGGCTTCTTACCTGCGCCGTTGCCGCGCTCGTTCTTGTCATCGCAGAGGCTCACGGTGACGACGTCGTTCTGATTTATCGCGCGACGTGGAGTGGTTTGGCGGCGGGTCGTATCCGGGTGGTCAGCCACACCACGTCAGACGCTTATCGCATCGAGATCGCGACCAGCACCGAAGGCCTGCCGTGGACGCTGTCGCATTTTCGCAGCACCGCGGTGGTCGAAGGGAAACTGGCCGCCGGACAGCGACCGGAACCGGTCAGCTATCTATCGAGCTATGACTTGCGCAAGCGGCGGGACCGGCAGCTGCGGATGGGGTTCATCAGCCGCGACGGCGCCGTCTTCGCCGAGCGCCTGCCTGGAGACACCAGCCGCAAGCCGGTGCTCGCGGAGCAGTTCCGCCGCAACGTGATCGATCCGATCAGCAGCATCCTCGCGGTCCTGGCGGCGGTGCATCGCGGCGAACCCAGCTTTACAGTGCCGGTCTACGACGGCGCGCGCCGCTTCGACACGCTCGGCCGCATCCTGCCGCGCGACCCGAACGAGCCAGGCATCCATCTGGCGCTGGTCCTGAAAGCGATCGCCGGTTTCAAGGGCGAGAGCAGCGACGATCCCGACCCCGACGACGCGCCGCGCCCGGTGAAACTGGTGCTCGCCGACGATGCCAGGCTGACCCCTTTATCCCTGACCTTTCCGATCTGGTACCTGCCGCTCGAGGTAAAGCTGGTGCGGGTGTGCGAGTGGAATGCACCGTGCGGCTGGTGACGGCGGACGGAGCCGCCAGCGTCGCGGCCGATACCCCGGCTCGTCGTCAGGCGGAATACTCGGTCGTCGGATCGATCATCTTGCGCACTTCGGTGATCTTGGTCGCCGGGAAGCCGCTGATTTCCGCGTGCTTCTTGATGATCGCCTCGTCCTTCGCGAGATAGACGCAAAAGGTCTTGTCGGCGGCGACATAGCTTTCGACCCATTGGATATCGGGGCCGAGTTCGCGCAACACGCCATTGGATTTGCCGGCGGCGGCGCGGAGTTGCTCGCGCTCCAGCGAGCCGGCTCCGGGGATGTCGCGTTCGATGATGAACTTGCGCAATGCCATCGTCTCCTCCCGATGTCGTGGAGGTGCGGACAGTGCCCTAGCCCCGCGCCGACCGCAAATCACCAAATCT
>DASYXG010000261.1:0-13590 GCA_035935235.1 Allostellaceae bacterium
GACATCTTCGCGCTTCAGGACGATATCACAACGAAAGTTGTGGCCGTCATTGAGCCCAAGCTGCTGGAGGCGGAAGGTATTCGTTCGCAACACCACTCGCCCGACGATCTTGGCGCGTGGGACATGCTGATCCGAGCCAACAGACTGCGCCCGATCCTGCATCGTGCCGCCTCGCGCGCGATGCTGCGGGGGGCGCGGTGAACGGAATGCAAACTTTGCTACCCGATTTGCTACCCGGAATTCGTAATGTCCCGTTTTGTTCTGTATCGCGCAGTTGTTCCGCTCTCCGTTTTTCCCTCCCGAAACAATACCTTCTGGCACTCAGCCGCACTCGTCGAAACGCTACATCGGGAAGCGGCAATACCACCCTAAGGTCGGCTTGCCGGTGGTCTGGCGAATGAGCGCGACGGCGGCGGCGATTTGGCGCCGCTCCTCGGCCTCGTCGAGTTCGAAATGCTTGATCCAGCGATAGCCGTGGCCGCAGATGTCCCAATCGGTCGCGGCGATGGCCGCGGCTGCCGGCGGATTGGCTTCCAGCGCCTTGGCGCAGGCGAACAGGGTCACCGGCGCCCGGTATTTCGTAAAGATGCGGTGGAGCCGCCACCAGCCGACCCGCGAGCCGAACTCGAACATGCTTTCGGCGCCGAGATCGCGCCGCCCGAGCATGCCCGGATCGATGCTGGCGCTTTCGGTGAGCCCGCCTTCGCTGACGCCGTCGCCGGCCGGGTAGGAGAGTTCCGAGCCTTCCTCGAAGTTGATCACGAAATTGACCGCGATCCGCGCCCCGCCCGGCCAATTGGCGTGCGGCGGAGTCGGGCCGTAACCGACAAAGTCGCGACTCATCTTTTGCCTCACAAAGGCTGCTGGGGTGATGATGCGCCGATCGGTTCTGCCCGAAAAGCCCCGGGAAAGGCCTTGCCGGGTCGGCGCTTTGCCGGTAAGCGGTGCAGCCCCTCCCCCTTGGTCGGAGATGACCGATGCCGAGCCTGCCGAGCGCCGCCAGCCTCAAAGCCCTCACCGCCTGGGACACCCCGACCATCTGCAACGCGCTCGAAGTGGTGGCGCCGCAGCGCCGCGCCTACGGCTTCAGCCGCCGCCCGGTGGTCTCCTGCTTTCCGGAGATGAAGCCGGTCGTCGCTTTCGCCCGCACCGCGCTCATTCGCTCGCGCGAGCCCAACGCCCGCGATGCGGATTCCGCCGCCAAGATGCGCATCGGCTATTACGAGCACATCGCCGCGCAGCCGATGCCGTCGATCGCGGTGATCCAGGACATCGACGCGCCCGATACCGGGTTCGGCGCGTTCTGGGGCGAGGTGCAGACCCATGTCCATGCCGGGCTTGGTTGCGCCGGGGTCATCACCGACGGCTCGGTGCGCGACCTTGATGCGATGGCGCCCAATTTCATCGTGCTCGCCGGCTCGATCATGCCGAGCCACGCTCATGTCCATCTCGTCGATTTCGGCGGCACGGTCAGCGTCTTCGGCATGGTGGTGTCGGCCAACGACGTCATTCACTGCGACCGCTACGGCGCCGTCGTCGTGCCCTATGACGTGGTCGACAAGATCCCGGCGGCGGTCGATCTGCTGACGCGGCGCGAGAAGGTGGTGATCGAGGCATCGAAGCAACCCGGCTTCTCGATCGAGGATCTGCGCAAGGCGTTCAAGGAGCAGTCGGAAATCCACTAGCGCAGCGCCTCGCGCGCGTATGCGCGCCCGCGCGAAAGCGGAAAAAGATCAGGACCAACCCGCTGAATTTCCTCGATTCCTGATTCGCGGAACAGAAAATAACAGGACGTGGTGCGGCGGTGAGGGTGTGGGTCATGGAGAGGTTTGCGTTCAGTGCGAAACCTCACATATGTTCCTCGTTTGTTCTTATCAAGGCCGTTTATGACGTCGATGCGCTGAAACCCGCGCGGCGCGGCGGTCGGTGAGGATAATTCTCGGAAGATCACCCCGGTCCGGTTATGTCTCTTCAATCGGGTTGTTCACGAGCCGATGCCGCAGCAGGGCGTAGGCGATGACCGGGAGTCCGACCGCTCCTGGAAAGAGCCAGTAGGTGATCGGCGGAAGCTCCTTCCAAAGTGGCAGGTTCTTGCCGTTGTCAACGTAGAACGCGGTCAGGAGCACGATGTAGGACAAGCCCATGCCGGTGATGTGCGACCGCACCCACGCTCCCCAGCGGCCCCGGCGCGCCGCGCGCCCGAGCGAAGCTGCGGCGAAGGCCAGCAGGCCAAGAATGAACAGGTGGTAGTCCTCGTCCCAGCGCATCGCCGCCAGCGCCGCCGCCGATACGAAAATCACCGCGAGGCACCAGTAATAAAAGTTGCCGAACGTCGGGTGGCGGCCGGGCCGTTTCGGGCTCAGCATGGCGACAGCGCCGGCGACGACGCACGCGATACCGGCGATGACATGCAAGCCCACGATTGTCAGAAAAATCACGGACGTGGAGGGTATCTCGATCCCTGCCACGATCGTCGTACTGTCGGCAGTCATAGCTTTAACGGCGTCATATAGACGAACCATGATCGCGCGGGGTTGGCGGCCGCTTAACGGCGAACGCCCCACTCCCGCACGCGAGGCAAAGCACCAAGCTGCCGATCAGAGCAACCGAGTAGCTACCGGTCCAGTCCATGCATGCGGCGAAGGGGAGCGGCCCTAAGGCTGCGCCGCTAATCCCGAAGATAAACGACGCTCCGCGAATGGCCGCGAGATGATCGCGTCCAAAGTACTGCGCGTAACCGGCGGCGCCGATGGCTTGCTGCGCACCGTAGGCGCCGCCCAAGCTCAGGGCGTAAAGCCAGCTCACCGCAACACCGCTGCCAAAGGCGGGCAACGCGGATGCGGTTCCAAGCAGCAACATCGCCAGAGGAACCAGGCGACGGGGCTCGTAATAATCTATCAAGGCACCCGTGCTGAGCGTGACCGCGGCCTGCACAGCGGCATAAAACCCCAAGACATAGATCGCGCTGTCGCGCGTGATGCCGGCGGTCCTCATGATCGAAAAGTGATTCAGTAGCAGGGCGGTGCCGATGGCGTTGGTCAAGAACGCGACAGCGGTTAAGAGCCAAAACACACCCGTGCGAAGCGCCTGATCGCGTGTGAACGAAGGTTCTTCCCGGATTTCTTTTTGGGCTGGTGGCAGGCCGGCGTCCGTGGTGAGGCCGAATTTCTCTGGCCGGTCGCGGAACAGCAAAGCCGCAACCGGAAGGATGGTCAGGGCGACAAGCGTGGCAAGGACGAGGTAAGCGCTACGCCAGCCGCAGAGCGAGATGAAAAAATCAATCAGTTGCGGGAAAATCATCGACCCAGCCGCAAGCCCGAGGCTGGCCGCCGCCGCCGCTATGCCGCGGCGCTGTACAAACCACAGATTGACGACTTGCTGGCTCACAAGACCGAGCCCGCCAATGGCCGCGCCGCGCAAGAGCGCGAACCCGAGGAGGAGCATGATCCCGGATTGGACCAAGGCCATATAGGCACAGGCCAAAGCCAGCCCACCCGCGATGATCGTCGCCGTGAGGCGCGGGCCGCGTTTGTCGATCCAGCGGCCGATTATTGGGGCCGGCAGAATCCCGGCGAGTGTGCCGGCCGCGTAGGCGATAGAGGCCCAGCTGCGCGAGATGCCGAGATCGGCCGTGATTGGATCGAAGAACACCGAGACGCCCGCCGTCTGGCCCGGCAAGGTCATGAAAGAGCCGAATGCGCCGGCGGCGAGGATTACCCAGCCGTAGTGAATCGGCGACCCTCTCGTCAGTCGGATCGAACTCACCGCTGGCAAGGCTCAACCCGCCCGACGCGCCGGCGTCGCTGGGGTCTCTTCCTCGAAGCCCTTGCAGCACTCCTCGCGCAGGAATTCGATGACGGTGTCCATCTGGCTGTAATGGGCACGGCAGACCACCGCGCGGCTTTGCTTTTCCTGTAACACGAGGCCCGCACCTACCAACCCGCGCAGGTGAAAAGCTAGGGTGGATGCGGGTATATCGAGACGGGTTTGGATTTCCGTGATGTTGAGACCGGCCGGCCCAGCCCGCACTAGGAGCCGATAGATATCCAGCCGGGTCAGGTTGCCCAGCTCGGCCAAACAACGCGCGGCGAGTGCTCGATCCATGCCGTCGGTTTATCAACGGCGGGGATACAACACAACTACAATCCTAGTTTTATAGTTGTAAATTGGCCCGGCAGATGTAGCGACGACACGGACCCACTCACCACGCGCGTCAATGCCGGCGGGAAGGTCGGCTTCGGGACTACAGCCGCAAATGGTTCGCGCCGCACTCCCGGCGGCTTTGCGTCCGGAAGCAGAAATTCAAACCGCCTGGGCCACCGATCCTAAATCTCCACTTGCCCACCCAGCTCGACCACGCGGTTGGTCGGGATGTGGAAGAACTCGGTCGCGTCGAGGGCCAGTTCGGAGAGCAGCACGAACAGCCGCTTGAACGGGATCAGCCAGTGCTGGCGGCGGTTGGCGACGACCTTCTCGCGCCCGACAAAGAACGAGGTCTCCATCAGGTTGAAGCGAAACCCGCCGACGCGAGCCAGGGCCAGCGCACGCGGGATGTCGGGCTCCTCGAGAAACCCGTAGCGGATGCGCACGGTGTGGAAATTCTGGTCGTAGTGGCGGATTTCGAGCCGTTCGGGCTCGGGGATGCGCGGCACGTCGGCGGTCTGCACTGTCATCAGCACGTTGCGCTCGTGCAGGATCTTGTTGTGCTTCATGTTGTGCAGCAGCGCCGCCGGCACGTTGTTGACCTGCGCGGTCATGTAGATCGCGGTCCCCGGGACCCGCGCCGGGCGATCGGGTTTGAGCCCGGCGACCAGCATTTCCAGCGGCATGCCGGCGCTGACCCGCTGGCGGGCGAGTTTCGACCGGCCCCAGATCCACGTCGTCATCATCGTATAGAGCGCGAAGGCGATCACCAGCGGATACCAGCCGCCCTCGGCCACCTTCAACAGGTTGGCCGAGAAAAACGATATGTCGACGGTGAAGAACACGGCGAAAAGCGGAACCAGCTGCCACAGCTTCCAATGCATGCCATGGCGCAGATGGGTGAAGGCCAGGACGGTGGTGACGGTCATCGTCCCCGTCACCGCGATGCCGTAGGCGGAGCCCAGCGCGTCGGACGATCGGAACATGAGCACCGTCGCCGCCACCGCGACCAGCAGCATGGTGTTGATCGCCGGGACATAGACCTGGCCGATCTCCTGTTCGGAGGTGTGGCGCACGTTCATGCGCGGCAGATAGCCGAGCTGCACCGCCTGGTTGGTCAGCGAGAACGCGCCCGAGATCACCGCTTGCGAGGCGATGACCGTGGCGGTCGAGGCGAGTACGACCAGCGGCAAGACAAACCAGTCGGGCGCCAGCAGGAAGAACGGGTTCTGGATCGCCTCGGGATGAGCGAGCAGCAGCGCGCCCTGGCCGAAATAGTTCAGCAACAGCGCGGGGAAGACAAAGCGCAGCCAGGCGCGCCGGATCGGGCCGCGGCCGAAATGGCCCATATCGGCATAGAGCGCCTCGGCGCCGGTCACCGCCAAAACCACCGCGCCGAGCAGGACAAAGCCGGCAGCCGGGTGGCGGCGAATGAGGTCAATGCCGTAAATCGGATTGAGCGCCCACATGATCGTCGGGTGCCGCGCGATCTCCTTGAGGCCGAGGAGCGCGATCGTCACAAACCAGACGATGATGATCGGGCCGAAAAACCCGCCGACCCTGCCGGTGCCGCGCCGCTGCGCGATGAACAGCACGACCAGAAGCGCCAAGGTTAGCGGAATCACGAACGGCTCCAGTTCGGGGGTCTGGACCTTGAGCCCCTCGACCGCGCTCAGCACCGAGATGGCCGGGGTCAGAACGCCGTCGCCGTAGAACAAGGCGGCACCGAACAGCCCAGCCCACAGCACCCATCGGTTGGGTGACCGCAGGGTCGCACGCAACGCCAGGACCATCAGCGCGAGGATGCCGCCCTCGCCGCGATTGTCCGCGCGCATCAGCACGATCACGTACTTGACCGTGACGACGAGAAACAGCGACCAGGCGATCAGCGACAGCACGCCGTAGACCCGCAAAGGGCTCACCGTTGCGCTATCGAAACATTGCTTCACCGTGTAAAGCGGCGAGGTGCCGATATCGCCGTAGACGACGCCGAGCGCGGCGACTGCCAGGCTTTGACGCAGGCTCGGTTTTTCCGGCGCCGCCGCTACGGCGGTGATGGGCGCGATTGGCTGCGGTTGGCTTTCGGACAATCCGTTCGCCTCACCCATGCCGCGGCGCGAAAGCGCCGATCCGACTATGCACGTATCTCCTCCTCGGAGACCAGGCTGGTCGCTTCCCGCGCGCCGAGCGCGCCCGTTTACTCCACCTACAATCCTTGTGCCAGGATCATTTATCCTGAACCCTCACTCTGGGAAGGAGAACGCACATGAGCGAGACCCGTTTCCGCGGCGGGAAGCCTGTTCGAGCCTGACGCGATGGCGTTTGATCCCGAAGCAGTTCGCGCGTTCGAGCGTGCCGGCTGGGAAAAGGCGGCGTCGGCGTACCGCGCGACCTTTGCCGCGGCGAGCAGCGAATTCGTCGAAGCGCTGCTCGACTCGGCCGAGGTCACGACCGGCACCAGAGTGCTCGATCTTTGTTGCGGTCCGGGGATCGTGACGGGCGCTGCGTCCCGGCGCGGCGCCGAGGCAGGCGGTCTCGATTTTGCGCCCGCGATGCTGGCCGAGGCGCGCGCCGCCCATCCCGGCCTGCGCTTCGACGCAGGCGACGCCGAGGCGATGCCGCTCGCCGACGCGTCGTTCGACGCGGTGGTGTCCAATTTCGGCATCCATCACGTGCCGCGGCCCGGGCGCGCACTCGCCGAGGCGTTCCGCGTGGTGCGCCCGGGCGGGCGTTTCGCTTTCACGACGTGGGGCAGCCCGGCGGAAAACATCGCCTGGCAGTTCTTGTTCGACGCGGTGCGTCTGCACGGCGATCCTGACGCCGCGAAGGCGCCGCCGTCCGGTGGTGGGATCGACAACGAGGACGCGGTGCTGCGTCTGCTCGGCGAGGCCGGGTTTGCCGAGGCCAGCGTGACGCTGGTGCGACGTGAATGGCGTATGGCGCACCCCGGGGATCTGATCGCGGTGTTTCGGCGCGGCACGGTGCGTACCGCGGCGCTGATCGAGGCGCAGCGACCGGCGGCGCTGCTGGCGATCGAAGCCGAGATCGCCCGCCGCGCCGCCGCCTATCGCCGCGACGGTTGGTATTTCATCCCGATCGCCGCGATCCTCGGGCGTGGCGTCAAGTCGCGATGATCCATCTCGAGACGGACGTACTGATCATCGGCACCGGCGGCGCCGGGATGTATGCCGCGATTTCGGCGGCGCGCTGTGGCGCGGAGCGCGTTCTGTTGCTCGATAAGAGCCTCGTCGGCCGGGGCGGCGCGACGATCATGGCGCAGATGACCGTCGCCGCCGCGCTCGCCGAGGAAAGCGACGACGATTGGCGACTGCATCTCGACGACACGCTCGCCGCCGGTCGCGGCCTCTGCAACGAGGCCTTGGCCGCGATCCTTTGCGAGGAGGCGCCGGCCCGCATTCGCGAGATGGGCGAATGGCAGGTCGGCTGGGCGCGGCGCGATAGCGGCCGGATCGCGCAGGTCACCGCGCCGGGTCATTCCCGGCCGCGCTGCTGTTATGTCGATTTCCTCAACACCGGCCCGGCGGTGGCGGCGACCCTGCGCCGACAGATCAGCCGGATCGATGCGATCCGCCGAGTGAGCAACCTCACGGTCACCGATCTCGTCGCGGTTGACGGGGCGGTGGTCGGCGCCGTCGCGCTCGATGCCGCGAGTGGCGAGCCGGTGACGATCGCCGCCCGGGCGACGATCATTGCGACCGGCGGGCTCACCCGTATCTACCGGCGAAACAGCGCCTCGGCGAATATGGGCGGCGATGGCTACGCGTTGGCGCTGAGGGCCGGCGCTCAGCTGGTTGACATGGAATTCGTGCAGTTCTTTCCAATTGGCCATCTGGCGCCGCGCCTCGTCGGCATGGACCCGATCATGTGGGACCCGTTTCGTTACAAGCTCGGCGGCCGGCTGCTCGATGGCGTCGGTCGCGAATTCCTCGCCCGCTACGGCAGCGACGAGACCGACGCGTACACCACCCCGCGCGACATCGCCACCCATGCGATCGTCAGCGAGGTCGCCGCCGGGCGCGGCTCGCCGCATGGCGGCGTGTTCCTGTCGTTCGAGCATGTTCCCGTGGTCGATCTCGAGGCTGCCTTCGGGCCGGTGATCGAACGCCTGGCGAAGAACGGCATCGATCTCGCAGAGGCGCCGGTCGAGGTGTCGCCGATCGCGCATTACCACATGGGTGGGATCGCGGTGGACGAGCACATGGCCTCGACGGTGCCGGGGCTGTTCGCCGCGGGCGAGGCGGTCGGCGGCGCCAATGGCGCCAACCGGCTTTCCGGCAACGCCATCTCCGAGGCGTTGGTGTTCGGCGAGCGGGCGGGCAAGTTCGCGGCGGCTGCGAAGCCGGCATCGGATTGGCGCGACGGCGCGGCGGAAGAAGCTGTCGACCGCATCCGCGCTCTTGCCGATGGCCACAAGGGTGACGGAAGCGCCGCCGTGCTGCTCGAGGAAATGCGCGCGCTGATGGGCGACGCAGTCGGGCCGTTGCGCGATGCGGCGGGGCTGACGCGGGCGCTGGCTCGGCTCGCCGGGATGCGCGATGCCCTGCCGTCGCTCGCCATTAACCCGGATCGCGCGTGCAACGCCAGCCTCGCCGATTGGTTCGAGTTGCGCGCCAGCCTTGTCGCCGCCGAGGCGGTGACCCGCGCCGCGCTCGCCCGCCGCGAAAGCCGCGGCGCGCATCAGCGCACCGACTTCCCGGACAGCGATCCCGGCCTCGCGCGGCGGCAGCTTGTGACGATGGAAGCCGCGGGTGCTGCTGTTCGGTGGGCGTCATGAAAACCGCCCGGCTCAAAATCTGCCGCGGAACAGGCGATGAGCCGCCGAGTTACGAAGAATTCGCCGTGCCGTTTGAAGACGGCGCCACGGTGCTGGACGCGCTGATCTGGATCCGCGGCCATCGCGACCCGTCGCTGGCGATCCGCTATAGCTGCATCAACGCCAATGTCTGCAAGGAGTGCACGATCGCCATCGACGGGCGCGTGCTCTACGCGTGCACCACTCGCCTCGTCGAGGGTGCGGTGATGACGCTCGATCCGCTTCCCGGCAAGACGCGGTTACGCGACTTGGTCGCCGAGACCCGCTCGCCGCGTGAACGAATCGTGTAACCGGCTTGACCGAAGGCCACGAAAGCCGTGCTAATTGTCGCCCGGAGACAGGGAGGAACAAAACCGCAATGGCAAAAACAGCCATGACCCAATTGCAGGATCAGATCGAGGCGATCCGCCGCGAGGCTTATGCCGCCGGCTATGCCGCGGCGATGCAGGCAGTCCGCGACTTTGCCGCCCGGCCTGGTAGCCAGGCATCGCCGGTTCGGCGAGGCCGCCCCGCCAAGGCCGCGGCCCCGGCGGCCCCGCGCGGGGGTCGGTCGCGTGGACCCACCGCCAAGCCGCGCCGCGCCGTGCGCCGGCGGCCGCAACGGGGCACCAACGCGCGGCTGGTCGCCGAGGTATTGAAGGCGCTGCCGTCCGGCAGCGGCCGCCCGGCCGATATCCGCGCCGCGCTCACCCGCGACAAGGGTGTGACGATGGCCTACACCTCGATCCGCCATTCCCTCGGCCAGCTCCAGGCGCGCGGCGAGGTTAGCGCCGGCGCCGACGGCAAGACGTGGAATTATACCGGCTCCTGAGGCGCTTCCGGTCGAGGGATAGAAGCCCGCGCCAGCACGTCGGCGCGCTCGTTCTCGGTGTGGCCGGCATGGCCGCGAACCCAGATCCATTCGATCTCGTGCGGCGCGGCGGCCTCGTCGAGGCTCTGCCATAGATCGATGTTTTTGACCGGCTTCTTGTCGGCGGTGCGCCAGCCGCGCGCCTTCCATTGCAGTAACCAGCGCATGATTCCGTCGCGCACGTAGGTGCTGTCGGTATAGAGCCGCACCCGGCATGGGCGCCTGAGCGCGCGCAGCCCCTCGATCGCGGCGGTTAGCTCCATGCGGTTGTTGGTGGTCGCCGTCTCGCCACCGGCGAGTTCCTTCTCGACTTCGCCGTAACGCAGGATCGCTCCCCAGCCGCCCGGCCCCGGGTTGCCACTGCACGCCCCGTCGGTAAAAATTTCGACCTCGGGCGGACTCAGCGCAACGCGGTCAGGGTTCGATGCCATATTCGGCCGGGCTGGCGACGCCGCGATGAAAGCGCAGCTTTTTCAAGTATTCGAGCGGGTCCTTCGGCCGCACCAGCGCGCCTTCGGGCTGATTCTGCCAGTCGTAGAGCCGGGTCAGCAGGAAACGCAGCGCGCTGCCGCGCGCCAGTAGCGGCAACGCGGCGATCTCCGCCGGTAACAGCTCGCGTTCGCCGCGGTATTGCCCGACCAGTAGTCGCGCCTTGGTCACGTTGAAGGCGCCGTCGGGCTCGAAGCACCAGGCGTTGAGGCAGATCGCCAAATCGTAGGCAAAGGCGTCGGTGCAGGCGAAGTAGAAGTCGATCAGCCCGGAAACCTCGCGATCACGGAAAAACACGTTGTCGGGAAACAGGTCAGCGTGGATCACCCCGGTCGGCAGTCCGGTTGGCCACGCGGTCTCGAGCGCGGTCAGCTCCTCGCCGATTTCCGCGGAAAGCCCTTCGGCCAGCTCATCGGCGCGCCCGGCGCAGGCGACGTAAAGCCGGTGCCAGCCGGCGATGCTGAGATCGTTGGGCCGAGTCATCCCGAACGACGCGCCGGCCTTGTGCAGCCGCGCCAGGGCCGCGCCGAGGCTGGCGCAATGGAACGGGGCGATCCGGCGCGGCCACATGCCATTCAAGAAGGTGACGATCGCCGCCGGTCGGCCGCACAATTCGCGCAACGCGCCGCCATCTTTGGCCCGCACCGGGGTGGGGCAAGCCACCCCCTGATGCGCCAGGTGATCCATCAAGGCGATGAAGAACGGCAGGTCCCCTGGCGCCACGCGCTTTTCGTAGAGCGTCAGGATGAAGGTGCCGCGCTCGGTGCCGAGCAGATAGTTCGAGTTCTCGACCCCCTCTGCGATGCCCTTGCAGGTCAACACCTCGCCGATGTCGTAGGCTGCGACGAACCCGCGCAGCTCGTCGTCGCCGATTTCGGTATAGACCGCCATCTACCGCCTTGGTCGTCCGGTTCGCGGCGCCGACCCGGCTTGTCTGCCGGGCGAGGCTCGCATAAAGTCGCGCCGGCCCAGGGGGTTCCCGCGCTGCCGCGCGTGAACAGTAGCAAGGGCAATGGTGGGGAAGAAAGATGGACGCTCCGATCCCGGCGCAAAAGGCGCCTTACGGTGTCACGGTCGAGGCCGGCAAGCGCTATTTCTGGTGCGCCTGCGGGCGCAGCAAGGGACAGCCCTTTTGCGACGGCTCGCACAAGGGCACGGGGCTCAACCCGCTAATGTACACGGCGGAAAAATCGGGGCAGGTGTGGTTCTGCGGCTGCAAGGCGACCGCCAAACAGCCGCTCTGCGACGGGACCCATAATAAGCTCTAGCTGGCGGTTCCCGGTTTTGCGCTCACCCGCGAAGGTCGGCTGCTACCGGCACTGCCGCGCCGCCGCCGCGGCCGGCGCCGTCATTGCCCTCGTCCTGCTCTCGGCTTGCAGCGGCGGTTGGAATCCCTTCGCCAAGAAGTCCCAGCCCACGGCCGCGCCGGCCTGCCCGGTCGCGGCAATCTTGCGGCCCCTCGCCAACACCGTGCTGTTTGCTCCGGGGGCCGAACAGAAGCCGCTTTATGTCGCGTGGACCGGCATCTTCAGCGACATCACCGCGACCTGCCGGCTTGAGGGAGACATCCTGCATGCCTCGCTCGACAACGTCATCATCGGCGAACGCGGCCCGGCGGGGCGCAGCAACGACGCCGATTTCAATTATTTTGTCGCGCTGACCGCGGCGGACCAGACGATCCTCGGCAAGAAGCTGTTCTCGGTACACGTCACCCTTGCGCCCGATGCCAAGCGCGCCGGCGTCACCGACCATGTCGAGGTCGCGTTCTCGACCGGCGGGCGGGCGCTCTCCGACCTCAACCTCATGGTCGGGTTCCAGCTCACGCCAGACGCGGTGCAGTTCTACAAGAACTATCGTGGCCGGCAGTAGCAATCACGGCTCTTCCCTCTTCGTCCTGTTTTTCAATTGCTTCCGGGAAGCGTCGTCACGGCGCCTCCCGCCCTGCGCCCGCCGAACGGGGATGACTGCCGGCTGAGAGAGCTACGACGAATGGGTTTTCAGGGCGGAACAGCGAACCTAAGCGGACGCGGGCGCCGATGGTGAGATGGGCCGATTGCCATCTTCCATCGTGTCCACCGCGATCGGTTGACGTAATCGCTGAGTGGGGCATAATTCGAATTCCGAATTCAAAATCAGGCTCGCGTTGCAACTCCTCGAGTCTCAGCCGGCGCTGATCCAGCGCGCTTATGAGCGGCTAGTCGCGGCGATCGCTGATGGCACGCTCCCTCCCGGCCTGCGCATTCGCCAGGAAGAACTCGGTCGGATGCTCGGGGTCTCGCGACAGCCCATCAGCCACGCGCTGCAGTTGCTGAAACAGCAGAGACTAGTCGAAGAGAACGGCCGCCGCGGACTGGTGGTCTCGACGATTGATGCGATCGCGATGCGCGAGCTTTACCAGGTGCGCACCGCGCTTGACGCGCTGGCGGCGCGGCTCGCCGCCGAGCGCGTCGCCGACCGTATCGTCGATTTGGCGCAGCGGCGGGCGGCGCAGCGGGCGCTTGCCGACGGCCTGAAGCTGCGCCCGGATGCGCCGGTGCTCGCCTTTATCGAGGCGGACGTCGCGTTTCACACCGCGCTGTACCGTCTGTCCGGAAACCGGGCGATCGAAGATACGGTCGCGGCGCAGTGGCCGCACTTTAAGCGCTCCATGGGGATCGTTCTCGAAGATCCGGAGCAGCGTCCGCTGGTGTGGCATGAGCACGAGCAAATCATGCGACTGGTTTTGGCCGGGGACACCGCCGGAGCAGAGACTGCGGCGCAACGGCACACGGACCGGGCCGGCGCCGAAAACGCTCGAAGGCTCGCCCATCTGGCGAATTCTCGGGATGGAGACCGCGATGGAACTTACCGCACAGCAGCTCCGGCAATTCGCTGACGAAGGCTGGCTGTTCCTGCCGGGCTGCTTCTCGGAAGCCGAAGTCGCGATCCTGCGCGACGAGGCCGAGAGCATCTACGCCACCGACCGCCAGGAGGTTTGGCGCGAGAAGACCGGCGCGCCGCGCACCGCCTTTGCCGCGCATACCTATAACGAGGCCTTCCGCTTGCTCGGCTCGCACCCGCGGCTGATCCGCCCGGTGGAGCAGGTGTTCGGCGAACAACTCTACATGCACCAGTACAAAATCAACGCCAAGGCCGCCTTCGAGGGCGATGTCTGGCAGTGGCATCAGGATTACGGCACCTGGGCGCGCGACGACGGCATGCCCGAGCCGCGGGCGATGAACATCGCCGTTTTTATGGACGAGGTGATGCCGATCAACGGCCCGCTGATGCTCGT
>DASYXG010000262.1:0-51916 GCA_035935235.1 Allostellaceae bacterium
TGCGTCAGCCAGGTCAGTTTCTTGCGGCGGCGGATAATGCCCCACCAATTCGCCACGATGCGGGCGAACCGCTCCTGAAACGTCGCGAGCTCGTGACCTTCGCCGCCGTAAAGGGCGATGCCCTCCGCGTTCTCGCGCAAGCGCACCAAGCTGAAGCGGAAATCGGCCTCGTAGCGTTGCTGGTCGAATATCAACCGCATCAGCGGACGGCCGACCCAATGCGTCAGCCAGGTACCGACCGCAGCGTAAAGAAAGGCCGTGATGACGAGATAACCCGGGATGTCGATATGCGCATCGCCGCCGAGCGGGATCGTCAATATCCCGGAAAGCGTCCACAGGATGAGCAGAAACGAGCCAAGGGTGACGACGGCGTTCAACAAGCCGAGCGAGAGCGTGAGGGTATATTCGGTAAACTGGCTGAGATCC
Source organism: Allostellaceae bacterium (assembly GCA_035935235.1). Lineage (GTDB taxonomy): Bacteria > Pseudomonadota > Alphaproteobacteria > ATCC43930 > CGMCC-115725 > DATARH01. Next base: position 427 of record DASYXG010000262.1, read on the forward strand.
TCGGCGATGCGTTGGTCCGGGTTGTCCGTCGCCTGACGGTCAAGTTCCATGTGGTAATAAGCTCGGTCATCGAGCCAGCCGCGCAGGAACTGGCTCGTCATCCATCGCCGCCAACGGATTTCCAATATCTGCCGCAAGTAGAGTCGATAGACTGAGGCCACGACGCTGGCGGTCGCCAGCAACATGAACACGACGGCCTGCCACCAAAACGCCGCGGCGTCGTATTTCTGAAGCGCGTCGTAAGCGTTATTATACCATAGGTTGAATCTAACAGTGAGCCAAACAGAGAACAGCGTGAGCCCGACAACCCCGGTGAGCAGTCCGGCCGCGACCCATTTCTCCTCAGATCGCCAATATGGCCAGGCGAGGCTGCACGCCTCGCGCAGGAACACGAGCTTGCTCAGCGTCGCTCTCACCCTCATTCAGTCTCACTCCTCAAGTTAGGCGGTCGATGCCCAGCCGTCCCAACCTGCCCGTTGCTAAGCCCGTCGCCGACCTGGCCGATGTTGGCCCGGCCGCGAAGCTCTTGGCGCGCGGCACCTGCCGCGCGCTCGAGCAACTCGGCTACGCCACCCTGCTCGAATTCCCGCTCGCCAATGGGCGCCGCGCGGACATTCTTGCCCTGAGCCGCGGCGGCAATTTGATTATCGTCGAGATCAAGAGCTCAGTCGCCGATTTCCGTGCCGATCGCAAATGGCGCGATTATCGCGAATTCGCTGATCGTTTCTATTTTGCCATCCCGCGCGGTTTTCCGATGACGCTCATCCCCGAGGAATGTGGCCTCATAGTGGCGGATGCTTTCGCCGCCGCGGTGATCCGCGACGGCGCGGGCGGTAGGCTGGTCCCCGGACGGCGCAAAGCCCTCACGCTACGCTTTGCTCTGACCGCCGCGGCGCGCCTGCGGCTCCATCTCGACCCGCAAGGCGGTTCCGGTCTCTTCCGAACGCGACGCGCTCGCCAGGATGGCGGAGAGCTCGCCAGCGGAAGCGACTGACGTCCCGCTTTTTGCCCCGGCGATACCGGCCGCGAAGGCGGCTAGCTTAGCCGTCGCCGTGAGCGGCAGACCGGCGCCGAGACCAGCGGCCAGCACCGCCAGTGCGGCGTCTTCGACCCCGCCCGGATCGTGAGCGTCGCCAACCGCGCCGCCGGCGATCGCCATCGCTTCCCGCGGCTCGACCAGCACCGCCCCGTCGCGGCCGAGCAAAACAAATACCGCGCCGAACCCACAGCGCTCGATCAGTGACCGGGCGGCGGCGGCAACTTCTCCGGCGGTCGCCACTGGCAGTCCCGTGGCCTGCGCTAGCTCGCGCCGGCTCGGCATCAGCACATCGGCGCCGCGATACCGGATGTGATCGCCGCCTTTCGGTTCGACGACGACCTTCGCTCCGGCCTCCTGCGCGGTCTTGATGATTTCGAGTGCGACTCCATCAGCCAGCAGGCCCTTTGCGTAATCGGAGATGGCGACAACCGTGTGGCTGTTGACCAGTTCTCGCATCAAGCGGATGAGGTCGTCGCGAATGTACGGGCCGAGAGGCGCTGCGCTCTCGCGGTCGACGCGCAGCAGATGCTGGTTGACCGCGATAAAGCGGGTCTTAACCGTCGTCACCCGCTGCGGCTGTACCAACACATGGATCTCGGCGCCATCGAGCTCGGCCAGCAGGTTCTCGACCTCCCGTCCGGTTGAGTCGTTGCCGACAACCGAGATGAAAGACATTCCCACCCCGAGCGCGGCGAGATTGCGCAGCACGTTGCCGGCGCCACCGAGATTTTGGGTCTCGCTGTCGATCGCCAGCACTGGAACCGGCGCCTCGGGCGACAGCCGATCAGATTGGCCATAGACGTAATGGTCAAGCATCACATCGCCGATGCACAGTACCCGCGCGGCGCGCAGGCGGTCGATCAAGGCGAGCAGATCGCCGTCCTGAGGCATCACCGGTCCGAAATTGACGCGTTGCGGCGCAGCATAATGTAAAGCGCCCCGGCACCGCCATCCCGTGGCTGTGCCGTCGCGATCGCCTGCAAATGCGGACGGAGCTCAGCCTCGTCAAGCCAACGGGGAACCGCTGCCTTAAGAACCCCGCCGCCGAGCCGGCCCCGGCCAGTAATAACCAGAACGCACCGCTTGCCGCCCGCGCGCGCCGCTCGGATGAAGCCGAGGAGCACACGATGCGCCTCGTCCTGTGTCATTCCGTGCAGGTCAAGCCGCGCGTCAATCCTGTGCTGGCCGCGTTTCAACCGCGTCGCATTGGCGCGATCGATGCCGCTGAATCGATCGAGTGCGATCGCATGCGGCGCCGTGTCTCCGCGCGAAACAGCGCGTGGAACGGGCAGCCGCTGTTGCGAGAGCGGTTGCGGTCCGAGTCGCGGACGAGGCGCCAGCGGCTTGACGTCGCGTGTTTCCCGCTGCCATAGCGACGCGTCGCTATTTGCACTCGTCCGCCGCGACATCATCAACCAAGATCACGTGAAGCCGCCGCGGCCCGTGCGCGCCCAATTGTATTTTTTGCTCTATGTCGCCGGTTCGTGACGGACCGGTGATGAAATTGACCGCGCGCGGCAACGCCTGCGGCCCACCCCCCGGACGTTGGCGCAATAAGTCCCAGCCCTCTTCATAGCCGGCAACCACTTGGTGCGCGCGCAGCACAACGATATGCGTATCGGGCAAGAAGTTAAGTGTCGTTGGCGTTGCCTCACCCGAAACCAGCATAAGCGTCCCCGTCTCGGCGATTGCCGCGAGGCACGGAGTGAGCGATACCGCGTCGCCTGGCTCGGCCTTGCCGGGCCGGATGTTCAGCAGCGGGCGTTCGCGCCAGGGAAGCGCATCAAGGCTGGCATCGGGCGCCATTCTGAGCTCGGCCGGCAGGTTTTCCGCGGCGAGATAGCGCGCCACCTCACCAGGAATATCAATATCTTTAGCAACGCGCGCGACCGTGGTCTGCACCGCCTCGGACATGGCGACAAAAAGGTCGATTCGGGCCGCTTTTTCAAGCGTGGTGGCGCGAGCCGGGATCAGGTTGCGGCGATGCTCGGCAATACGAGCCGCGACCTCGTCCGCAGCGTCGCCGGTGAGCGCGCCGCGGCCCAACCCTCTTCGGATGCGGTCTAAGATATCGTCGCGAGCGCTCATCGTTTTTCGCGCTGTCGTTCCGCCCACAGCGCGTGAAAGCTGCGGCCCTCGGGCGCCGGCATGTCGCGGATCTCAGTCCAACCTCCGGCCAGCGGTATCGCGCGAAACCGACCGCGGCTCTTCCCGAGCCAGCCCAGCAGTCGGGCCTTTATCGCGACCAATGCGTGATACAGTTCCGGGCGGAGCGCGACCCAGGTCCAGAGTTTGAGCCTGCCGCGATATGCCGAGGCGACCTGGCGTTGTACAAATTGCCGCTCGCGCCAATGCCGCATCATCCGCGGTAGCGGAATTTTCACCGGGCAGACGCTCTCGCAGCGGCCGCAAAAGCTCGATGCATTGGGTAGGTGGCCAGCCTCGGCGATGCCAATCAGCGCCGGGGTCAGCACTGCGCCCATTGGGCCGGGATAGACCCAGCCATAGGCGTGGCCGCCGATCGCGGTGTAGACCGGGCAATGGTTGAGGCAGGCGGCACAACGAAGGCATCGCAACATTTCTTGGAACTCGCCGCCGATCATCGCGCTGCGCCCGTTGTCGACGAGCACGACGTGGTACTGTTCGGGTCCGTCGAGATCCCCCGGCCGCCGCGGGCCGGTCGACATCGTCGTGTAGGAGGAAAACTCCTGGCCAGTGGCCGAGCGAGCCAGCAGACGCAGGAGCGTCGCCGCGTCCTCAAGCGTCGGCACGATTTTTTCCAGGCTTGCGACGACAATATGGACCTTTGGTAAGGTCTGCGTCAGGTCGCCATTCCCCTCATTGGTGACGATGATGCTCGAGCCGGTCTCGGCGACCAGGAAATTGGCGCCGGTGATACCGACATCGGCGGCGAGAAATTGCGGGCGCAGGATTGCGCGCGCTTCGGCGCAGAGCTGCGGCGCCTCGGCGATGATGCGCGCCGGGTCGAGATCGGCGTGCGCGGCGCGGAAAGCTTGCTCGACCTGCTCCTTCATCAGATGGATTGCCGGCGCGATGATGTGGCTCGGCGGCTCCTGGCGAAGCTGGATGATGTATTCGCCCAGATCGGTCTCGATCGGGGTGATGCCGTTCCTTTCGAGGTGACCGTTAAGCGCGATTTCCTCCGCCACCATCGATTTGCCCTTGGTGACAACCTTCGCATCAACCGAGCGGCAGATGTCGAGGACCGTCGCGCGCGCCTCGGCTGCATCGCGCGCCCAATGCACGACCCCGCCCGAAGCCGTCACATTCTTCTCGTAAAGCTCCAGATAGTAGTCGAGATGCGCGATGGTATGGTCCTTGATCGACTTACCTTCGTCGCGAAGCGCCTCGAACTCAGGTAGTCGCGCGACCGCCTCGGCGCGGCGCGCGGGAAAGCCCGCGCCCGCGATACCGAGCGCTCGCCGCAGCACTGGATTGGCGAGACCGGTATGGGCGTTCTCGATAAAGGCGCGGCTGGTCGGGTCCATCAATCATTCCGCGGCGCGCCGATCGGCGGCACCGTCTCGGTCACGCCGGCAAGCACCTCCGCAACGTGGCGGGTATCGATCCTGCTGCCCACACGTGACGCCCGCCCGGCGATCTGTAGCAAGCAGCCAAGATCCCCGGCAAGCACGCAATCCGCACCCGTCGCCGAGATGTCGGCGATCTTGTCGCTCGCCATCTTGCCTGAGATTTCCGGATATTTGACCGCAAAGGTGCCACCAAAGCCGCAGCAGATTTCGGCTCCGGGTAATTCCTTGAGGACGAGACCCTTGACCGAGGCGAGCAATTGGCGCGGCTGCGCTTTGACCCCGAGCTCGCGCAGCCCGGAACACGAATCGTGATAGGTTGCCGATCCCACGCAGGTCGCCGATACACTTTTCACACCGCACACGTCGACCAAAAACGACACCAGTTCCCATGTCCGCGCCGCCAGCTCTGCAGCCTTAGCGAGCATCGCGGGTTCATCGGCGAAAAGCTCGGGGTAGTGCACCTTGACCATTCCCGCGCAGGACCCCGACGGCGCGACGACATAATCGAAGCCGATGAAAGCCTCGATGACTTGGCGGGCGATGGCCTTGGCGTCGTCCTTGTCGCCCGAATTATAGGCTGGTTGGCCGCAGCAGGTCTGAGCGCGCGGCACCGCCACGGTGCATCCAGCGTCTTCGAGAAGCCTCGCCGCGGCGAAGCCGATGCTCGGCCGGAACAAATCAACGAGGCAGGTCACCAATAGCGCGACCCGCACCTGCTCGCTCATTTATCGCGTGGCCGGTCAGTTGCCGCCGGTGGCAACAAGCAGCCAGTTTGGATCGGACGATCTCGTATCGCGGGCGAACGTCCAGAAATCGGTCTTTTCGACTGGGTTCTGCGGGTCGCCGTCGACCACGCTGCCGTCATGCGCCCGCAGCACGTGGATTTGCTGCGAAACCAACTTGACCGTCACCCGCGCCGAGTCTCCATCAACCCCCGCCTCTACAATATCGATATCGCCAATTTTGTTGATCCGTGTTTCCAACGTTTCGCCGGCCGCCTCGCGCTCGCCGATCGCTTCGGCGAAAGGTTTGTATACGTCGTCGCTCAACAGTGAGCGCAACTTCATTTTGTCGCCGGCGGCAAACGCGCCGAGAATCCATTCGAACGCCGCCCGCGCGCCGTCGAGGAACCGCGTGGCTTCAAACCCCGAATCGGCGGCGGCAATCTGCGCCAGACCGTTGGCGACCGCACCTGCGGGAGCAGCCGCCGGCAGCGGAGGCCCGGCAACCGCTGGAGCCGGGCGCTGGCCAAGCGTTACCACCTTGTCGCTCGTCGTCGCGGGCTCACGCAGATATTCGCGCCGCCGCTCATTGCCGGTGCGTCGGCCGAGAACGCTGCGCAGCCGAAGCACGAGGAATGCCGCGACCATCGCGAATAAAATGATGTCGAAATAGTGCGGCAAGTCGCCCATCGCCTCCGCCGTCTTCCACGTGCCCCGACGCTAAGCCGCATCGCTCACCTAGACTAGATAAGGGATCGGCGGCCCCCGAACAAGCTTACCTCGTGTTGCGGGGTGGTGAACCTGCCGTTGAAGCCAAGCCGCGATCCGTGTAAGCCGGGTGGCGGCACGGCGATCAACGAGGCAAATCATGGTTCAGACGACAAACGGTAACGATCTGCAAACGCCGCCCGCCGGGCCCCCGCAAAGCGGGCAGCAGCTCTTTGTCAACGCGCAATACATTAAAGACCTCTCCTTCGAGAACCCGCGCGCACCGCATAGCCTGACGCAGCAAACCAGCGCCCCGGCTGTCGAAATCAACGTCGACGTCAAGGCACATAATCTCAATCCCGAGACGTACGAGGTCGTGTTAACCGTGAACGCGAGCGCCAAGATCGGCAACGACTCACTATTCATCGTCGAACTTGCTTACGGTGCCGTGGTGACAGCGCGCAATCTGCCGCAAGAGATGTTGCCCGCGGCATTGCTCGTCGAAATACCGCGCCTAATGTTCCCCTTCGCCCGCAATATCATCGCGGACGCGACACGTGACGGCGGATTTCCGCCGCTGATGATCAACCCGATCGATTTTACCGAACTGCTGCGCCGCAATCAGGGACAGCCTCCGCTGGCCGGCACGCCTGCCTGACCCCCTTTACCTCTCGCTCACCCATAACGGGTTAGCGATCGATTGCAGCAGCGCGGCGTGCGCGACCAGCTCCTCGGCCGAGGCCGCGTGCGGACGCGGCTCGCGCGCCGGCCGGCTCGCCGTCACCTCTGCGAGCGTCGGCGCCGTGGCCTGTCCGACGGCGAAATCGAGCCCAGGCTGGCGGCCACCCAGCAATTCGACGTAAACCTCAGCCAAGAGACCACAATCGATCTCCGCACCGTGTTTGTCGCGCGCCGATAGATCGATCGAGAAGCGTTTGCACAAGGCGTCCAGATTCGCCGGAGAACCGGGAAACCGGCGTCGCGCCATCGACAATGTATCGACCGCAGGTGACGCTAGGGCCGGGCGGCCGAGCCGGGCGAGTTCGGCGTTGAGAAACGCCAAGTCGAACTCGGCGTTGTGGATCACGAGCCGGTCGTCGCCAAGAAAAGCGAGGAGCTCATCGGCCGCCGCCGCGAACGACGGATGGCCGGCAAGGAATTCGGACGTGAGGCCATGTACCGCGTAGGCGTCGTCCGGCATGTCGCGCTCGGGATTGATGTAGCGGTGAAATTTCCGCCCCGTCGGGACGTGATGAAACAACTCGATCGCGGCAATTTCGACTATCCGGTGGCCCGCGGTCGGGTCGAGCCCCGTGGTCTCCGTATCGATCACAATTTCGCGCATGCTGCCCTCCCCCTCAGCCGACGCAGCCGCCGACTGCGCCGCCATTTCCCCTCCCGGACCCGCCCCACGATCGCCGCCAGCTGCCGCGCCCCCGCGCTTCGGCTCAACGCCGTGCTGACAATAAAATCCGCCCGTCGCCTTTTCTCGCGATCCGGCAATTGCGTTTTGAGGATCGCGGTGAACCTTTCCTCAGTCATCCCCTTGCGGCGCAGCACTCGTTCGCGCTGCAGGCGGGCGGGCGCCGAGACGACGATGACTCCGTCAATGCGGTCAATACGATCCGTCTCAAACAGGAGCGGGATATCCAGCACAACCAGTTTGGCCCGACGGCCGCGTTGCTGCGCTATCCAGCCCCGCTCGACCGCGCGCACCATCGGATGAAGAATTTTTTCCAGGCGGCGCAACGCTTCGGGTTTGCCGAAAACACGCTTGCCTAACCGCGCGCGGTTGATCCCACCGTTATCGCTGCGGACGCCGGGAAATGCCTCCTCAACTCGCGCAACCGCCGCGCCGCCTGGGCCGAGCATCTTATGGATCTCGGCGTCGGCATCATAGAGCGGCACGCCCAATCGACGCAGCACCGCGGCGGCGGTGCTTTTGCCCATACCAATCGAGCCGGTGAGCCCGAGGACGATCATCGTGGCGCAAACGTAGAGAGCATCGCCGCACGTAGCGCCGGGGTAACACTGACGGCGACGCCGAACCAGGCCTCAAACCCGGGCCGACCCTGATGCAAGAGCATGCCGAGCCCGTCGACGGCTGGGTTGCCGCGTCGCCGCGCCGCTGCGAGGAGGCCGGTCTCGAGTGGCACATACACGATATCGACGACCACCGCGGCGAGTGGCAATCCGGAGAGATCGATATCGAGTGCCGGCTCCTTATCCATGCCGAGGCTAGTGGTATTAACGAGGATGCCGGCATCGCGCAGCGCCGTGTTCCGCGCTTCCCACGGGTGAACAACGATGCGAGTTTCCGGCTGTGTGAGATCTCCCGCGAGCGCTTCGGCGTGGGTGACGGTGCGGTTGACGAGCCTAACCTCGGAGACGCCATCAGCGACCAGCGCAGCGACGACCGACCGGGCGCTGCCGCCGCTGCCAAGCACCACCGCAGGACCGGCCTTCGCTTGCCAATTCGGCGCTTGCTCGCGCAGATTCTCCCGAAAACCAAAGACATCGGTGTTGCTGCCTTCGAGACACCCATCGCCGGTGATGACCACCGTATTCATCGCACCGATGCGGCGGGCGAAGGGATCGACCCGGTCCATCACCGCGAGCGCCGCCTGCTTGTGCGGGATCGTCAGATTGCAGCCGCGGAACCCGAGCGCGGGCAGTGCGCGCAACGCTTGTTCAAGGCGGTGTGGTTCAACTGCCAACGGGACGTAAGCTCCATCGATCCCGTGCTCGGCAAGCCAGAACCCATGTAGGGCCGGCGAGCGGGAGTGGGCAACCGGCCATCCCATGATGCCGGCCAATCGCGCCGCTCCAGTGATCGGCATAGCTTGTCTTCAGTCTCCTAACAAACCGCGTCCGCGCAGAAAGCCGAGCAGCTCGATCAGCGGCAGGCCACGGATCGAAAAATGGTCGCCGTCGATTCGCGAAAAGAGTTGTGCACCCCGCCCCTCGATGCGATACGCGCCGACGGAGCCCAGCACCACTTCCCCCTCGGCTTCAATATACCCGGCGAGAAAGCTTTCCCCAATGCGCCGCATCGTCAATTTCGGTGTTGTGGTTTCCTTCCATAATACCTCGGCCCCTCGTTGGGCGCACGCCGCCGTCACAAGCGTGTGCGTCTGGCCAGAGAGCCACCGAAGGTGTGTTGCCGCCTCACCGAGATCAGCCGGCTTGTCCAACCATTCATCACCGATGACCAGAATCTGATCGGCGCCGATGACGATCGCATTGGGATGTTGCAACGCAACCGTGCGCGCCTTGGCCTGGGCCAAGGCCATTGCGCAGGAAAGCAAGCCTCCACCCATGGCAAGATATTGTCGCTTGATCGCTGCCTCATCAATCATCGCGGGGACCGCGGTAAACTCGACCCCGGCAGCGCTCAGCATGGCCGCGCGCGCGGGGCTGCCCGACGCCAAGATCAAACGGGAGCCTAGGGTTCTAAGCGTCGAGACCATGCCGCCGCGCTAGCAGTTTATAGATCGCCGCTGCCGTTTCCTCGATCGATCGCCGGGTCACGTCGATGACCGGCCAACGATGCTCGGCAAAAACGCGGCGCGCCTCGCGCACCTCGCTCTTCACCGCCTCAAGGTCGGTGTAATCGGTTTCACCGTTGTGATCGAGCATCGACAATCGGTTGCGACGCAGCTGAGTGAGCCGCTCAGGATCGTTGGTCAGGCCAACGATTAGCGGCTTTCTCGCGGCCAATAGCTCTGGCGGTAGCGGTACTCCTGGGACGAACGGGACATTCGCCGTCTTGATGCCACGGTTGGCGAGGTAAAGGCTGGTTGGCGTTTTCGAGGTTCGTGATACGCCGACAAGGCACACATCCGAATCGTCAATGCCCCAACTCGACTGGCCGTCATCGTGATTGATCGCGAAAGTCATCGCGTCAATGCGAGCAAAATATTCGCTGTCGAGCAGGTGCTGCTTCCCGGGCAGTCCACGGCTCTCGCGCCCGAGATACGACGCCATTGACGCCAACACGGGATCGAGGATCGGAATCGTCATCAATCCAAGGCGCCGGCAGCCTTCCTGCAGAGCCTGGCGCAGGGAATCGTTGACAAGCGTATAGAGCACGATCCCCGGATTGGCCTCGACTCCAGCAATGACCCGATCCAGCTGGCTTTGCGTTCGTACCATGCTCCAGACATGTTCAATCGCCTCAGCCTCGTCGAACTGAACAAGGCATGCGCGCGCCACCGAGTGAACCGTGTCCCCCGTCGAATCCGAAACAAGATGGAGATGAAACCGCGTCAGCACCGATTTATCTCATCCGAGCTTTGTATGATCGTTGCAAAACCACTGCGATTTCCACCGGTGGCGACAGAAGCCGATATTCATTCCCCGCTGCCGGTGAATCTATCCCTCCGGTTCTCGCCTGGAAAAGAGATAAGCGCCTGGCCCTGTGATACGGGGAAAAGTCGATCTTTCGTATGGTTATTCAGCCTATTCACCTTTTCCGCGACGACCGCACCAAAGCCTCGTTCAGCCTTTTCCACTGTTTTTCATATCCCAGCAAAAAAAACCACCGAGACTCCCTGTGCGTGTGCATGGTTTCTCGGCTATCGCCTAATCCCCGTTTTACCCATCCCCCACTATCCTCATCATAAAAGAATCCTTTATGAGTGAAGAAGAAGGATCGGGATACCATGCCGGGGAAAACAGCATCGCCGAAAACAAAAAGACTGTTGCGGGTTCTTGCTGGCGAGACGTTAGAGCGACCGCCGTGGTGGCTGATGCGTCAGGCAGGACGCTATCTGCCGGAATATCGAGCGCTGCGGGCGAGAGCAGGCGATTTTCTGACATTGTGCCTGACGCCAAAGATGGCTGCCGAGGTTACGCTGCAGCCAGTCCGCCGTTTCGGCATGGATGCGGCGATTCTGTTTTCGGATATTCTTCTTGTGCCACGAGCGTTGGGACAGCGCCTCTCGTTTGGGGATGATGGACCAAAGCTGGAGGGGCTACCTGAGAATGCTAAGGTCTCATCCTTCGATCTCGCCACACTGCTGCCCGTTGGCGAGGCGGTGAGCCGAGCGAGAGCAGGACTCACGGCCGAGACCGCGCTGATTGGGTTTGCCGGCGCGCCGTGGACCGTCGCGACGTATATGATCGAGGGCGGCACCAGTCGCGATTTTCATCGAGTCAAAACCCTGGCCTATCGCGATCCGGGTAGGTTTAGCGCATTGATCGAGACAATTGCCGAGGCGACGGTGGCGTTTTTAGCGCTGCAGATCGAGGCCGGGGTCGAAGCTGTACAGCTGTTCGACAGCTGGGCCGGTGCTCTGTCGGCGGAGGGTTTTGAGCGCTGGGTTGTCGATCCGACGAAGCAGCTAGTCGCTGAGATCAAGTTGCGGTTTCCAGATGTTCCAGTGATCGGTTTTCCGCGCGGTGCTGGGCTGAACTATGAGCGGTACGCGACGGAGACGGGTGTGGATGCGGCTGGGCTCGACACCGCGGTGCCAGCCGCGTATGCGCGGGAGAATTTACAGTCAGTGCTGACGGTTCAGGGCAATCTGGACCCCGTCTTGCTGAGGGTCGGCGGGGAGCCGATGTTCCAGGCGGTCGCGGAGTTGCGCAAAGCGCTTGGCGGCGGACCCTACATTTTCAACCTTGGACATGGCGTACTGCCCGATACGCCACCTGAGCATGTGGCCGAACTCGCGCGGCTGTTGAACGACTGAAATGCGTCGAGCAATCGTGTTAATGAGCCTCGGCGCGCCCGACCGGCCAGAGGCCGTGAGACCGTTTCTCACCAATCTGTTCAGCGACCCCGCGATTATCACATTGCCAACACCATTGCGGTGGCCACTTGCCCGACTGATCGCAGGACGCCGAGCCAAAACCGCGGTTGATATCTATAGCCATCTCGGCGGCGGATCGCCTTTGCGGGAAAACACCGAGGCTCAGGCGCGTGCTCTTGAGGCCGAGCTCGGCGATGGCAGCTGCTGTTTCGTAGCCATGCGATACTGGCATCCCCTAACCGAGGAAACTGCGGCAGCAGTCAAGGAATGGAGGCCAGATGAGATCGTCTGTCTGCCGCTCTATCCGCAATTTTCTACCACGACATCAGGGTCGTCACTGGCGGCGTGGCAGTGCGCAGCCTCTGCAATAGGTCTCATTTGTCCGACCCGCGCGATCGGGTCCTATCCGACTGCGCCGGGGCTTATCGCCGCACTAGCCAGATTGATCGCGCCGATGCTCGACAAGGCAAGCGAGGCCCACGCCAAAGCGCGGCTCTTGTTGAGCGCGCACGGACTGCCGCTGAAAATTGTTCGCGCCGGCGATCCCTATCCCGAGCAAATCGCGCAAACGGCCACCGCGCTCATTGAGGCTTTAGCGCGACCTGGGCTCGACTGGGTCGTATGCTACCAAAGCCGGGTCGGGCCGCTGAAATGGCTGGGGCCCCTGGCCGATGACGAAATTCGCCGCGCCGGCGGAGACAGGACAGCGGTGGTCATTGCGCCGATCTCGTTTGTCTCGGAGCACTCGGAAACGCTGGTCGAGCTTGACCGCGATTACCGCCGCATCGCCGAGCGATGTGGTGTCCCCGGATACTACCGGGTTCCGGCGGTCGGCACCCATCCGCAGTTTATCGCGGCGCTGGCCGAGCTGGTGCGGAGCGCACGATGAGCGCGTGGCTTACCAGCGCCTATCCGTGGATCAAAGCATTTCACATCGTGGCAATTGTCGCTTGGATGGCTGGTTTGCTCTACCTGCCGCGGTTGTTTGTCTACCATGCCGAAGCGCCTGCTCGCTCGGAGACAGCGCAAGCCTTTGTGGTGATGGAGCGGCGTCTCCTGCGCGGGATCATGAATCCGGGGCTGGGGTTGACTATCGGCCTTGGGGCGCTGCTTGCGGCAACCCCCGGTCTCGTCGATTGGCATCGGGGCTGGATTTGGACAAAGTTGGCGTTGGTGGTTGCTCTTGCCGTCTTCCACCACCAGCTGGCGCGATGGCGGCGAGAATTCGCGGCGGGCGCTTTGCCGCACAGCCCGCGGTTCTTTCGCCTTATCAACGAAATCCCGGCGGTGGTGCTGATCGCTATCGTCATTCTCGTCGTTGTGAAGCCGTTCTAAGCGAAAAAACCCACGCAAGGGCGCGCCGGCGCTCTTGCAAAGACGTTTGACTTGCATATCTCCTTTCGGTAAGGGAACAAGCGAGCCGGCCGCCGGCTTTTCTTCATACTTTCCCGCCATACTCTCTCATCCCTTCCTGCCCTCCGGATTCTGACCGGGCCGGGCTCCAGCAGACGGGCGAATCCTGTCCTCAGCACACGAAAGCTTCCATGAACCTCGACGAACTTAAGCGGAAAACACCCGCGGAGCTCTTGGCCTTTGCCGAAGAGCTGCAAATCGAAAACGCTTCGTCGCTGCGCAAGCAGGACATGATGTTTGCGATCCTCAAGCAGCTCGCCGAAAACGATGTGACAATCTCGGGAGACGGCGTGCTTGAGGTGCTGGTCGACGGTTTCGGCTTCCTACGCTCGCCGGAGTCCAATTACCTCGCGGGGCCCGACGACATTTACGTCAGCCCGAACCAGGTGCGGCGCTTTGGCTTGCGCACCGGTGACACCGTCGAAGGAGAAATTCGTTCCCCACGCGACGGCGAGCGCTACTTCGCGCTGATCAAGGTGACGCGGATCAATTTCGAAGAACCGGATCGGCTGCGTCACCGGATAAATTTCGACAATCTGACACCGCTTTATCCCGAAGAGAAAATCCAGCTCGAACTCGATGACCCGACCCGGAAGGACCTAACAACCCGAGTCATTGACCTGATTACCCCCCTGGGAAAGGGACAGCGGGCGATCATTGTATCGCCGCCGCGGGCCGGGAAGACCGTGATGCTGCAAAACATCGCCCATGCGATTGCGGCCAATCACCCCGAGATTTACCTGATCGTCTTGCTCATCGACGAACGGCCGGAGGAGGTCACCGACATGGCCCGTTCGGTGCGCGGCGAGGTTGTCAGCTCCACGTTCGACGAGCCGGCAGTGCGCCACGTTCAGGTTGCCGAGATGGTGATCGAAAAGGCCAAGCGGCTGGTCGAGCATAAGCGTGACGTGGTGATACTTCTCGACTCGATTACCCGCCTAGCGCGTGCCTACAACACGGTCGTGCCATCGTCGGGCAAGGTCTTGACCGGTGGTGTCGACGCCAACGCGCTGCAGCGCCCAAAGCGCTTCTTTGGTGCGGCGCGCAACATAGAGGAAGGCGGCTCGCTGACGATTATCTCGACAGCACTGATTGACACCGGTTCGCGGATGGACGAGGTGATTTTCGAAGAGTTCAAGGGTACCGGCAACTCGGAAATCGTCCTCGACCGCAAGGTCGCCGACAAGCGCACTTTCCCCTCAATCGACATCACCAAATCCGGGACCCGAAAGGAGGAGTTGCTTGTCGATCGCGGCGTTTTGTCCAAGATGTGGGTGCTGCGCCGCGTGTTGATGCCGATGGGCACCGTGGACGGCCTCGAGTTCCTGATCAACAAGCTCCAAGAGTCGAAGAACAATTCCGAGTTCTTCGACGCGATGAATCCATAGGCCCGGAATCAATCGGAAGAAGCTGATGGCCGGGCCGGAGAGCCGAGACCCGGCCATCTCATTTGAGAGCGCCTATCTGCTGCGATGCTAAACCGTAAACACGGTCTGGCCAGTGGTTTTGCGGCTCTCGAGGTCGCGGTGCGCCTGCGCCGCGTCACGGAGCGCGTAGGTTTGATTGACCATAATCTTGACCGCGCCGTTCTTGACCACCGAGAAGAGATCGCCCGCCGCGGTCAATAAGTCCCCGCGCGTTGCGGTATAGTTGCCGAGTGTCGGGCGGGTTATGAACAGTGAGCCTTTCGCGGCGAGAATGCCGAGATCGACCGGCGGCACCGCTCCGGAGGATTGGCCGAAGAGGGCCATAAGGCCGAGCGGCGCCAGACAATCCAGGGACTTGAAGAACGTGTCCTTGCCAACCGAATCGTAGACAACCGGAAGTTTTTTGCCGCCGGTGATTTCGCTAACGCGAGCGACGAAATCCTCGTTGCGGTAGAGGATCGGATAATCGCAGCCGTGTTTTTTGGCGAGGGCGGCCTTTTCTTCGCTGCCCACCGTACCGACAACCGTGGCGCCCAGATGCTTGGCCCATTGGCACGCAATGAGCCCGACCCCACCGGCCGCGGCGTGGATAAGGATCGTCTCGCCCGGTTTAACCACATGGGTACGGCGGATCAGGTACCAGGCGGTCATACCCTTCAGCATCATCGCGGCGGCTTCCTGGTCGCTGATGCCGTCGGGAACGGGTACCAACCGGTCGGCCGGCATTACCCGCTCTTCGCTATAGGCGCCCAATGGACCGCCGGCATAGGCGACGCGATCGCCGGGCTTGAGGTCCGCAACCCCCGGCCCGATCTCCTGGACAATGCCTGCGCCCTCGCCGCCGAGTCCGCTCGGCAGCGGCACCGCGTAAAGCCCGCTGCGCTGATAGGTGTCGATAAAGTTCAGTCCCACAGCCTTGTGCTTGAGCCGCACCTGGCCGGGACCCGGCTTGTCGACGCCGATTTGCTGCCAGATCAGCACTTCGGGCCCGCCGGTCTTCTCGAAACGAATTGCCTGTACCACGGTGGTTCCTCCCAATCGCGATCGGAGGTTTTAGAGCGCGCCCTCCAGCGTGAGCAAGGCTTGCTTGGTTTTGAGCCCGCCCTCTCCGCTATAGCCACCGAGTCCGGATCTCGCCAGCACACGATGGCAAGGGATGACAATTGGGATCGGGTTCTTGCCGCAAGCGCCGCCGACGGCACGCGGGCCCGAATCAATTTTGGTCGCCAAGTCACCGTAACAGGCGGTCTCGCCGTAGGGGATTTCTTGCATCGCCGACCAAACGCGACGCTCGAAATTTGAGCCAGCGGGCCGCAGCGGCAAGTCGAACTGGGTCAGCCGACCGGCGAAATAGGCCTCGAGCTGGCGCGCCGCCTCGGCGAGTAGCGGGCTGCCGTTCGACTCGCACTCATCGGCCCAGCGAATCGCAATGATCGCGGCATCCTTTTCGTGAATAGCAAGCTTTCCGACGGGGCTTGATATCGATAGGGATGGCATTGGCAATCTCCGCTTGGGAACATTCAGGGAACGCTAGTGCAGTACGGCGAGCGCGTCGACCAATTGCTGCGTCGTTACGATCGGCAACGAACAAACCGGTCCGTCACAGATATAAGCCGCAGGTCTCCCTTCGATGGGCCCCTTCCCAGCCGCCGGATGTCCCGGAGGCAAAGCCTCGTCCGGCGCAAGCGTCATCACGACGCGGTTGGGCAGCGAGACCGTATCAACGGCGCCGCGCAGGGCATGAAAGGCCGGGTCCGCGGGGTCGCCGACCAGGACGATCTGTGTCGGTTTCTGCATCAACTCGGTGTTGTTGACTAAGGTTGCGAGCGGAAAGAAGTTGTGCCTCACCTCGCCGGCGAAGGCGCGGACGATCGCTTCGGCGCGTAGACGATATGAATCGTCGCCGCAGAGAATACCGAGCCGAGTCAACACGCCGACCAAAGTGCCATTGCCGGACGGTACCGCGGCGTCAGCCGCAGTTTTCGCCCTGGCGATCAGCCCTGGCGTGTCGTCAGCGGCAAAGAAATAGCCGCTGCCGGCCGCGTCCCAATAATGCCGGTCAAGCACCTGTATCCATTGGCGAGCGTGGCCGAGATAGGCGCGGTTGAGCGTTGCCTCGTGCAGCGCCAGTGCCGCGCGGCAGAGATTGGCATAGTCATCGACGCTCGCCGGATGGCGTGCCGTGCCGTCGCGCCAGCTATGAAACAATCGGCCTCCAGGTGCGGCCATGTGATGCTGGACAAAGGCAAAGGCGCGCTCGGCAAGAGCGATCCATTCCGGACGCTCGAAGACCTGACCCGCCTGAGCCAGCGCGGCGACGATCAACCCGTTCCAGTCGGCCAGCACCTTGTCGTCGAGGCCCGGCCGGACTCGCGGCGCGCGAATGGCGAAGAGATTCTTCCGGCAGTGCGCCAGCATGGCCTCGGTTTCGGCATCGGCCAACGTTGGATGATGTAGCCGGTTGAGGATCGTGTGACCCTCCCAGTTGCCCTCCGGCGTGACGTCGTAGAACTCCTTGAAGACCGTGGCGTTGGCGCCTAGCGCGGCGTCGATCTCGACGTCCGACCAGACGTAGAATTTCCCTTCCTCATGCTCGCTGTCGGCGTCGAGGCTGGAGCAGAAACCGCCTCCGACAGTCAGCATCTCGCGCTCGAGCCACTCAACGGTCTCGGCGATGCGCTGGGCGTAAAGCGGATCGCGGGTCTCCTGCCAAACCAGGGACAACAGATCGACTAGCTCGGCATTGTCGTAGAGCATTTTCTCGAAATGCGGCGCCAACCAGCGCGCGTCGACCGAGTAGCGAGCGAATCCGCCCCCTAAATGATCGTAGATCCCGCCCTGGCAGATTGTCGTCAAAGTGCGCGCGACAGCATCACGATAGGGCAGCTGTCGCGTGCGCTTCCAGGCGCGCCACAGCAGCTCGAAAATGCCGCATTGCGGGAATTTGGGTGCCGTACCGATGCCACCGTTGAGCGGATCGACCTCGCGCAGCAGCCGCTCGGCGATGCGACCGAGCAGCGTCGGCTCGATGTCGTCGCCAGCCTCGGGCTGACCCAGCTTGCCGAGCGCCTCGCGCAGCACAGTGACGTTCTTCGCCACTTTCTCGCGCTCACTGCGATACGTTTGGGCCACACCTTGCAGCAGCTGGGGAAACCCCGGGCGGCCCCAGCGCGGCTCGGGCGGAAAATAGGTGCCGCCCCAGAACGGCTCGCCATCTGGCGAGAGGAACATGGTCAGCGGCCAGCCGCCGTGCTCGCCGAGCAGTGCCAGCGCGTGCTGATAGATCGCGTCAAGATCAGGCCGCTCTTCACGATCAACCTTGATATTGATATAGAGGTCGTTCATCAAGGCGGCGATCGTGGGATTTTCGAAGCTCTCGCGCGCCATGACATGGCACCAATGGCAAGCAGCATAACCAATCGACAGCAGGATTGGTTTGTCTTCGGCCCTTGCCGCCGCAAGCGCGGCCTCGTTCCAGCCCCGCCAATGGACCGGGTTGTCCTTGTGCTGGAGCAGATAGGGGCTGGTTTCCTCGCCGAGGCGATTGCGGTCCATGAAAGCTCCTTTGCGAGGCAGCGTTGCCCGAGTGTCACTCGACGGATTAGGCTGTAGCCCGTATCTTAGATCGACTTTGGCGGATTGCCTCCGCCGATTCCTGCCTGGCCAATCCCGCTTGGGCAATCCGGAGACCCGAATGGCTGACGACCCGCGCCTTTTTTACGACCGCCACATCTTCATGTGTAACAATGTGCGCCCCGAGGGGCATCCGCGCGGGTGCTGCATGGCGCGCGCGGAAGCCGCTGGGGGCTTCGATAAATTACGCGGCTATGCGCGGGAGAAGGCGCGGCAGCTCGGTATCCAAAACGTGCGTTTCAACGCGGCCGGCTGCCTCGACCGCTGCGAGTTCGGCCCGAATATGGTGATCTACCCCGAGGGTATCTGGTATCGCTTCGAATCCCAGTCAGACATAGACGAAATCCTGGAGACTCACCTGAAGAACGGTGGCCGGGTCGAGCGGCTGATGCTGCAGCCGGATCAGCTGCCGCCGAAGCACTGAAGCTACCGCCGGCACCGCCGGCCGCATCAGATACCATCTTCGCCCCGGCGACGCCGTTGGGGAAGGCCGCCGTGGCGATTGTTCGCGTAAGCGGGCCAAATGCCGGGAACGCGCTTAAGGCTCTGGCTGGGAGCCTCCCGCCGCGGCGGCGAGCGCATCACATGCGGCTACGCGACCCCGTAAGCGGTGATGATATCGATGACTGTATTGCGCTGTGGTTTCCTGAACCACACAGCGCTACGGGCGAGAATATTTGTGAATTTCAGATACACGGAAGCCGCGCTGTCCTTTCGGCGCTGATTGCGGCGCTCGTGCGGATGGGATTGCGTCTCGCGGACCCGGGTGAGTTTACCCGCCGGGCCTTTCTCAATGGCAAGCTCGATCTCACCCAGGCCGAGGCAATAGCCGATCTAGTGGCGGCCGAGACTGAGACGCAACGGCGTCAGGCGCTGCGCCAGCTCGGTGGCGCGCTCGGCGACCTCTACCGCGGCTGGGGTGCGCGCCTGTTGCGGCTGTTGGCGCATCTCGAGGCGGCGATCGACTTTCCCGACGAGGATTTGCCAGCGGAAATCGAGCACGAGGTGGCGGTGGAGACGACGTCGCTCGCCGGGGAGATGGATGCGCACCTTGCCGACCATCGCCGCGGCGAGCGGTTGCGCGACGGCATCACCGTCGCCATTGTCGGCCCACCGAATGCCGGAAAATCGAGTTTGTTAAATCAGTTAGCGCGGCGTGAAGCGGCTATTACGTCACCGATCGCTGGCACTACTCGCGATGTAATCGAGGTGGCGATAGACCTTGCCGGATACCTGGTGGTGCTCGCCGACACCGCCGGCTTGCGCGATAGCGCTGACCCAATCGAGCAGGAAGGCCTGCGGCGAGCGTTGGCGCGGGCCAAGGCAGCAGAACTGCGGCTTTTTGTCTTCGACGCTCGCCAACCACAAGATGCCGAGCGGGCGTCGGCGTGGCCGGGCCCCAGCACGCTGCTCGTCGCAAACAAGATCGACCTCGCGCCGAATGCCTCCCTGCCGTCTGGCGCGTTAGGGGTCTCGGCGCTGACCGGCGCGGGGATCGCGGCGCTAACCGGCGCGCTCGTCCAGCGCATAGCAAGCGATTACGACACCGCCGCTCCACCCCTCACACGGGCGCGCCATCGTGAGGCGTTGGAAAGCGCACGCGAGGCACTGCGCCGCTCGCTTGACGCCGGCCTGCCAGAACTGCGGGCGGAGGATTTGCGGCTGGCGTGGCGGAGCCTCGGCCGGATCACTGGGCAAACCGATGTTGAGGATCTGCTCGATGTGATTTTCGCCGATTTTTGCATCGGCAAATGATGTTTCACGTGAAACCTCGACACGTTTCGGTGTCCTCCGTACATTCCGCCGTATGAGCGAAATCCGATCCCGCTATGACGTCGTCGTGGTCGGCGGCGGCCACGCCGGCTGTGAGGCGGCCGCCGCGGCGGCACGGATAGGCGCGCGAACGGCGCTCATCACCCATCGCCGCGATACGATCGGCGAGATGTCGTGTAATCCGGCGATTGGCGGGCTCGCTAAGGGTCATCTTGTTCGCGAAATCGACGCGCTCGATGGGGTGATGGGCCGCGCGATCGACCGTGCCGGTATCCAGTTTCGCATGCTTAATGGCAGCAAGGGTCCGGCGGTACGCGGCCCGCGTGCTCAGGCTGACCGAAAGCTTTATCGCCGGGCGATGGCCGAATTGCTTGCAGAGAGCGAGCGGCTCGAAGTCGTCGAGGGCGGGGTCGAGGATTTGATCGTTGATGCAAATGGGCATGTCGCGGGGCTTATTCTGGGCGATAGGCGCGAGATCGTCGCTGGCAGGGTGGTGCTGACGACCGGCACGTTTCTTGGTGGGCTCATTCATATCGGCGCGGATAAAATTCCGGCGGGCCGGGTTGGCGAAGCGCCATCGCTTGGGCTGTCGGCAACCCTGCGGCACGCTGGCTTTTCCCTCGGAAGGCTGAAGACCGGAACACCGCCGCGGCTCGACGGCAAGACGATCGACTGGGCCGGGCTGGACGTGCAGCACGGCGACGATCCGCCGCTGCCATTTTCGTTTCTCACCGCACGGATCACCACCCCGCAGACCGTTTGCCACATCACCGAGACGACGCCAACCACACACGCGCTGATCCGCGCCAATCTCGATAAATCACCGATTTACAGCGGGGAGATCGTCGGCACCGGTCCGCGCTATTGTCCGTCGATCGAGGACAAAGTCGTGCGGTTTGCCGCACGCGAGCGGCACCAGATTTTTCTTGAGCCCGAAGGGCTCGACGACGATACGATCTATCCAAATGGCGTGTCGACCTCGTTGCCGCGCGATGTCCAAGCGCAGTTCATCGCGACAATTCCCGGCCTCGAGCGCGCGGCGATTCTGCGGCCGGGCTATGCGATCGAATACGACTATGTCGATCCCCGCGAGCTCTATCCGACGCTGGAGACGCGACGGCTCCCTGGGCTGTTTCTCGCTGGGCAGATCAATGGCACAACGGGATACGAGGAAGCGGCAGCGCAGGGCATCCTCGCCGGGATCAATGCGGCGCTGGCGGCGTCCGGCGCCGAACCGCTCGTGCTCGATCGCGCCGACGCCTATATCGGCGTGTTGATCGACGACTTGGTCACGCGCGGGACCAGCGAACCTTATCGGATGTTCACCTCCCGCGCCGAATACCGGCTTAGCTTACGCGCGGACAATGCCGACCAGCGACTGACGCCAATCGGCAAGCGGGTGGGCGCAGTGGGCGGTGCGCGATCCGCCGCATTTGCGATAAAGGCGACTGCGCTCCGCGACGCGCGCGAGTTAGTCTCGTCGTTGCAAGCGAGTCCGTCGGCACTGGCGCGGCATGGGTTGGCGGTGAACGCCGACGGCGTCTTTCGGACGGCGATGCAGTTGCTCGCGCATCCGGGCATCAATATTCGATCATTGTCGAATGTTTGGCCAGAGCTCACGAGCGTTTCACGGGAAGTGGCAGAGCAATTGGAGATCGATGCCCGATACGCCGGCTATCTCGATCGGCAGGCGCGAGACATCGCTGCCTTCCGCCGCGACGAAGCGCTGCTGTTGCCCGAGACGATAGACTACGCCGTAATTGGCGGCCTATCGGTGGAGGTCCGCAGCAAGCTCGGGGCAGCGCGGCCCATGACGCTTGGCGCCGCGTCGCGCATTCCCGGGGTGACACCAGCGGCGCTGGTAGCGCTGCTGCAGCACGTAAAGCGGCGGCCTGAAGCGGCGTGAGCGCGCCGCGGTTTTGCCCGGTAGACTTCATGGCGCAGACCGGTGTTTCACGTGAAACGCTTGAGCGGTTGGAGGCCTACGCCGCGCTTCTCCTCGACTGGTCGAGCCGAATTAATCTTGTCGGACGCAGCACCCTCCCAGACCTTTGGCGCCGGCATTTTCTCGATTCCGCGCAGCTCCTGCCTTTGATCCCGCGAGGCGCGCGCAGCCTCGTCGATCTGGGTAGCGGCGCCGGATTTCCAGGCCTCGTGCTGGCGATTCTCGGTATGCCTGGGGTGGAGCTGATTGAGGCAGACCGGCGAAAGGCGTCATTCCTGCGCGAAGCGGCGCGAATCACTTATGCGGAAGTCACGCTGCGGGCGTGCCGAATCGAAGCTGTTGCGCCACATGCGGCGGATGTCGTGACCGCGCGAGGCTGCGCGCCGCTCGATCGGCTTTTGTCGTTAGCAGAGCGGTTTATCGGCCCCCAAACGACGTGTCTTTTTTTGAAGGGTGCACAAGCCGAGCAAGAATTGACCGCCACCAGCAAAGCTTGGACAATGATGGCCTCGCGTCATCCGAGCCGCTCCGATCCCGGCGGGACGGTGCTCTCGCTACAGCAGGTGGTCCGTGAGCCTCGCCGAAACTGAGGCCCTGCCGCGCACCGCTCCTGGCGGTCGACAGGCGCGAATTCTCGCTGTCGCCAACCAGAAGGGCGGGGTCGGCAAAACAACAACGGCAGTAAACCTGGCGACCGCGTTTGCCGCGCAAGGGCGGCGGGTGTTGGTCGTTGACCTTGACCCGCAGGCGAACGCCACGACGGGGCTCGGCTTGGTGGATGGCGGCGGGAACGCGACTAGCTATGAGCTGCTACTTGGCGATGCTGCGCTTGAGACAATCGCCCTGGCAAGCGCGATTCCCGGCTTGGCAGTGGTGCCGGCGACGCCGGATCTCGCCGGCGCGGAGATCGAGCTTGGAACCAGGCCGCGCCGGGAATTCCTGCTCGCCGATGCCGTCCGCCGCCGCGTCGGTGGTTATGATGATGTGTTGATCGACTGCCCACCCTCTCTAAACCTGCTGACAATCAATGCATTGGTGGCAGCAGATCGAGTGTTGGTGCCGCTACAATGCGAATTCTATGCGCTCGCGGGGCTAGCTCAGCTGATCGACACGATAGAGCGTGTACAGCAGGCGCTGAACCCGCGACTGGAGCTCCAAGGAGTCGTGCTCACAATGTACGACCGCCGTAACAATCTTTGCGAGCAGGTCGCCAGTGATGTACGCCGGCATTTTGCCGGCAAGGTTTATGATACGGTGATTCCCCGCAATGTGCGCATTTCCGAGGCCCCGTCGCATGGCCTCCCGGTGTTGGTCTACGACCGCCGCTGCCTGGGCGCGCAAGCGTATGTAAAACTAGCGGCGGAGATGTTGCGCCGCGCCGAGGCGGCGTGAGCGGCGGGATACGCCGCCAGCCGTTGGGGCGCGGGCTGGCGGCTCTGTTCGGCGAAGGCGCGGCCCGGCCCGGCGAAGGCGGCGCGGTTCGCGAGGTGGCAATCGAGCTGATCCGCCCCGGGGCATTCCAGCCGCGCCGCCGGTTTAACGAAAGCGAATTAGAAGCGTTGGCCCAGTCGGTGCGCGAGAAAGGCGTGCTGCAGCCCCTGCTAGTGCGCTCGGTCGAGGAGGAGAACGCGGCGTTCGAGTTGATTGCCGGTGAGCGGCGCTGGCGCGCGGCGCAGCGTGCTGGCCTGCATCGGGTGCCGGTATTGGTTCGAGCGCTGGGCGATGCCGAGGCGATGGAGATCGCGCTCATCGAAAACCTGCAACGCGAGGATTTGTCGGCGCTCGAAGAGGCTGAGGCTTATCATCGGCTGATGCAGGAATTTGGGCGAACCCAGGCGAACCTCGCCGACGCAGTCGGCAAGAGCCGAAGTCACGTCGCCAACACATTGAGATTACTGGGTTTACCGGAAGTCGTGCAGCGTCGATTGGAAGAGGGCGCTCTGACCGCCGGCCATGCGCGCGCGCTCCTCGCGGCCGCCGACCCGGCCGCGCTCGCGGCGGAAATCATTCGCCGCGGGCTCAACGTGCGGATGACCGAGCGCCTCGTGCAACACCGCACCGGCAAGCGACTGCCGAGCGCGCGGCAAGCACGCGATGCCGATACCGCCGCGCTCGAACATGACCTCTCGAGCGCACTGGGGCTGCGCGTCACCATCGCGGCCAAACCGCGCGGCGGCGCCCTGACCCTGCATTACCGCGATCTTGATCAGCTCGACCGGCTGCTTGCGCTGTTACGCGCGCGGTGACCCCGTCGCGTTGCGTGCCAGCTCAAAAAGCGCCGTGCGACAGACGGTCTCGGCCGGCATGCCGGTGGTCTTTATCCGCGCTTCGGCGGCCGCGAGGCTGTCGAGTTGGCGCCGAACGCGCTCCTCGCTCCAACGCCGCAATTGGCGCTTGAAGCTGTCTTGCTGCTTGAAAAAGACCGGCGGACGCGCGGCTCGCAGCGCGCTTTCGATAGGTTCGCCACCCGCAATCCGCGCGATTAGAACGTGAAGGCGTTGAAGGTGGCGCAGCGCCAGGCGCACTACCGCGACCGGCGATTCGCCTTCCTGGAAAACGCGGACTAGTGCCCGATCGAGCCCTGCGACGTCACCCTCGGCAGCAGCGAACACAGCGTCATCCAGCGAAAAGGTGGCGCTGTCGGCAATCGACAGCATCGCGTCGTCAAGCTCAATCCGGCCGCCGTCTCCGGCATAAAGTGTGAGCTTTTCCAACTCGGCACGGGTTAACAACCGGTCGCCGCCGAGATGCGTCACGAGAAACTCCATCGCATCGCGGCTGACGGTGACCCGATGCGCGTCGAGACTTTCGCCGATCACCCCAGCGAGATCGCGGGCTGTATCGGGATAGCAGCCGATCGCCACCGCCCGCGGCGCGTCTTCAAAGGCGCGACGAAGCGAGCCGCGCGCCGGTAGATCGCCCGCTTCGACGACGACAAGCGCGTCCCCTATTTGGTGGGAAAAAAAGCGAGCGAAGAGCACCCCCAGGGCGTCACCTGCGTCGCGGACCCGGACGAGCCGCCGTCCACCCATAAGACCGATTTGTGCCGCCTCGTCGTGAAGCCTGGTCGGGTCGGCAGCCAGCATCGAGCCGGTCAGGTCGGCGACGCGAAACGGATCGCGTAAATCTTCGGTTGCGCTGCGGGCGACGGTATCGGCGCGCTCATGCACCAACCCAAAATCCGGCCCGAACAGCAGAACGGCCTGAATTTCGGGATCAGGACGCCGCAAGAATGCTTCAGTGCGCGCCGTCGGCAGTCTCACGATGCGCCCGTAGACTTGATATCCTGCAGGAACAAATTGAGCCGCGCGACGATTTCGCGGCGGGTTTGCTCGACGCACCGCGTGTAGGCGTCGTTCTGGGCGACGACCGTGCTATAGCCGTTCGCCTGGATGTCGAATGAATCATTGGAATGGACGGTACCCGTCTGCAGCACCTTGCCGGTCTTGTTCTCGATCAACCGATAGGTGGCGATGAGCTGGACCTCACCGCGGGTGCCGATGCCTTGCGACTGGATGCCGAGATCCTGGGTCGACGTCGCAACCGTCACGCTCAGCGTGTAGAGTTGCGGGCCGGGGACGTTGTTCGGATTTAACGAATTGCGCAATCCAAACTCAAGGTTCTGGCCGACCCGCTCTGGGATCGGCGCTACCTTGATCGCCTGCAGAGCCGCGTCGGCGGGCCCAGTGTCGCGGTTGGCATAAAGGGGCTCCCAACCGCCGCAGCCAGCGAGCAACATCGGGAGCGAAAATCCCAGCCCCAGCATGAGTAGATGTCGGCGCGTCGTGGTCACGTGACGACACTAACGATCCGGTTGGGAACGATCACGACTTTTCTCGGTGGCTTGCCCTCGAGCAGCCGCGAGATTTGTGGCAGGGCGAGGGCCGACTTTTCGACCTCATTTGCCGGCGCATCACGGGGAAAATCGAATGTCGCCCGCAATTTGCCGTTCACCTGCACGGCAATCGTCACGTGCTCGTCGCGGATTAGCGCGGCATCGGCTTTCGGCCACGCGGTTTCGGCGACCAAGCCCGGCTGACCAAGCTCCTGCCACATTTCCTCGGCCAAATGCGGCATCATCGGACCCAGTAGCTGAGTCAGAGTTATCAATCCCTCGCGCAGGACTGCGCCCGCGTCTGGCGCTTCAGCGGGCAAGTCCTCGAGCGCATTCGTAAGTTCGTATATCCGCGCCACCGCGCGATTGAAATGAAACTTGTCGATGTCGTCGGTGACTGCTGCGATCGTCTTATGGGTGATACGCCGAACCCCGGTCAACTTGGCGCCGACCTCGTCTGGGATCACCGCATCCGGCGGCGGCAGGGGTACCGACGGCTCGGAAACCATCCGCCAGAGCCGGTTGACTTGGCGCCACGCTCCTTCAATGCCGGTCTCAGTCCATTCCAAATCGCGCTCGGGCGGACTATTGGACATCAGATAGAGTCGCGCTGTATCAGCGCCATAAGTGTCAACGATTGCATCGAGGCCGACGACGTTCTTTTTCGACTTGCTCATTTTCTCGTTGCGACCGGCGATCACTGGCCGGCCGGTTTCGTCGGTTAGCCGTCCCGCCGGGTCGCTCGCGACCTCTTCGGGGAACAGCCACTCGCCCTCCGCGTTTTGATAGGTCTGGTGGCAAACCATGCCCTGGGTGAAGAGCCCGGCGAACGGCTCGTCGAGGTCGAGATAGCCGCACTCCTTGAGCGCGCGTATGAAAAAGCGCGAGTAGAGTAGATGCAGCACAGCGTGTTCGACGCCGCCGATATATTGGTCAACCGGCATCCAGTACTGCGCCGCGTCGCGCTCGAATGCGATCGGTGCGCGTGCCGAACAGAAGCGTAGGAAATACCAGGACGACTCGAAGAAGGTATCGAATGTATCGGTTTCGCGCTGCGACGGGCTGTTGCAACAGGGGCAGGCGACGTGTTTCCAGGTTGGATGCCGATCGAGCGGATTGCCGGATTGGTCGAAATCGACGTCTTGCGGCAACTCGACAGGCAGATCGTCTTCCGGGACCGGCACGATGCCGCAATCGGGGCAATGGATTACCGGTATAGGGCAGCCCCAATAGCGTTGCCGTGACACGCCCCAATCGCGTAGGCGATAGGCGATGGTCCGCTCGCCGTCTCCCGCTGCTTCAAGACGCTCGCCCACCGCCCGCTTCGCGTCGGACACGCTTAACCCGTTGAGGAAACTCGAGTTGAAGAGCGTGCCGTCCTCGACATAGGCGGTGTCGCCGATCGAAAATGTCGCCGGATCCTCCTTCGGAGGTAGCACCACGGGTACCACCGGCAGTTTGTACTTGCGAGCGAAGTCGAGATCGCGCTGGTCGTGCGCTGGGCAACCGAAGATTGCTCCGGTCCCATATTCCATCAGCACGAAATTGGCGACATACACGGGAACCCGCCGGCTCTTGTCGAGGGGATGGATTGCCTCGATGTCGGTCGAGTATCCGCGCTTCTCGGCGGTTTCGATCGCTTCCTCGCTGGTTCCGGCACGATCGCATTCGGCGATGAACTCAGCGAGCGTCGAATCTCTTCCCGCCAGCTCTTCCGCGAATGGGTGGTGCGGCGACAGGGCGAGAAATGCTGCGCCGTAGAGCGTATCTGGGCGCGTCGTGAAGACTTCGATGGTAACGTCGTGACTGGCCAGCGCCCACCTCACCCGCGCGCCTTCCGAGCGACCGATCCAATTCTCCTGCATTAACCGCACCCGCTCGGGCCAGCGATCGAGCCCCTTGAGAGCGTCGAGCAATTCGTCGCTATAGCGGGTGATGCGTAAATTCCACTGAGATAGCAGGCGCTTCTCGACCAAGGCGCCGGAGCGCCAGCCGCGCCCCTCGATCACCTGCTCGTTGGCGAGGACCGTGTTCTCGACCGGATCCCAATTGACCCAGGATTCCCGACGGTAGGCGAGATCCTTCGCCAGGAAGTCGAGGAACATCTTCTGTTCGTGCCGGTAATATTGCGGGTGGCAGGTTGAGATCTCGCGCGACCAGTCATAGGCAAAGCCCATACGCTGAAGCTGGGCGCGCATCGTAGCGATATTCTCCGCGGTCCACACCGCCGGATGGATGCCTCCGGCGATCGCGGCGTTCTCTGCCGGTAGGCCGAATGCATCCCACCCCATCGGGTGCAGGACATTGTAACCCTGCGCCCGCCGATAGCGGGCGACGAGATCGCCCATCGTGTAGTTACGGACATGCCCGACGTGCAATTTGCCGGACGGATACGGAAACATCTCGAGCACGTAATATTTCGGCCGCACAGGATCCTGGCGGGCGGCGAAGCAGCCGCGCTCGCTCCAGCGCTGCTGCCATTTCGCTTCGCTTTCCCTAAAATTATAGCGTGACATCAGGGTTCCTGCGGCCGCGCCTGCGACGCGGCAAGCTTATTGTTGGTCCACCCGCAAGCGGGCGATGTGCACCTCGCGCGCACGCTGCAGGATGGCAGTTTCGAGGTCGTCGACAAGCTTCTGCGCGACCCCGGCATCTTGCCATTGCCCGCCGTTTCGGGTCTGCCGCTCGACCGTCACCACAATTGAATCCGATCGCAGCGCCCGTGCTTTGATGAACGCCGTGATGCGCAAGCGCTCATCCGGCCTGCCTTTGGGGCTGTACCAGTCGGTCACCGCCAAACCGGTCTGCGGATCGAGCGAGTCCATGGATGCGAAGCTCAGCGTATCGATCGTCGCCTGCCACAATTCGGGGCTGACGCCGGGACCGGTGCGGATACCGAAGTCATGCGGCGGTTTTCTAGCGATGCCGAGCAGCGTCCAAATCGTGCCTTCGGTGTCCATGCCATCGTCGGTCGAGGCTTGCTGATTGGCCTGTGGCAGCTGAGCCGCGGTAGCGTCCGGCTGCGTGACACGTGTCGCTGTACAGCCGGTAAGCAGCAAAAGGCTTGCGGCGAGGGCGGACAGCTGGCGGTAATAACGAGCCGGCATTTTACATCCTGTGGGACATCGCCGCGGGCCGGGCGCGGCGAAGAGGTTTTGCCAGGAATGGAGCCGTTATGGAAGGGGTGATCGCCGCCAATCTGGCCGTGGTGCGCGGCCACATCGAGGCTGCGACGCGCGCTGCCGGGCGAGCGGCCGACGCCGTGACCTTGGTCGCGGTTGGAAAGACCCACGGAGCAGACGCGATCCGCGCCGCACTGATTGCCGGGCAGCGCGTCTTCGGCGAGAACCGCGTGCAAGAGGCGCTGGGGAAGTTTCCGGCGCTGCGCGGCGAATTTCCTGATCTGGCGCTGCATCTCATCGGGCCGCTGCAGACGAACAAGGTTAAGGAGGCGGTCGCTCATTTCGACGTGATCGAAACCATCGACCGGCCGCGGCTAGCGGAAGCGCTGGCCCGTGAGATGGCGCGCACGGGACGTCGCTTGCCGTGCTTTATCGAGGTCAATACGGGAGAAGAACCGCAGAAATCTGGCATCTTTCCGGGAGCTGCTGACGCTTTTATCGCCGATTGTCGCGACCGACTCGGATTGCCCATTGTCGGCCTGATGTGTGTCCCGCCATATGACGAGGAACCCGCACCGCATTTCGCGCTGTTGCGCGAGATCGCCCGGCGTAACAGGCTCCAAGGGCTCAGCATGGGCATGAGCGCGGATTACGAGATCGCGATCCGCTTTGGCGCGACCCACGTGCGCGTCGGCACCGCGATCTTCGGCGCCCGTCAGGCCTACGGCGTCGCCGCCAAATAGAAGTGCTAGAGGATGTGGCCGCCGCGCGTGGCCTTGGTGTTTAGGTAGCGCTCGTTATGTCCATTGGCAGGGAAGACGTGCGGCACCCGTTCGACGATCGTGATGCCGTAGCGTTGTAGCGCTGCGACCTTGTCGGGATTGTTGGTCAAGAGCCGCACCGTGGTGAAGCCTAGTTGCTTGAGCATCTCGGCGGCCGGAAGATAGACCCGCTCGTCGGCATCAAACCCAAGCTGCTCATTGGCATCGATCGTGTCGAACCCGGCGTCCTGCAACTGATAGGCGCGCAGTTTGTTGACAAGGCCGATGCCGCGGCCCTCCTGGGCGAGATAGAGCAGCACTCCACCCCCGGCCGCGGCAATCGCGGCGATGGCGCCTTGAAGCTGCTCGCCGCAATCGCATCTGAGGCTCGCCAGCACATCGCCGGTAAAGCACTCGGAGTGGAGCCGCACCAGGACGCCACCGGACGGGTCGGGTGTCCCAATTAGGATCGCCAGATGCTCTGTGCCACCGTCGCGTGGACGAAACGCGATGAGGCGGGCGTCCTCGGCGTTGGCCAAAGGTACGCGCGCATCGGCAACCCGCTCGAGCTCGGCGATGGCCGCGCGCCGGTTGAGCACCGCGGTCATGTCGACAACGGAAAAATCAGCGCGACGGCGCGCCAGAGCCGCCTCAGCGGGGACCAACCACAGGACAAGCGCGGCAGGCAGCAGGTCTGCGAGTTTCGCCAAGGTAACTGCGGCCAAGGCGCCCGGTTCGGCCGTCGCCGGCTCCGGTCCAAGCCCGGGCGGCTCGGCACCGAGCGAAGCGGCAGGGTCGGCCAGCTTGCGGATTACCGCGGCGGAAAGCTGCGCCGCGACGGTTACTCTGACCACGCCGGCGAGCGCACTGCGTGGAGCGAGGCCGAGCGCGACCGCTCGCCGCCGGGTCAGCACGACGTTCAGCCGCCGACTGGACATATTGCGCAGGCGGTTAAGGCTCTCGTCGGTCACCAACTCGGCGGCGACCGCGAGAACTGCTCCATTCTCGCCATCAAGCAGTACCGGGTCGCCACGACGGAAGGTGACGATCGCCTCGTCGAGCGCGCGGCCGGCAGCACGCCGGGACGGTGTCGACTCTGCCGGTGGATCGGGGCGATTGGCCACGAATACCTCTCCCGCTGCACAGCCGCAGCGTACGGCTAAATGATCAGCCCTCACCCTTCGGCGCAAGCAAAACCGCCATCCGACATGGCTGCCGCGCGCACCTTGGGTGGGGATGTCATTTGCAAATTGGCACCGCCATAGCGGCTGACAAGACATCGCCGCATCCATCGGCTAGATTGAGCGCCGTTCCGATCGGGGATGATAAACCCGCTGGTTACGAATAAAGCCCCGTCGGCTGGAACGAGCGAGATCGAGGACATGCACGCGGCTCGCAAGATACTGATCGTCGATGACGACCCGGCGTTGCGCCAGTCTTTGGCGGAGCAGCTTGGCCGCGACGGCGAATTTGTCAGCAGCGAATGCGGCTGCGCCGCGGAGGCGCTCGAAACGATCGGTCGCGAGCGGTTCGACGCAATCCTGCTCGATGTCGGGCTGCCCGATATGGATGGGCGCGAGCTCTGCCGCCAGCTGCGCAGCGAGGCCGTCGGTGTGCCCATCGTCATGCTAACAGCGGCCGACAGCGACGGAGATACGGTGCAGGGCCTCGAAGCCGGAGCCAATGATTATGTGACCAAGCCGTTCCGCCTCAATGTCCTGCTTGCCCGCCTGCGGGCTCAATTGCGCCAGAGCGAGCGTCGTGACGACGCGGTTTTCGCGATCGGTCCCTATACGTTTCAACCGGGCGCCAAGCTAATGACCGATTCGAGTGGCCGAAAGAAGGTGCGGCTGACCGAAAAGGAAACCGCCATCCTTCGGTACCTGTACCATGCTGGTGATCGCGCGATTGGCCGCGCAACGCTGCTGGGTGAGGTTTGGGGCTACAATGCTGGCGTAACGACGCACACGCTCGAGACTCATGTCTACCGCTTGCGGCAGAAAATCGAGCGCGATCCTGCCAATGCGGAGATCCTCGTGACCGAGCCGGGCGGCTACCGGCTGCTCCCGTGACCCCGGGCGCGGCGGCCCGACCGTCAGAGCTCATCATCGTCAGCGCCGCGGATAACGGCTATTTCCCCTTGTTGCGCGACGCCGTCATGTCGGTGCGCACGCTCAATTCACGTGTCCCCATCGGGGTTCTTGACCTGGGCCTATTCGCCGAACAGCTCTCTTGGCTCAGTGAAATGCAAGTGGAGGTCGTGCGTCCCGGCTGGGACGTCGAGTTTCCCGGTCGCGAGCGAATGCCGGAGACTTTCAAGGCCCAGGTGGCGCGGCCGTTCCTGCCACGGCATTTCCCTGGCTACGAGATGTACCTATGGCTCGACGCCGACGCCTGGATCCAGGAGTGGCGGGTGGTCGAGCTGTACCGCGCCGCCGCTGGCCGCGACCGGGTGGCGATTACCCTCGAACTCGACCGCGCTTACAAGCGGCACTACAAACGCCCGAAATTGTTGGGGATGAATTTGGTGTGGAAGACCTATCGCGAGGCGTTCGGCTGGCGCGCAGCCGAACGCCTTGGTCGCAACCCGACAGCCAATTGCGGTGTTTTCGCGCTCCACCGCGATGCCCCGCATTGGCGCGAATGGGCCCGGGTTCTGATGCAGGTACTGCAGCGCACGAGGTTCTTTTTCGCCGAACAGATCGCGCTCAACTACACCATCTTCGCCGAAGGCCTCCCGGCCAATTTCCTACCCGCTTACTGCAACTGGGCCGTCGGCGACGCGCTGCCCGCTTTCGACTCGGCACGCGGCTTGTTTGTCGAGCCGTATGCGCCGCACGAGGTGATCGGCGTGATGCACCTTGCCGGTCGCGACCAGAAGACGGGCATTCATCGCCTCGACCGGCTTGATGGCGGGACGGTCGAAACGTCGTTCCGCTACGGCGAGAGCCGAGCACTGGCCGCCCGCCACCCGGTTACGGCATAGCATGCTGGAGCTGGCCGGGCGGTTTGTGGTCGCGCTTTGGCATGTCCTGGGCCTGTTGCTCGTCCTCGTGCTGCTCGTCGAATTCATCCCCAGCGCCTACCGGCGAATGAGCCGTTGGCTGCGCTATCGACGAAGTGACCGGCCGGACAGCGCGGCTCTCGCTGACGCTCAGGCCGGTGCGGATTGGGCGGTTGGCTATTTCGACGAGTTCGGCCGGGCGGTCCGGGTGGACTGGCGAGCCTATGTCGGATGGTGGCAGCGGCCTTATCGCGGGGCATATATAACCCTAGACCATCGCGGTCTGCGTCCGACACCGGGCGAAGAGCGGTCGGCGCCTGGCACCATCCGTATTATGTGCTTTGGCGGCTCGACGATGATGGGCATGGGCGCACGCGACAGTCGCACGATCCCGGCGCTCCTCGCCGTTCGGCTCGGCGAGCTCGGCTATCGGGTCGCGCTGACCAATTACGGGCAACTCGGTCACAACAGTACACAAGAGCTGATCACATTGCAGGAAGCGCTGCGCGCCGGGATACGATTTGAGATCGCCCTTTTTTACGATGGCCTTAACGACATGCTCACGGCGGAGCAGACAGGCCATGCCGGCGCCATGTGGAACGAGCAGCGGCGGCGCGCCGAATTTAATTTGCTGCTCGACGAGCGCCGACGCGACCTCCTCCTAGCGGCCTTCCTCCGGGCGATACCGCAAACCGTGCGCCGCCTGCGCCGGCTGACCGGCGCATCGCTGCGCGGTCCGTTGCCTGAGCCGGAAGCCGATCTGTCGGGAGTGGACTTGTCGCGGCTTGCCGTTGAAATCCTCGACGTTTACGCCGGGAACCAGCGGATGGTCCGGCTGCTCGCGGCGGAATACGGATTTCGGCCGATTTTCTACTGGCAGCCCGTCATCACAACAAAGCAGATCAAATCCCCCGATGAGCAGCGGTTCGAGGCTGATCATACCCGGGATGTCGAGGCACGGCGTGTTCTCAGCCGTGCGGTCATCGCCGAATATCGCCGTCGAACGACGATCGCGGATGGTGACCTGATCGATCTATCGGCGCTTTTTGATGACGTGTCGACGCCTGTCTACATTGATATGATGCATCTCTCGGAGGCAGGGAATTTGACCGTTGCGGAGGCGATCGTCCCAAGCCTCACTGCATTGCTCGACGCGTTTATACCTCCGGCTGAATCGGTCGCAAGGTCAGAACATGGCGCTTGAATTATGGATTTTGTTGGTCATCGCACTCGCCGGGCTGGCGGCCGGCGTCGGGCTGCGTCTGCGCAAGGGCCGCCGGCGCGAAACGGCCGAGGTCAAGAATCTTTATCCGCTGTGGTAGGGAACGCTTGGGCTTTGGGCTGTCGGCGGGTTTGAGCCTAATTGGCATCACCGGGGTCGCCCAACGGTAAAGTGGGCGGCCGGTTGCCGAGGCGCTTTCTGAGGCTCTTCCGCCAGCGCGCCAAGTGGCGGTGACGGTGGCCCCAGGCTGCCCTGCGTACCGCGGCGACGGCCTCTGCCGCGACGGCGAAGGGTGCGATGTCGTCGAAAACCAAGGGCGATCGGTCGTCGTAAACGATTGCCATGCCGGAGGGCGTTCCGAGCAGTAGTTGCCAATGCATGCCTGTTTCGGCTGCAATCTGCTCGACTCCCGGCGTCAGCGCGAAATTCTCGACATCGTGGAACAGGTAGACGCAGCCTGGCGCAGCCGCCGAATGAACGGCGGCAAAATCGAGCACGACCTGCTCCGCCGAGTGGTAGCCGTCGATAAAGGCGAATTCGATCGGCGGCATGCTCTGGTCGTGCAGGATGTGAGCGACGTCCCCGGGCGATGAGCCGGCGACTGCGGTTGCTGGCAAACCTTCTTCCCTAGCGATGCGGTTGGTGAGGCGAATACCCTCCTCGGAATGGCGGTCGGTTCCGGCGTCGATCGCCAGCACGCGTGCGTCAGGATTGGCGAGGGCCAGCGCTAGCGTACTCCATCCGAGCGAGTTGCCGATCGCGAAGACCGTTTTCGGGTGAAACCGCGCGAACAGGCATTCGAGGAAGTAGATTTCCTGGAGCGCGATGCCCAGCCCATTGGTAAGGCTTTCGCCATCCTTGAAGAACCAGGTGAACGGCGCGTGCGGGAAATCGTCAAAATGGTTGGGATTGAGCCCCGTGGCGACGCGGATGCCGCGGCGTTCATAGAGTGCGGCCAAACGGCCAATAATCGGCATACCGCGCCGGGCCTTTAGGGCTGTCCGGGGCCGCGGTACCCGCGGGCGATATACAGAGCGTAGGTCATGCCGCCACCGGGCCCGGTGTGGATCGCGATGGTTTTGAGCAATGTCAGCTCCGCGAACTCGGGCCGCATCTGCTCGTAGAGTTGGTGATTGGTCACCGCAAGAAAATCTTCGCCGCGATGAACATGCTCGCTGTTTTCGAGACGCCATTGGTCCGTGACGCCGGGAACCGGCTCCCATTCGACCGCGTCGAATGGGTGCGGACGGACGTAGTAGATCAATGCCGCGAGGAGCTCGCGATCGTCAGCCATCAGCTTGAGTCCGGGATTCGCGGCGAGCGCGTCGCGTACCTGCGTACCAAGCGTGCTCCAGCCGCGCAGCCGGTGCAGCGGGTCATATTTCGCGGGCACCGGCATGCCCGATGCGACAAGTATTTCGCTGCCGCCGAAAATCGCTATCGCTGCGACCAGGTGCAAGGCAATCGAAGCGATAAGTGTCCGGCGCCACCCACGCGTCAGCGCAGCGCTGGTAACCAGCACGGCCGCGGCGATGTAGGCCGGCGCCGCCCAATTGGGCTCGGCTCGCGACAACAGGCTGACGATCAGCGCGACCAGAAGCGTCGGCCAGGTGAATGAGGCAAGCAGCCGCGCCGACTCGCCGTGCAGCCGGAAGGGGCGAGCGCACAGCAGCACAAGCCCGGCCAACATGATCGGGCCGAATACGCCAAACTGGGAGAGCACGAATTTGGCGAGCGCGGTGGGGTGAAACAGACTGCCGCTAAGCTGCGCATTGTCGCGGACGTGAAGGATGCTGACGAAGCCGTGGTTTTCGTTCCACCATAGATTCGGCGCGACAATCAGCGCCCCGACCATCAGCGCCAAGAGCAGCCCCGGCAGATGGCGGCGCTCGTCTCTCACCGACAGGACGAAGCCAAACGCCGAGATCAGCCAATAGGCCATCGCGTATTTGGCGAGAAAGCCGAGCCCAATCGCGACGCCGGCGGCGAACCACCAGCCCCACTCGCCATTCTCGCGCGCTCGGATGAAGCAGTAGAGCGCCGCCGCCCAGCACGGCATCAGCACCGCGTCGGTCGAGATCAACAGGGCCGAAAGCGAGACGCCGGGCAGGCTGGCGTAGGCGAGTGCCGACCAAAACCCGATGCGGCGGTCGTAAAGCCGCGCGCCGGTGGTCCAGACAAAGCCCGCGGCGATCGCGTGGAGCAGAGGAGCCGATAGGCGTACCCCGAATTCGCCATCGCCGAAGATCGCGGTGGTAAGCGCGATCAGCCAGGCGACAAGCGGGGGTTTCGAATAATAGCCGAGCGCGAGATGCTGTGCCCAAAACCAATATTGGGCTTCGTCGGGATAAAGTTCGGCGCTCTGGATCGACAGCCACACCAGCCGCGCGGCGGTGATCGCGGCAATTGCCGTCAGGGTCCAGGTGCCATAAGCCGGCGTGGAGGAGTGGACAGCGTGTCGAGGACTCTCCACCACCGTGTCGTTCATTATTGCCATACCGGAGACCGCGCCGCCGCCAGCATAAGCCAAACCGGCAGGCGCAGCGACGCCAGGGAATCCGGCTGTTTGCCCGCCGCGGTCACGCGGGTTTGAACGGGCCAGTGTCCACGGCGGGGTTTTTCGGCTTCTGGTTGGTCGATCAATTGGATAGCTTGTCGCCCGTCGGGTCATCCGAACGGGAGGATAAGATGCGCAAGACCACACTCGCCGCAATCGCCTTCGCGGCCACCGCGCTTGCTTGGGGCTACAGCCAGGCAGCGACCGAGGTTTTCAAGGGTACGCTGAGCAGCGGCGCCGAGGTCCCGCCGGTCACTGGCACCGGCTCCGGTACGGCGGTTGTCAACTTCGATCCGGCGACCAAAGAGGTTACCTACACCGTTACCTATTCCGGTCTAAGCGGGCCGGCGAAGGCGGCACACATCCATTGCGGCGCTGCAGCCGGCGCCAATGCTGGGGTCGCCGTGCCGTTTAAGAGCACAGACAGTCCGATTACCGGTTCGGCGACCTTGACCGACGCGCAGGTCGCCGATCTCGAAGCCGGCAAGTGTTATGTCAACATCCATACGGCGGCGAACGGCGGCGGTGAGCTCCGCGCGCAACTCGCAAAGTAGCGCTGTTATCGTGATCCCGCGGCTCAATTCAGCCGCGGGATCGACGATCTGTGTCGCGGCGGAAATGCGGCGCGACCCTGCGGAAATAGGCTTAACCGCCAACCCCGGTCGCGAGTACGATCCCGGTCGAGATTGACGATCGGAAAGGTTTCGCGGATGCCGCCGCGCTATCCCGCAAATTCAGGGCGTCGCCCATGTTCGCTCCGCGAAGCATGCCGCGAGTCGGGACTCGATGAAGACGGCGAGCGGTGCCCCGATTGCGCGCTCAAGCATTTGTGTGAAAGCGAATCCCGGTGGCTCGTCTGCCGCAGCGAGAAACCGCGTTATATCAACTGAGCGCTAGACCTGACGGCCGCTGGCGTCGAGGATCACCGATACGGCGATGATCTTGTCGACGGTCTTTCCATCCTCGGCGAGCGGCGCGAGGCAATTTTCGACAAACCGGTGAGTGGGGTCGTGTTCCCACAAGACCCGGCCGCGCCGCCATGTCGCCTGCCCGGTTTCGAGGATGAAGCGATAGCGGTCGCGTAAGGTGGGATCGCGCGAGGCTTCTGGCTGCGCCTCGTCGACCCACCGCCCGGTCAACTCGCGTTGCACCGAACGGGTGATGTCGGTGCCGACCAGGCGAAAACGAAACCGTAGCGGATCGCGAAATACATCGAGCATCCAGAGCCGCGAGAGCAGCGGCACAATGTCTTCGGGCGCCAGGTGCTGCCGGCCAGGCAAACGACCGGGCGGGGCGATGTTCCGCCAATACTCGTAGAAGCGGCGAACCAGCGGATGCCAGTCGGCTGGGTCGGTGGGAACCTGGTGGCCGGTCCACACACCGTAATCGGCGCCGGCCGGCAAGAGATCGCCGCAATCTCTGAAAGCTGTCTGGGGGCGGGGCATAATGGCGCTTAGGCTAGCCACATAATAGTTAGCTCAAGGTTGATGGTGGCCGGCGAGAGACCGAGCTCCTGAACGATCCGCTACATCTGGCGGCCGTCGGCGACGAACACCGCGGTCATAGCAAGGATCTTGTCGACGGTTTCGCCGTCGGTGGCGAGCGGCACCAGGCAATTCTCGACGGTGCGGTGGTGTGGATCGCGGGACCACAAAGTCGGGCCGCGTCGCCAAGTCGGCCGACCGGTTTCGACGATGAAGCGATAGCGGTTGCTCAGCGTTGGGTTGGTGACGCTTTCGGGCTGGGCCTCGTCGAGCCACTGCCCGGTCAATTCGCGCTGCACCGAGCGGACGATCTCGGTACCGACGAGCCGATAGCGAAAACGCAGAGGATCGCGGAATACATCGCACATCCATAGCCGTGGCAACAGCGCGGCGAGGTCCTCGGGCGCGATGTGCTGGCGCCCGGGCAAACGGCCGGGCGGAGCAACACCAAGCCAATAATCGTAGAAGCGCCGCACGGGCGGATGCCAATCGGCTGGGTCGGCCGGAACCTGGTGACCGGTCCACACGCCATAATCGGCGCCGGCCGGCAATGGATTGCCGCGATTCCTGAAGGTTCTTTGCGAGCCTGGCATAATGGCGCCTAGGGTAACCGCACAATGGTTAGCCCAAGGTTGATGCGGGCCCGAGCTTATCGCCAATTCGCACCGAGGCTGCGACAATAGCGTGGCGTCGGCTTGGCCTTCGGCGCCGGAGGCCAGGCTCAAGACGCCGCCGCTTTAGCAGGAGGATCAGGGGATCATGCGCTTTCGTCACCGCAACTGGCACGACACCCACCGCGAGGGGATGTCAACAGGCGCCCGCGTGGCCGACATGGTGGCCAATTTTATCGGCTCGTGGCAGTTCATCATTATCCAGAGCGCGATCTTTGTCGTCTGGGTGATCTTCAACACGCTGTGGCTGTTTGGCGCCTACCAATTCGACCCGTACCCCTTCATCCTGTTCAACCTGTTCATGTCGGCGGAAGCGGCATATGCCTCGCCGCTTATCCTGATGAGCCAGAACCGGCAGGCCGAGCGCGACCGCGTCCAGGCCGAGCATGATTACGAGACCAACGTCGCGGCCAAGGAAGAGATCGAGACGATCCTCAAGGAGCTGGCGCGTTTGGAACTCGAGAAACTGGACAAGATTCTGGCCATCATCCAGAAGCCGACCCAGGAAGCCGCCGGATGACACGGGGAAACGCAAATGGATTTTGACTTTACGCCAAAGGTCGAGCGGCTGCGCGCGCAGCTGCTCGCTTTCATGGGTCGCGAGGTCTACCCGGCCGAACCGGTATTCGAGCGTGAGCTCAACGAGGCCTCCTCGCGCTGGCAAATCCCGCCGGTGATGGAGACGCTGAAGAAAAAGGCAAGGGCCGAGGGGTTGTGGAACCTGTTCTTGCCTGAATCCGAGCTGGGGGCGGGGCTTACCAACCTCGAATACGCGCCGCTCTGCGAGATCATGGGCCGCTCGCCGATTGCGCCAGAGGTGTTCAACTGCTCCGCTCCGGACACCGGCAACATGGAAACCCTGGTGCGCTACGCGACGCCGGCGCAGCAGGAGCAGTGGCTGAAGCCGCTGCTCGCCGGCGAAATCCGCTCGTCTTTTGCGATGACCGAACCGGCGGTGGCTTCGTCGGACGCGACCAATATCGAGGCGCGGATCGAGCGCGACGGCAACCAGGGCTATGTCATCAACGCGCGCAAATGGTGGACCAGCGGGGCAATGGACCCGCGCTGCAAAATCCTCATCCTGATGGGCAAGACCGATCCCAACGCGCCGCGCCATCAGCAGCAGTCGATGATCCTGGTGCCGCGCGACACGCCGGGGGTCAATGTTGTGCGGGCGCTTACCGTGTTCGGGTACGACGACGCGCCGCACGGCCACGCCGAGGTCGAGTTCAAGGATGTGCGGGTGCCGTTCGACAACATCCTGCTCGGCGAAGGCTGCGGGTTCGAGATCGCGCAGGGCCGGCTCGGGCCGGGGCGAATCCATCATTGCATGCGGATGATTGGCCTTGCCGAACGCTCGCTCGAGGCGATGGTCGCGCGGGTCAAGAGTCGGGTTGCCTTCGGCCGGCCGCTCGCCGATCAGGGCGTGATCCGCGAATGGATCGCCGACTCGCGGATGGAGATCGAGCAGGCGCGTCTGCTGACCTTGAAGGCCGCGCATATGATGGACACGGTCGGCAACAAGGTTGCGCAGGCCGAGATCGCGATGATCAAGGTGGTTGCGCCCAAGATGCTGCTCGCGGTCATCGATCGCGCGATTCAGGCGCATGGCGGTGGCGGCGTAAGCCAAGATTTCGGCCTCGCTTACGCCTGGGCGCGCTCGCGGGTGATGCGCATCGTCGATGGGCCCGACGAGGTTCACCGGCGTGCGGTTGCCCGCGTTGAGCTGAGGAAGTGAAATCTGGATTAGCGCTTTACGTCCTTCGAGGGCCCGCTGCGCGAGCCGCCTCAGGATGAGGATTGCCAGAGGATGCCATCGGATAAATTGCCTCATCCTGAGGTGCGACCGAAGGGAGCCTCGAAGGACGCTCGAGTGACCATGCCCCGGAAATCGCTCGCCGCCGCTGAGCTGATCGCCGAGCGGCCGGACGAACGGCTCGACACCACGCGGCTGGAACCCTATCTGCGCGCGCACTTGCCCGGCGCCGAGGGCAGGCTGTCGGTCGCGCAGTTTCACGGCGGCAAAGCCAACCTCACCTACCTGC
This sequence comes from Allostellaceae bacterium, assembly GCA_035935235.1. Classification (GTDB taxonomy): domain Bacteria; phylum Pseudomonadota; class Alphaproteobacteria; order ATCC43930; family CGMCC-115725; genus DATARH01. The sequence continues at coordinate 41,098 of DASYXG010000262.1, forward strand.
TTCGGTTTGGGGGATCCAACTCCCCGCGAGAATTTGTGCTGCGCCGTCCGCCGCTCGGGCCGATACCGCCCGGCGCCCACGACATGCGCCGCGAGCATCGGGTGTTGTCGGCGCTGAGCCGGCGCTACCGGCTCGCCCCGCGGAGCCTGCTGTTGTGCGAGGACGAAAGCATCGTCGGCGCCGTCTTTATCATCGAGGAGCGCCGCGTCGGCTTCGTCATCCGTGACGACCTCCCCGCCGAATTCGCCGGCCGGCCGGAGCTCAACCGCCGCATTGGCTTCGCGCTGGTCGATGCGCTCGCCGATCTGCATGCCGTCGATCCGCGCGAGATCGGGCTCGGCGACCTCGGCCGGGTTGAGGGATTTCTCGAGCGCCAGCTGTCCGGGTGGACGCGGCGCTGGGAAGCGTCGCTCGGCGGGCCGGAAGAGGCCGAATCGCGCGCCGCGATGGCGCCGGTGCTCGCCTGGCTTGGCCGCATGTTGCCGCAAGAGCGCGCCGGCGCGCTGCTGCACAACGATTACCGGCTCGACAATTGCCTGCTCGACACCGGCGATCCGGCGCGCATCGTCGCGGTGCTGGATTGGGACATGTGCACCCAGGGCGACCCGCTGGCCGATCTCGGCTATGTGCTCAACTACTGGGTCGAGGCGGGGGACGACCCCGCATGGCGCGCGATTGCATCGATGCCGACCTGGCGCGCCGGTTTTCCCAGTCGCGCCGAGGCGATCGCCCGCTACGCGGCGCGCAGCGGCAGCGATGTCGGCGATATTCTCTGGTACCAGGTCTTCGCCGCGTTCAAGCTCGCGGTGATCATCCAGCAGATCCACATCCGCTATGTGCGCGGCCAGACGCAGGATCAGCGGTTCGCGAGTTACGCGACGCGGGTTATTGGCCTCGCTAATAAGGGCCGCCGGCTGATCGGGTACGACTAGAGTGCCGCGCCGCCGGCGGAACAGCCGGCAAAACCATCCGCGCAAAATCTGAAGCAACGAGCCTCCACCGGAGCGCTCCGCCTGAATCTGTTGAAAATTAACGGGCGGCTACTCCCTCGCCCGGCTCCAAATACGGGCGGCATCGCTGCCGACCCATATGAGAGACTTCTGGGCGTTGTGAGGACCAGATACGCGGTCGCCAGGAGAGTCCAAGAACAAACAGAGAACCTTCTATATCACAACGCAGCGCGCTGGTTCCGCGGCGCTTCGTTGGCTTTAAGCGGCGAGCCGGTCGACGACGCGGCTGTTGAATGCGCCGAAGGCGAGATGGGTCAGCGAATTCTCCTTGACCCCGATGGGGATAAAGGCGGCGCGATAAAGCTCCATCTTCCCATCTTCGCGCGGCGCCTCGCCTTCCATGCGCACCGGCGAGCGCTGGCTATGCGCGTCGCCGCAGCCCTGCATGAATACACGCGACAAATGGGCCGGCAGCTGGCGCACCATCGGCACGTGCGGGGTGCCCTTGGGCGGCAGCTCGAGGAGTTTGGCGAAATCGGCGCCATAGAGCAGCAGCGAGGAATTTTCGACTACCGGATCGACCGCGATGACAAAGCGGTGCGACCAGTCGGCGGTATTCATCTCGGCCAAGTCGAGAGCGGCGACCGTCGCGCTCCGGCCGAGTTTCTCGATCTTCTTTTCCCAATAGGCGATGGCCCGCTCGGACTCACGGCGCTCGCGCCCGGTCAATTGCGGTTCGGTCTCGCTGTTGGCCTCGCGTGCCTTGTCCAATGACACGACCGCCGCCTCGGTGATCGACATCAAGTCCCCCAACCATCAACCGTTCGCCGTATGGTTAAGCCGGCTTGCTTAATTTTAGATGAATTTTCGCCGAATCCGCAGCGGGCACGCGACTTAGGCCCGCCGCGGGTGGTTAATTTCAGCGCGCCCCGAGCGCAGCCAAGCGGCGCTGCGCATCGTGCACATCGGCCTGGGCATTGGCGCTGGCGGGCTTCAACACGAAGTCGAACTCGGTAGTGTAGACCGGCCCGGTGATGCCGAGCTTCGCCGCTTCCGGGGTCGGCGTTTCGTGGCGGGTGAAGTCGCAAATCAGCGAATCCTTGACCGCGAACACTGCGTCGCTTTCGAGATAGGGGTCGGCGCGGTCGAAGATATGGGTCGTGACCGGGTCGTAGCCGTCGGCGGTCAGGACGAAGTGAATATGCGCCGGCCGCCACGGGTGCCGCCCGGTCGCCTTGAGCATCGCGCCGACTGGCCCGTCCGAGGGGATCGGATAGTTGACCGGCAGCACGGTGCGAATGAGGTAGCGTCCGTCGCTGTCGCTGTGGAACTTGCCGCGCATGTGCAGCTCGTTCGGGTTGCTGTCCTGGGCGTCGTAAAGCCCGTTCGATTGAGTCTGCCAGACATCGAGCTCGGCATTGGCGATCGGCTTGCCCTGAAGATCGAGGACGCGGCCGCTGACCAGCGTCGGCACGCCGATCGTGTCGCGATGCGCGATGTTGCCGCCGGGCGGCATCTCCGGCGCGCCGAGGCGATGGAACGGGCCGAACACGGTCGATTCGGTCGCGCCCTCGGGTTTCCGGTGGCCGATCAGGTCGACCACCATCGACACCCCGAGCGAATCCGAGAACAGGATGAATTCCTGGCGCTTGTCGCTGCACATCTTGCCGGCTTCGGTGAGGATCTCGATCGCCTGAAACCACTCGGCCTCGGTGAGCTCAACCTCCTTGACGAATTCGTGCAGGTGCTTGATGAGCGCCAGCATGATGCGGCGCAGCCGCGGGTCCGGCGTTGCCGCGAAGCGTGCCAATGCGGCTGCGGTGATGTCGTCTTCAGTGGTGCTGCGCCGCATCTTGTCCTGGCCGTCCGGCATGGCCGCCTCCCTCTGATTCGTGTCGCTGTGAATTTGTGCGGACCTTAGAGTAATTTCCGCCGCCGCGGAATTCTTCCGCCCAAAGCGAGCGAGGGGACATGGCCGAGTTGCGGGTCAAGAGCGAGATTGCCGGCTCGGTGTGGAAGATCGAGGTCGCGGTCGGCGACGAGGTCGCGGAGGAGGACCCGCTGATCATCCTCGAGTCGATGAAGATGGAAATCCCTTTGCTCTCTCCGCGCGCCGGAACGGTCGTGGAAATCCTCGTCGCCGAGGGCGAGGCGATCGCCGAGGGCGATGTCGCGGTAATCATCGGATAATCGCTTCGCATCTTGATGACGGCTGATACGGCGATTCTCGAACCGGGCCGCGCTTCCGGGCCACAGGCGCTTTATCGCGAGCGTTGTGCCGCCGGAGCGATCCGTTCCGACCCGGCGCAGGCGCGCGTGATCGAGCGGCTGGAAGCGCTGCATCGCGCGTTGGCCACTTACGCGCCGGCGCCGCGAGGTTGGCTGAGCCGGCTGGTCGGCGGCAACGTCGCGGCACCAAAAGGCATCTATCTCTGGGGACCGGTCGGGCGCGGCAAGTCGATGCTGATGGATTTGTTCTTCGCTACGGCGCCGGTCGCGCGCAAGCGCCGCGTGCACTTCCACGCCTTCATGCTCGATGTTCATAATCGCATCGAGCACGAGCGTCGCGCTCGGTCGCGCCAGCCAATCATGCGTGTCGCGGCGGCTCTCGCCGAGGAAGCTCAGCTGCTGTGCTTCGACGAGTTTCAGGTCAACGACATCGCCGACGCGATGATACTGGAGCGGTTGTTCCGGGCGTTGTTCGATGCCGGGACGGTGGTCGTCGCGACCTCGAACCGGCACCCGCAGCGGCTTTACGAGAACGGGCTGCAGCGCGACCGGTTTCTGCCATTCATCGCCCTCTTGGAGCACCGGCTCGAAGTCGCCACCCTCGACAGTGGCCGCGACTATCGGCTGGCGCGGATGATCGGCAAGCCGATCTATTTCCAGCCGCTCGACGCGGCGGCGCACCGCGCGGTCGAGCAAACCTTCGCCGATCTGACAGAGGGAGCGCCCGTCGAGAATGAGACCCTGACCGTGATGGCGAGGGCGCTCGAAGTGCCGCGCGCCGCCGGCAATGTCGCCTGGTTCACCTTCGACGAACTCTGCGCCCAGCCGCTGAGCGCGGTCGATTACCTGGCGCTCGCCGAACGCTTCGCGGCGATCGTGGTCGAGGGCATCCCGCGGCTCGGCCCGCGCGAGCGCAACGAGGCGCAGCGCTTTCACATCCTGATCGATACGCTCTACGAAGCCCGCACGCTTCTCGTCGCATCCGCCGAGGTGCCGCCGCACGAAATCTATGTCGAGGGCGACGGCAGCTTCGAATTCCAGCGTACCGTTTCGCGGCTGATGGAGATGCAGAGCGAGGACTACGTCGCCAATCGCACGCCGGGCTAAGACTGCGCCCGCCCGCCTTGCCCAGCCCCGGAAATCGCGGTAAACCCGCCGCAATCCAGCCACGAGGAATGACATGGCACGCAGGAAGATCGCGCTGATCGGCGCCGGCCAGATCGGCGGTACGCTGGCTTTGCTGGCGGGGATCAAGGAATTGGGCGATGTCGTGCTGTTCGACATCGTTGACGGTGTCCCGCAAGGCAAGGCGCTCGACCTCGTCCAGGGATCGTCGATCGAGGGTTACGACGCCAACATCACCGGCGCCAACGACTACTCCGCGATCAAGCGCGCCGATGTGGTGATCGTAACTGCCGGCGTGCCGCGCAAACCCGGCATGAGCCGGGACGACCTCATCGGCATCAACACCAAGGTCGTGGGCCAGGTCGGCGCCGCGATCAAGGAGCATTGCCTCGGCGCGTTCGTCATCACCATCACCAACCCGCTCGACGTCATGGTCTGGGTCATGAAACAGGCCTGCGGCTTGCCGGCGAACCGGGTGGTCGGTATGGCCGGGGTGCTCGACAGCGCGCGCTTCCGCTATTTCATCGCCGAGGAGCTGGACGTCTCGGTCGAGGACGTGACTGCCTTCGTGCTTGGCGGACACGGCGATACCATGGTGCCGCTGGTGCGCTACACGACCGTCGCCGGCATTCCGCTGCCCGACATCATCAAGATGGGCTGGACGACCCAGGCCAAAATCGACCAGATCGTCCAGCGCACCCGCGACGGCGGCGCCGAGATCGTCAATCTCCTCAAGACCGGCTCGGCCTTCTACGCGCCGGCGAGCGCGGCGATCTCGATGGCCGAGGCCTATCTGCTCGACAAGAAGCGGGTGCTGCCCTGCGCGGCGCAGCTCAATGGCCAATACGGGGTCAACGACCTCTATGTCGGCGTGCCGGTGGTGATCGGCGCTGGCGGCGTCGAGAAGATTGTCGAGATCAGCCTCGATCCGGCCGAGAAGGCCGCCTTCGACAAATCCTGCGGCGCGGTGCGCGAACTCATCGATGTGGCAAAGAAGCTGCAAGCTTAGCGCAGCTAACTCCCGTTCGGGCGATGAACATCCACGAGTACCAGGCAAAGGAACTGCTGGCGAAATTCGGTGTGCCGGTTCAGCCCGGCGGCGTCGCCTATACCGCGGCCGAGGCCGAAACGGTGGCGAAGCGGCTCGGCGGTCAGCTCTGGGCGGTCAAGGCGCAAATCCACGCCGGCGGTCGCGGCAAGGCCGGGGGCGTCAAGCTCGTCAAATCGCCCGAGGAGGCCGGTGCGGCAGCCGGGGCGATGCTTGGCAAGCGCCTTGTCACCCACCAGACCGGGCCGCAAGGGCGAGACGTCAAGCGTGTCTATGTCGAGGCGGCTTCGGATATCGCTCGCGAGCTGTATCTGGCGCTGTCGGTCGACCGCACCAGCGGGCGCATCACCCTGATCGCGGCGGCGGAGGGCGGCGTCGAGATCGAGGAGTTGGCCGCGCGCGCGCCAGACAAGATCTTGAACATGGCGATCGATCCCGCGACCGGGATCGAGCCGTTCCATTCTCGGCGCCTCGCCTTCGAGCTCGGGCTTGGCGGCGCCGAAGTCAAGTCAATGACCGTGTTGGTGGACGGGCTCTATCGCGCCTTTGCCGAGCTCGACGCCTCGCTTGCCGAGATCAACCCGCTGGTTGTCACCGGCTCGGGCAGCCTCGTCGCGCTCGACGCCAAGATGGGGTTCGACGACAACGCGCTCTTCCGCCACCCCGAGATCGAGGCGCTGCGGGACGAGGACGAGGAAGATCCGATCGAGCGTGAGGGCGCCAAGCATTCGCTGAGCTACGTCAAGCTCGACGGCAATATCGGCTGCATGGTCAACGGCGCCGGTCTCGCCATGGCGACCATGGACATCATCAAGCTCTATGGCGGCAGCCCGGCCAATTTCCTCGATGTCGGCGGCGGCGCGACGCGCGAGCGGGTTACCGCCGCGTTCAAGCTGATTCTCTCCGACCCCAATGTGGAAGCGATCCTCGTCAATATCTTCGGCGGCATCGCGCGTTGCGACGTGATCGCGGAAGGGGTGGTCGCCGCCGCGCGCGAGGTCAACCTGCATGTGCCGCTAGTGGTTCGGCTCGAAGGCACCAATGTCGAACTGGGCCGCAAGATACTGAGCCAATCGGGGCTGCCGATCATCACCGCCGACGATTTCGCCGACGCGGCGCAGAAGGTGGTCAAGTCGATCGCCGAGGCCCCGGGGGCATGAGCTGATGGCGATCATCGTCGACGCCTCGACCACGGTCATCTGCCAGGGGTTCACCGGCGCGCAGGGCACGTTCCATTCCGAGCAGGCGATCGCCTACGGCACCAAGATGGTCGGTGGGGTGACGCCCGGGAAGGGCGGTACGCGCCATCTCGATCTGCCGGTATGGGACACGGTGCACGAGGCCGTCGCCGCGACCGGCTGCAGCGCCAGCGTCATCTATGTCCCGCCGCCGGCCGCGGCCGATGCCATCCTCGAGGCGATCGACGCGGAAATCCCGCTCGTCGTCTGCATCACCGACGGCATCCCGGTGCAGGACATGGTACGGGTCAAGCGCGCGCTATCAGGCGCGAAGACGCGGCTGATCGGCCCGAATTGCCCCGGCGTCATCACCCCCGACGAATGCAAGATCGGGATCATGCCGGGACATATTCATCGGCGCGGCCGGGTTGGCATCGTCTCGCGCTCCGGCACCTTGACCTATGAGGCGGTGGCGCAAACGACGGCTGCTGGCCTAGGTCAATCGAGCTGCGTCGGCATTGGCGGCGACCCGGTGCACGGGCTCGACTTCACCGATGTCATCGAGATGTTCCTCGCCGACAAGGAAACCGACGGCATTGTGATGATCGGCGAGATCGGCGGTCGCGGCGAGGAAGACGCGGCGGCGCTGATCAAGTCGGCCAAGCGCAAGAAACCGGTTATCGGGTTCATCGCCGGCACCGCGGCGCCGCCGGGTCGGCGGATGGGCCATGCCGGCGCGATCATTGCCGGAGGCAAGGGCAGCGCCGCCGATAAGATCGAGGCGCTGAAGAGTGCCGGTATCACCGTTGCCGAGTCGCCCGCCGCGATCGGTTCGACCGCGAAGGCAGTGCTGGGCTAGCTCCGCGCCCTGGGGTGGGCGGCGTCGTAAATCGCCAGCAGGTGCTCGGGCTCGACCCTGGTGTAACGCTGCGTCGTCGACAGGCTGGCGTGACCGAGCAGCTCCTGGATGGCGCGCAGATCGCCGCCGCCGCCCAGCAAATGCGTTGCAAAACTGTGCCGCAGCGCATGCGGTGTCGCGGTGTCGGGGAGGCCGAGCATGCCGCGCAGGGTCTGCATCTGCCGCTGCACCAGGCGGGGGTTGAGCGCTCCGCCCCGCGCGCCGACAAAGAGCGGACCATTCTTGGTGAGCGGATAGGGGCAGGCGGCGAGATAATCGGCGATCGCGTCGCGCACGGCCGCGAGCACGGGCACGTGGCGCTGCTTGCGGCCCTTGCCGGTGACGACGAGGACTTCGCCGCGCGGCGCCTCGCCGAGGGTCAGGCCAAGCGCCTCGGAAATCCGCAGACCGCAGCCATAAAGCAAGGTCAGGATGGCGATGTCGCGCTTCTGCTGCCAGACGCTGAGCGATAGATCGCCCGCCGCCTCGATTGCGGCGCCGGCGTCGTCGACGGTGAGCGGCTTCGGGACGTTCGCCGGGAGTTTCGGCGCACGCAAGACGGCCAGCCCCGGCGCCGACGCCAATTTGCGCCGTTCGAGGAAGCGGGCAAAGCCGCGCAGGACCGAGAGGCCGCGGGCGATCGTGGTCCGCTCGCGGCCATCCATCGCGCGATGCGCCATGTAGGCGCGGAAATCGGCCGGGGAAAGGCTCGACATGCCGGCGAGGCTCGGCACCTCACCGCGATGAGCGCCGAGAAAATCGAAGAACGCCGCGAGGTCGCGGCCATAAGCGGCGATCGTATGCGCCGAGGCGCGGCGCTCGGCGGCAAGCCAATCGAGCCAATCGCCGATCGCGGCGCGCAAATCCTCCGCGACCTGGAAGCGGGCCAGCGGGAGCGGCTCTGGGAGGGTGGGGAAGGGCTTGGGGGGAGCCGTTTGCGGCGCGGTCACCGCACCGGATTGAGCCAGAGGCCGACCGCGATGCCGACGATGCGGCCGAGGAAACCCAAAAGCTCGGTGCCGAGCCCGGGATGAAAGCGGCCGGGCTTGCGCGTCCCGATGCATAAAAGCCCGGTTGGCGACTCGCGCCCGAAGCGCAGCCGCAATAATGCTTGCGAGCGCACCAGCCCGGCCGCGCCGCCGAACAGCGCCGGGTCGCCGGTCACATCGGCGTCGTAGATCACCACGCGCTCCTCGCCGAGCAGCTCCTCGACCGTGCCGGCTTTCAACAGATGGATTCCCTGTACCGGAAAGCGGGGGGTGATGCCGGCGACATTCTCGATCGCCATGGTCACGACATCGACATCGAGCACGACGGCGAGATCGGTGGTGACGATCTGCAGGAGTTGGCCGAAACTCGGCGCCGCGAGGATCGCCAACGCCGCCTTGTGCACCCGCGCCTGGCTCGCGAGGTTGCCCCGGCATACCGTGAGCAGATTGCGGTATTCGGCATTGAGCCGCGCCACTTCCTGGCGCTGACGGTCATAGAGAAAGCGCTGAAAATCGACGACGCCGTCGCCGACCTCGCGGCTGCGCGGGCGCAGCAAGCGCAGCGCTTCGGGATGCTCGTCGAGAAACTCGGGATGCCGGCGCAGATAGGCCATCACCTCGCGGCTGCCGATCTCGCCGACCTCGTCCGAGGAGGCGCGAGCGGCTTTAGTCTGGTCGCGAGGACGGTCAACCATTCGGCACCCGACTGATCCCCTTATGGCGGCGCTCGATCGCTCCTCTTGCGGCTCGCCGACCCGCGCGCGAGTGTAGCCGATGGCCGATTGCCCTGCCAACTGCGGCGCCCTCGAAGCGGCGCCAGCACAAGTGCGCGACCGGGTGCGGGTCTTGCTGCCGCTGCCCCTGCCCGCGGCGCTCGACTACCGCGGCCCTGATGGTGAAGCGCCCCCTGAGCCCGGACGATTCGTGCGCGTGACCCTGGGTTCCCGCGAGCTGATCGGCGTGGTCTGGGAAGGAGCCGGCGAGGATGTTCCGGACGCGCGGCTGAAACCGATCGCCGAATTGTTGTCGGCGCCCCCGCTGCCGCCGGAACTGCGCCGCTTCATCGAGCGGGTCGCCGCCTACACGCTGGCGCCGCCGGGCATGGTGCTGAGCATGGCGATGCGTAGCGAGGCGGCGCTGCTGCCGCTCACCCCGCGCCGCGTCTGCGCCATCACCGAAGCGGGGTTGGCGGTTCTGGCCGAATCGCCGCCGCCGAAGCGGCTGACACCCGGCCGCCGCCGGGCATTGGAGGTTCTGCGCGACGGGCCCGCCGCGACGATCGCCGAGACGGCGCGCGAAGCCGGGGTGGGCGCTGGCGTCGTGCGCGGTGTGATCGCCGCCGGGCTCGCCGCCGAGCATCTGGCGGCGGCGGTGCCGCCGCACATCGAGCAGCCCGATTGGCGGGCGCCCGGCCTGAAACTCTCGACCGCACAGGGAAACGCGGCCAAGAAACTCGTCGCACGGGTCGAGAGCGGCGGGTTCCACGTCACCGTGCTCGATGGGGTCACCGGTTCGGGCAAGACCGAGACTTATTTCGCCGCGATCGCGGCGGCGCTCGCCCGTGGCACGCAGGTGCTGGTGCTGCTGCCCGAGATCGCGCTGTCGGCGCAATGGCTCGAGCGCTTCCGCCGAAGGTTCGGCGCCAGTCCGGTCGAATGGCACTCCGATATCGGCCAGAGCCAGCGGCGCGACGCCTGGCGCGCGGTGGCGGCCGGCCGGGCGCGGGTCGTGGTCGGAGCGCGTTCGGCGCTGTTCCTGCCGTTTCCCGAATTGGGGTTGGTCGTTGTCGACGAGGAGCACGACCTTTCCTACAAGCAGGAGGACGGCGTCTGCTACCAGGCGCGCGATATGGCGGTGCTGCGCGCCTCGCTCGCGCAGATCCCCATCGTGCTGGTGTCGGCGACCCCGTCGCTCGAAACCGTGATCAACGTCTCGCGCGGCCGCTACGAGCGGGTGCATCTGCCCGAGCGGCACGGCATGGCGAGCCTGCCGTCGATCGCCCTCATCGACATGCGCAAGGAGAAGCTGACATCCGGCCGCTTCCTGTCGCCTCCACTGGTCAAGGCGCTGGAGGAAACCCTGGCCGAGGGCGAGCAAGCGCTGCTGTTTCTCAATCGCCGCGGCTACGCGCCGCTCACTTTGTGCCGCGCCTGCGGCCATCGCTTCCAATGCCCGAGCTGCACCGCCTGGCTGGTCGAGCACCGCTTTACCGGGCGGCTGCAATGCCATCACTGCGGCTATTCGGTGCCGGTGCCGCCGTTCTGTCCGGAATGCCTCGCGGCTGGCACGCTGGTGCCGTGCGGGCCGGGAGTCGAACGCCTGAGCGAAGAGGTCGCCGAGCGGTTTCCCACCGCGCGCACCGCGCTGATGGTCAGCGACGCGCTCCCTGGGCCGCGCGCCGC
>DASYXG010000263.1:0-1972 GCA_035935235.1 Allostellaceae bacterium
CAGCCCCGATAGACGGCCGCTATCGGCGGCGCAAAGGCGTCATCGAACAGGCAGCCAGAGAAGGTTGGCTGTTGCCCCTTATTCAGACCGTCGTATCGCTCGCACGGAGGTCGGTACGAGGTGAAATCGACCTGATGCAGATATCCCTGCCGATGGTGCGGGAGATCCGCACGGCGGCAATAACGACCCTGCGAGATATTGCCGCCGCTCTGAACGCGCGTGAGGTTCGGACAGCCCGGGGCGGCGGCTGCCATTCAAGCTTCGGTGCGCAGTGTGGTGCTGCAGGAGAAGCGGTAGGCAGTTTGCCAACGCGCTAGAAAGCCTTTTGAGATCAACGTGGCCCGATAACCGGATTTGCCAACCCATCTAGTTGATTTGATGGGGCTGCCTCACTTCTGCCGGGCCTACCATCCCTCGCAGAGCGCGACGATTTCACAATAGCTGATCGGTGAATTGGCTGAGTCACCTGCGGGTGAAGGTTCAGGATGGCGGCGGTGTGGATCCTGCCAAGATCGTCTGTGCTGTTTCGCGTCCGCTGGCCAATGCTGCCTCGACCGTACCCATATCCGGGCCGTCATAGAGCGCTTCGCCGGAAAAGAAGATCGCGCCGCCATCCGATTTTCTCAGCACCGCCTGCGCCGCCCGTGTTTTCGGGGTGGCATAGGAATAGGCGCCGCGCGCGAACGGATCGTTGCCCCAGTTGATCGCTCGCGATGCGACCAGATCCCGGCGGATGCGGTCTAGCGGCAGATCGAAAATCTCGGCAAGTGAGGCAAGTCCCATGTCGATGAGCTCGGTCTCGGTCAGGGATGACACCCTGTCGGCTTTTGGTCCTGCGAACCAGCCGGTCAGCACCGGATATTCCGCCGGATGCTGTGTCCACCAGGTCGGGACCCTCGCGTCGGACATCAAGAACGACATGTCCGTCAGATCTCGCCCGCCGATTTCGGCCCACCATTTCGTCGCGAAGCGAAACAGGATTTTGACGACGTTGCCGAACCCGATGTCGCCAGCGGCGCTCACCCGCTCGCGCATCGCGGCCGGTAACGCGATTTCGGACAGGAGTGGCAGCGGCACCGTCAGGATCGCGGCGTCGGCCTCGAACGCAGCGCCGGTGTGACAGCCTGCGGCGATCCGACCGCCGCTCTCGTCGATCGCCGCCACGGCGGCGCCGAGTTGGATTGCGGCCCCGTGCTTGCGGCATTCGGCGGCGAGATAATCGATGAGCGCGCCGTAGCCTTTCGCGATCCGCCCATGCTCACCGTCGTCCCGCGCCATCCACTCCTCGCGCAGCGCAAGCGTGCTGGCGCGGCGCGGGTCGGCCGCGTCGTATCCCTCGACCGTCCGCGTAATCGATCGTCGCAGCTCGTCGTATCGGCGATCGGCAAAATGTGTCTCGAGGAATTCGGCAATCGGCAGGTCGGCCTTTACCTCGCTCAGGGCCTGATAAAACCGGCCCGCGTGAGGCAACGAGTCCTCGGCCGGCAATAATGCACCGGTGCGGGTACTCCACCGCGTGCCGCCGCGGGGCAAGAGCGCGAGTTGCGCCTCGCGCAGCAAGGCGCGCGTCACCGGCGCAGCGCCGTGGACAAACTCCGGGCCACCCTCCGCCGGATAGCCGAATTCCTCGGCCGGCAGCTTGTAGATGCGTCCGCCGCACCGATCTCGCGCCTCCAGGATCGTCACCCTCTTGCCCGCCCGGGCAAGCTCGCGCCCGGTCATGAGACCCGCGGCGCCTGCGCCGATGATCAGGAAATGCGTTCGCTCCAGAGAGGCCATTGTTCGGTGTGCTCTTACCCTGGCTCGACTCATCGCGACAGGACGGCTCAAGCGTTTTGCCGCAAACCCAAGCGGGCGAGGCGCGGCAATACTTCACCACAGAAATGGGGCAGCTCATCGAGATAGTTGACGAATGAAACCGCGATCCCGGTCAGCCCGGCCGCGGCGAGCTGCGCCATCTGTGATGCTACCC
>DASYXG010000264.1:0-3280 GCA_035935235.1 Allostellaceae bacterium
CGGGATCGTCACCACCGGGATCAGCACCGAGCGAACGTTGCCGAGAAACAGGAAAATCACGACGACGACGATGACGACCGCCTGCCCAAGGCTCCATTTGACCTCGTTGATCGAGGCCTGGATGAACTTGGTCGAATCGTAAGCGACCTCCATCTTGACCGAAGGCGGCAGGGTGCGCTGGATCTCGGGCAGCAGCTTGCGCACGCCGGCAACCAGCGAAAGCGGGTTGCCGTCCGGCGTCGCCTGAACAGCGATGAAGACGGCGTGCTGGCCGTTCATCGCGACGCTCGAATTCCAGCTCTGCGCGGCGAGCTCAACGTCTGCGATGTCCTCCATCCGCACCACCGCGCCGCCGGCGGATTTGACCACCATGCGCTTGAATTGCTCGACATCGGTGAGCCCGGTGCGGGCATCGACATTGGTGACGGTAAAGGCGCCCTTGGCCTGACCCGGCGCCGATTGAAAATTATTGGCCTGGATCGCCGCCGACACATCCTCGGCGGTGATGTTGCGCGCGGCCATGCGGTAAGGATCGAGCCACAGCCGCATCGCGAAGGTTTGCCCGCCGAGGATGTCGGCCGAGGCGACGCCGTCCACCGTGGCCATCAACGGCTGCACGACGCGAGTCAGATAGTCCGATATCCCCGCCGATTGCAGCGTCGGGCTGGCGAACCCGATATACATCACCGCGGTCGTTTGGCCCGTCGCCTTGATAATGATCGGGTCTTGCGCCGCGGTCGGCATCAGGTATTTGACCTGCTGGACCTTGGCGATGACATCGGTCAGCGCTTTGCTTGGGTCGTAATTGAGCTTGATGTACGCGGTGATCGTGCTGGTGCCCTGAACCGAGTTCGAGGTCAGGTAGTCGATGCCCTCGGCGGTGGCGACCGCCTGCTCGATCGGGGTGGTGATGAAGCCTTCGATCAGGTCTGGCGAAGCGCCGGGATAGACCGTCGTCACCGTGATCGTCGTATTCGACAGCTTCGGGTATTGCCGGATCTGCAACCCGTACATCGCCCGCGCCCCGATCAACAGGATCAGCAGGCTGACGACCAGCGACAGCACCGGACGGCGGATGAAGAGGTCGGTGAAACGCATCGTGCCGGCGCCCCTATTGCGGCGTCGGCTGTGCCGGCGCTTGCGGCGGTGGGCTGCCGGTGACGGCGACCGCCATACCGTCCTGCACCTTGATCTGGCCGGCGGCGACCACCTGGTCGCCAGGCTTTAGCCCGTCGAGGATCGCCACCTTGTTGTCCCAGCGGAGCCCGGTCTTGACCGGGGTGCGGAACGCCTTCAGCACCGGCTTGCCGTTGGCGTCGGTGCCGTCGGCGCGGATCACATAGACGCTGTCGCCGTAGAGCGTGTAGTCGACGGCGGTCTCGGGCAGCACGACCTGCTGCGCCTCGGCGGGCAACACCACAGACGCGTTGACGAACATGCCCGGCAGCAGCGCTTCGTCTGGGTTGGGCATCGTCGCCTGCACGGTGATCGTGCGAGTGCTGGCCGAGATTTGCGGCTCGATCGAGGTCACGGCCGCGGTGAACTTGCGACCGGGAAACGCATCGGCGGTGACGTCGACCTTTTGCCCGACCGCGATTTGCGGCGCGAGTTGCGTCGGCAGGGTAAAATTGACGTAGAGCGTCGACAGGTCGGTCAGCGTCACAATCGGCGCGCCGGGGTTCAGGTACTGACCGAGATCGACTTGCCGCACCCCGAGCCGGCCGGCGAACGGCGCACGGACGTTTTTCTGCGCGATGATCGCCTGGGTCTTGTCGATCTGCGCTTTGGCCTCGTCAAGCTGGCTCTGCCACTGATCCACCGTCTCCACCGGCCCATACTGCCGGGCCGCCAGGGCCTGCGCGCGCGTCAGAGAGACCTGGGCCCAGCGCATCTGCGCCTGGTAATTGGCGAGGTCGCCCTGGTCGGGGGCGTCGTTGATCTGCACGATCTTGTCGCCGGCGTTGACCTTGGCGCCGGAGTCGAAATCGATCTCGGTGATCCTGCCGCCGACCTCCGGAGTGATCGTGACCTGATGCACCGCCGCGAGTGACCCGATTCCGGTCCCGAAATGCGGCACTTCTTCGCTGGTCGCCGCGACCGCGCTGATCTGCGCCGGCGGCGGCTTCATGGTGGCGAAGACGTTGGCGATCATGTGGTTGCGAAAGGCGTTGAAGCCGTAACCGATGCCGAGCACGAGCGCGAGCAGCAGCCCGACGCCGATAAACCATCGCACTCGCTTGGCGCGGGGTGGCGGGTGGTGCGCCTTCGCCATGGGGGTAAGCTCTGGCGCCGTAACCGGGGTGATTTCGCCGTCCATCTTGCGCTTCCGCTTTTAGTCAGCCGCCATTTGCGAAGGGGGCATGGCATGAGAGCCGTCGATCGCCGCTTCGGTCATGCCGATGCCCCGCAGGATGAAGTCGGAGGCCTCCTCGACAAGCTGGTCGAGCGAGCCGTGGTACGGGATGAACCCGTCTTGTGGCAAAAATGCGAAGGCCATCATCGCCGCGACATGATGGGCAAACCAGAAGCGGTTGGCTCCGTCCGCCGGCAGCGACGTAAGATCGCCCGCTTTCTCCGCCGCCTTTAGCGACGCGGTGAACAGTGGCACGACGCGCGGCGCTACCGCGGCGAACAACTCGCGCGCATAGCCGCCGTCCTCGAGAATGCTGTGGAGCATCAGCCGCATGCGCAAATCGAGTTCGCGCCGGTCGGCCTCCTCGCCGAGGACAAAGCGCCGTACCATGAAGCGTACGATGCAAACCAGGGTCTCCGTCGATGCCGGCAGCATCGCCAATTTTTCGAGCGCCGGGTCGCCTTCGCAACCGAGCGCCAGGATCTCCCGCCAGAGCGATTGCTTGCTGGGAAAATGCCGGAACAGCAGGGCCTCGGAGACGCCGGCCGCGGCGGCAAGCTCGCGCGTCGTCGTGCCGGCAAAGCCGTTGCGCGCGAAAAGCGGCACCGCAGCTTCGACGATCGCCTTGCGGCGCTCGTCGCTATCTAATCGGCCGATGGCCATGACGCGGCTAAGTAAGCACTCACTTACAATGCGTCAAGGGCCGATGTTGCGATGCAGCATAAGTGACTGAAGCGTATGATTAACGTCGTGTTACGGCTATCAAGCTAGACTTTGGACGCTCGCGCAAATTGCTGCGTGCACCGCTTCCAGGATGGGACGTTTGGCCCTGATCCGCTTCCTGCTCGTCGTCCTCGCCGTCTCGGCGGCCGTGATCATTTTCGCCTACCCGCCGCTTCTGGAAGAAAGCGACGGGGAGTGCAGCGC
>DASYXG010000265.1:0-12559 GCA_035935235.1 Allostellaceae bacterium
AGGTGATCGCAGTGCTCGCGCACGAGCCGCCGAAGGCCGCTGCCCTCGGCTCCCAGCACCAGCGCCACCAGCGGTCCGAGATCGAGCTCGCCGAGTAGCTGCGGCGCATGCTCGTCGAGCCCGCAGCACCAGAACCCCGCCTCCTTGAGCCGGTCGAGCGCGCGGGTAAGGTTGACCTCCTCGATCAGCGGCACAAGTTCGAGCGCGCCCGACCCGGCCTTGGCGAGCGCACCGCTTGCCGGCGGCGCGCCATGCGCGGCGACGATCACCCCGCACGCACCGAACGCCGCCGCCGCCCTCAGCACCGCGCCGACATTTTGCGGGTCGCTGACCTGGTCAAGCACGACGATCACCGCGCGCGCCGCGCCATGAACCGCACGCAGCACATCGTCGAGATCGGCCGCCTCGAGCGGCTCGACTTCCAGCGCCAGGCCCTGATGCACCGCATCCTGGCCGAGCAGCGCGGCAAACCCGTTGCGGTCGAGGACACGGATCGCGTCGCCGTCGCCGCGCCGCTCCGCCCGCGCCGCCGCCGCCAGCTCGAGCGCCTCGTCTTCCTGCGCCGGTAGTACCATCAGACGGCGCCAGCGGCGTGCGGGATTGGCAAGCGCCGCTTCGACCGGGTGGCGTCCATAGAGCCAGCGCTCGCCGGGAGTCGACGAGCGCCCCGCACCCGTGGCGCGTCCCGATCCCTCTCGCCCGGATCCTCGATTGCGTCGCCTTGCCCGCAATGCCACGATCCCCTTCAATTGGGTAAAGCCTAATCCAGCGGGGAGCACGCCGCCATGCAATGGAGCACCGAGCGCATCCTGACCACCCATACCGGGAGCCTGCCGCGCCCGCCGGAATTGACCCGCCTTTACGTCCGCCGCACCCGCGGCGAGACGATCGACGAGCAGGAGCTCGACCGGCTCGGCAAGGCGGCGCTCGATCAGATCATCGACAAGCAAATCGCCGCCGGCGTCGATATCGGCAACAACGGCGAGCAGCAGCGCGAGGCGTTTTTTCTCTACGTCCGCCGCCGGATGACCGGGTTCGGCTCAAGCTGGACGCGCTGGCCGCGCGGCGATGTCGAGCGCTACCCGCTGTTGAAGGCCGAGATGCGGCAGATGCTGGCGGCGCGCGAGGCGGTGTCGAACATGGACCCGCCGAAGACGATTGGGCCGATCAGCTATATCGACCCCAATGCGGTCCAGGAGGAATGCTGGGATTTCCGCGCCGCGCTCGACCGCAAAGCAAAGGGTTTTGTCGAGCCGTTCCTCACCGCGCCCTCACCTGGGATCATCGTCGGCGCAATGAAGAACGAGTATTACGACAGCGAGGACGCTTACCTCGCCGCGGTCGCGGCGGCGCTCAAGATCGAATACGAGGCGATCGTCGGCAACGGCTTCCTGTTGCAGCTCGATTGCCCCGACCTCGCGCTGGAACGGCATCTCTCGTTCAACGAGCGCCCGCTCGGCGATTTCCTTGGCTTTGTCGAGCGCGTGATCGCGGCGATCAACACCGCCATCGCCAAAATCCCGCGCGACCGGGTGCGGCTGCATGTCTGCTGGGGCAATTACGAAGGGCCGCACGACCGCGACGTGCCCTTGGAAGACATCCTGCCGATCCTGCTCAAGGCCAATGTCGGCGGCTACGTGCTGCCCTTTGCCAACCCGCGTCACCAGCACGAATACAAGGTGCTGGCGAAACACAAGCTCGCTGACGATCAGATCATCGCCGCCGGCGTGATCGACGATCTGACCAATTTCGTCGAGCATCCCGAGGTCGTCGCCGACCGACTAGAGCGCGTGGCCCAAGCGGTCGGCGATCCCAAGCGCGTCATGGCGGCGACCGATTGCGGCTTCGATACCTCGGCCGGCATGGGCCGGGTGCCCGAAGACGTGGTCTGGGCCAAATTCCGGGCAATGGCGGACGGCGCCAAATTGGCCACGGACCGAATGTTTTAATCCCCTTCGCCGAGCCCGAAACAGCGCGCGAAGGCGCGCAGATCGCCGCGAGCGAAGCGCGTTGCGCAATTCGGGTAATGTTCCGGCCAAGCGTGCGCGATGAAACTGACCTGCGCTGCAGCGGGAACGCAGCCAGTGGTCCCGGCCTCGCGGTGCAGGTCGCGGCGTAATTGCTGGGTCAGCCCGAACAACCCGTCACCCATCCACGATGTGGCGCAGGGGTCGAGTTGTTGGCCCGCCTGGCTCGATGAATAGTTTGTGATGGCTTCCGCCTGCGGCTGTGAAAATCCCACTCCGACCAATAACGCGATCAACGCCGGTGCGGTCATGCACCCACCCCCTTGGTTGTTGACGAAAGAGTCAGCACGCAGCAGTGCAACGGTCAGATGACCGGTGCGTTTAATCGTCGATAGATTTCAGCTGCACAAAGTCGCGAGAATGGCGACTCGGCTGGAGAATTTTAAGATATCAGTAGACAATCATGACAAGCCGTGATTTCCCCTTGCCCCGCTTGGGCCGATCATTAGTTGCTATCTAGCAATCGTGTCATTTTTTTGAAACTTCTGTCACATTCTGTTTCAGCGGTAATATTCTGCCTGTTGTTCAAGTCGCCTACGATGCCCGCGCGTTCCTACCGCGTTTCGAAACAGCGCATCCATAACGGGACCGTGGTGGCAGCCATGCTGGGCATTCATGCGGCGGGGACTGCCACGGTGGCGAGGAGCGCCCATCTAAGAAGCGTCGAGTCACTCGACATTGGGAGTTCACGATGAAACATCTGGTAACGGGGTCCGCGCTGATCGCCACCCTAGCCATTGCGGTGCCGGCTTGGGCGCAGACATCCGAGGATCTAAATCGTCAGGAACTCAACCGGCTGACGACGCAGGCGCAACCCGCCCCCGTTCAACCGATGCCGGTCCAGCCCGCGTCAATCACCACGGTACCGCAGACCTATCCGGCGCCGGTCCAGCCCGCGCCTGTCGCCGGGGTGCCTCAGCCCTATCCGGCTCCCGCCTATCCGGTCTACCCCTACTATGCATACCCCTACCCCGCTTACACCGATCCTTATGCCTACTACGGCTACGCAACCCCGTATTATCCGATCGGAGTGTCACTCGGCTGGGGCTGGGGTTGGGGCGGCGGTTGGCGTGGCGGCTGGGGCGGTGGCTGGCGTGGCGGCTGGGGCGGTGGCTGGCATGGGGGTTGGCACCACCACTAGAACGCCTTGTAGCATTCGCGGCCTTCGCCATTCTCCTTGAGCGTCTTGCAATCGACGGCGGCGCCCCTGCCGTCAGGCGCGATCTGGATCATGTAGCTCTGCCCCCCGGCGCACTCGATACTCCAATAGGCGTATCCCTTCGCCGGGCCGTCTTTGGTCACGCCCATCGGGAATGGCCTGGTGCCGATACACCATAAGCCCAGATGAGCGGCGAGTTTCGTTGCCTGCTCTTGCGGCGACAGCTTTAGGAGCTCGTCGTTGTATTTGTTGCCCGGTGGGGCGGTTTGCGCGGCAGCCAGCGGCATTCCGACCACGGCATAGAGCAGCGCCCCGGCGAGCGCGGCCCAGCTCGGCGAAACCGACGGGATTTTCATTTGCTTGGAAGCTCCAGCCATTGCCCACCGAAAAGTGGCGCGGCGCGGCGGCGAAGGCAAGCCGCCGACGTTCGCAAGAAACCATCGGTGGGCGGCGCTTGAGCCCCAGCCTCGTCGCCGCCGGCTTTCCATGAGCCCAATAATGGGGCCGTGCCTGATTTCCGCGACGGGCGTTAAATCTCGCGAGATTGCAGCACGATGGCCGCGCGTCCGGGGAGGCTCCAAGAGCCGTCGATGATTGGTTCGGCGATCCCGGCGCCGCCGTAGTCGGGATGCTCGCTGGACCATTTGAGGCGCCAAGACCTCGCTTCACCTGGCGCAAGGAGCGGCTCGAAAATCGCCTCGTATCGCTCGTCGATCCCGAGGTTGACGATAAGCAGCGAGTCATCATCTCGGTCACTCGCGAAATAGCGCAACACCCAGGCGTCGTCACCCAATGTCGCACCATCAATTCGGCGATCGCCGCCCCTAAACATCTCGCGACGCAAGTCGATCAGATCTCTGTGCAGCGACAGGGCCGACGGGTTACGCGACCGCTCGTCATGATCAAGTATGCAGCGCCGGAAGGTGTCCGGATTTCCCGGATCATGGAGCCGCGCCTGCATCTCGGGCGAAGCCAGACTGGGAAAATTGGCGAGATACGCCGCACGCCCTTTTTTTACCGACGCCGCCAACTCGCCCTCGTGATCGGCAAAGTAGAGAAATGGACCGGAGGCGAGGAACTCTTGGCCCTGAAACAGCAGCGGTATGCCCGGCGACAGTAACAGGTACGCCGTCATCGCGCGCCAGCATCCCGGGTTCGCCAATCGATGACCGCGCGAGCCGGCGCCCGAATGAGCAATCTGATCGTGATTCTCGAGATAAATTACAAATGACGAAGCGGGCAAATCGAGGGCTGGCGAGCCGCGACCGCTTCTGTCCTGCCGCTGGAACAGATAGCCCTGCTTGGTCAAGGCGACGAACTCGCCGGCGCGCCCGGTGAAATTACGATAGTAGAACTCTCGCCGTCCGGTCAGCGCCACCCGCGCCGCATGGTGGAAGTCATCGTTCCACAATCCGTCAAGGCCGTAACCGCCAGCTTCAGGGGAGCGCGCGAGCCGCGCTACCCGGGCATCGCTTTCCGCAGCGATAAAGGTACGGCGTCCCCCGGCCGCTGCGCGCACCCGCCGCTGAATCGCCGCGAGAATATGGTCGCCGGAAGCGTCGTAGATACGATGGGTGGCATCGAGCCTCAGCCCGTCAAAATGGTATTCGTCGATCCAGTATCCGGCGTTGGCGGTAAAGAATTCCCGCACGGGGCCACTCTCTGGGCCATCGAAATTGATAGCCTCGCCCCATTCGGTTTGATGATGTCGGTTGAAATAAGATCGCGAATACGCGTGCAGATAATTCCCATCAGGCCCGAAATGGTTGTAGACGACATCGAGAATGACCGCGAGCCCAAGAGTATGGGCGCAGTCAACTAAGCGGCGCAGATCGTCGGGCGAGCCGTAAAGCCGCGTCGGCGCAAACAAATCGACGCCGTCGTATCCCCAGCCGAATTTCCCGGGAAAATCGGCAACGGGCATCATTTCGATGCAGGTGATTCCGAGCTCGGCCAGCTTGGGTAGGTGCGCCATCGCCGCCACCCAGCTGCCTTCCGCAGTAAAGGTGCCCGCGTGCATTTCGTAGATCACCAGGTGGCTTGGCGACAGGCCCCGCCAGTCGCGATCGTTCCATGCGAAATGTGTCGGGTCGATCACTTCGGAGGGGCCATGCGGCCCGTCAGGCTGAAACCGTGACGCAGGGTCGGGCAGCGCCGGCTCGCGCTGATCCAGCCGGAACCGGTAGCGGGTCCCGGCGCTTGCAGCTTCCGCCAAGCCCGAAAAATACCCGTCCGGTTCGGGTGACAGAACCAAGGGTGCCGCGCCCTCGCATTCAACCGCAACCGTTCGCGCCGCCGGGGCCCAGACGCGAAAATGAACGCCGCCGTCCGGCTGCACGTCGGCGCCGACCGGCAGGCGTCTGACGGGGAGAGCAACATCGCTCATCGCTCCATCATCCTGAAACCGGGGGCTGACGCCGCGACCCGCCGACAGAATTACGGGGCTTTCGCGTCATCCAGCCGCAGGATCACGGTCGCGAGCGGCGGTAAGTCGAGCAGGAGCGAGGCTGGCTGATCATGCCAAGGGCCTGGCCGGGCGGTCACATCATGACCGTTGGTGTACCCGGATCCGCCATAGCAGCTGGCATCGGTGTTCATCACTGCCCGCCACGTTCCGGCTTCGGGTGCGCCGAGCCGATAGCCGCTGCGCGGCACAGGGGTAAAATTGCTGATCGACAGCAGCGGCGGACCATTGCCTGCGGGCATGCGCAGATAGGCCAGCACGCTTTGCTCGTGATCGTCGGCGACGACCCAACGAAAGCCGCTTTCGTCATAATCCCGCTCGTAAAGCGCAGGTTCGGCGGTGTAAACCCGATTCAGGTCGCGCACCAGGCGTTGCACGCCGCGATGCGCCGGTTCGTCAAGCAGACGCCAATCGAGCTGCCCGTCATGATTCCATTCGTGCTCCTGGCCGAATTCGCCGCCCATGAACAGGAGCTTCTTGCCGGGATGCGTCCACATAAAGCCGAGATAAGCGCGCAGACTGGCGAAACGCTGCCACCGATCGCTGGGCATGCGGCCGATCAGCGAATGCTTGCCATAGACGACCTCGTCGTGGCTGAGCGGCAGGATGAACCGCTCGGAAAACGCATAGAGCATCCCGAAGGTGATTTCGTGATGGTGGTAACGGCGATGGATCGGCTCCCGCCCGATATAGTCGAGCGTGTCGTGCATCCAGCCCATGTTCCATTTGTAATGAAAACCGAGCCCGCCCTCGTCTGGTGACCGGGTGACGCCGGGCCAGGCGGTCGACTCTTCCGCGATAAGGATCACGCCAGGGCAACGCTCGTCGACGGTGCGGCGCAATTCCTGCAGGAAGGTGATCGCCTCGAGGTTCTCGCGGCCGCCGTAAAAATTCGGGATCCACTCGCCGTCCTTGCGGCTGTAGTCGCGGTAGAGCATCGCCGCCACCGCGTCGACGCGCAGCCCATCGGCGTGGAAGCGCTCCAGCCAGTGAAGCGCGCCAGCGATCAGGAAGTTGCACACCTCGTTGCGGCCGAGATTGAAGATGAAGGTGTTCCAGTCCTGCTGGTAGCCCTCGCGCGGGTCGGCGTGTTCATAAAGCGGCGTGCCGTCGAACTGCGCCAAGCCATGCGCGTCGGTGGGGAAATGCGCCGGCACCCAGTCGAGCAGGACGCCGATGCCGGCGTCGTGGCAGCGGTCGATCAGCAGTGCCAATTGTTCCGGCGTACCGAGCAGCGCGTTCGGCGCGAACTGGCCGAGTACTTGATAGCCCCATGACCCGGTGAACGGGTGGTACATGACGGGCATGAATTCGATATGGGTAAAGGCCATGCGCGACACGTAGTCCACGAGCTTCTCGGCGAGCTCGGACCAGTCGAGCGACCGGCCGTCGGGGTGGCGCAGCCAGGATGCCGCATGCACCTCGTAGATCGACAGCGGCGCATCCAGCGCCTGCCGTTTGGCGCGTTCGGCGCACCACGCCCCGTCCGACCAGCGGAACGGCGTCGGATCGTCGACGATCGATGCCGTGGCCGGCGGCGGCTCCGCGCGCCAGGCGACGGGATCGGCCTTTTGCGGCAGCAATTGGCCGTGCGGGCCGAGCAGTTCGTATTTGTAGAGCGCACCGGCGGCAAGCCGCGGCACAAAAATCTCCCAGACGCCGGTGCCGTGCCGCAGCCGCATCGAGTGGCGGCGGCCGTCCCAGGTGTTGAAATCGCCGATCACCGAGACGCGGCTCGCGTTCGGCGCCCAGACCGCGAAACGCACGCCGGGCACGCCGTCAACCGTCATCGCGTGTGCGCCCAGGCATTGCGCGAGGTCGTGATGCTTGCCTTCGCCAAGCAAATAGACATCGAGCTCGCCGAGCAACGGCCCAAACGAATAGGGGTCCTCGGTCTCCTGGATCGGCCCACCCCAATCGATTTCGAGCAGGTATGGTCCGGCGCCCGGGCTTGGGCCGACGAACAGGCCGGTTTGGCGCATCGGGCGCAGCGTCGTGCGTAGGCTCGGCTCGTCACGTGCGCCCGCGGTAACTGCGAAGGCGCCCGGCAGCATCACCCGAATCACATCGCCCGAGGCGGTGGCGTGGCGCCCGAGCACGCCGAAGGGGTCGCGGCTGTGCCCGTCGATGACCGCTTGCAGCGCCGGTGCGAGGCTCAGATCGTCATCCATCGGCCGGTTCCATGATCGGGGCCGCGATGCGGGCGACTATCCGCGCCAGGCCGTGCAACGGTATGCCAATCCAGCCCGGCCGGTTGGCCGCCTCGTAGCAGATTTCGTAGGCGGCCTTCTCGATGAGGAAGAGCTCGAGCAGAGCCGGCTCGCCGGCCTCCGTGATCCACGGCCACGGGCTTTCCGCATGCACCTCGCGATAGGCCGCGAGAAACGCCTCGGACGCATTCGCGGCGAACTGGTCGAGCACGGTCGTCTTGCGCGGCGCGTCTTGCGCCGGGCCTTCGGCACGGCTCGATGCAGCGGCGACGGCATAGTCGAACGAACGCAGCAGGCCAGCGACGTCTCGCAAGGGGCTTGATTTCGCGCGCCGCTCCGCGAGCGGACGAGCGGGTTCGCCCTCGAAATCGATGATGTACGCATCGCCCGACGACACCAGCACCTGTCCCAGATGGAAATCGCCATGCGTGCGCGTCTTCAGGCTTTCGGCCGCGGCCTTCGCCAGTCGGCCAATCGCGTTGTTGAGCGCCGTGCGCTGGTTCTTGACCAGCGTGGCGGCTTCCCGGCTCTCTTCGTCGGGCCAGTCGGAGATGGCGCGCAGCGCGTCCAGTGCGGCGTCCAGCTGGGTGCGCACCGCCTCGGCCCAGGCGGCGCCGTCGGCGGCGGTCGCCTTCGCGGGCGCGAAAGCGGGATTATCGGTCGGCGCGGCGAGGATCGCGTGCAGCTCGCCCAAGCGCTTCCCAATCGCGGCGGCGAAACTGCCGTACCCGGCGAGCGCGTCGGCGATGTCTTCGTTCTGCATCTCGGGATCGACCACCGCCGCCGAATTGAGCACCCGCGACAGGTAATCCAGCGTCCAGCCCCAGCCGTCGCCCTGATTGCGGATAAAGCCCTGAACAAGGACCAGCGTGTGCGGCGTCCCGTCTTTGTCGTAGCGCGTCACCTCGCCGAACAGCGGCGCGGTATTGGCGAAGCCGCGCTCGGTCAGATAGCGGCCCATCTCGGCCTCGGGATGGATACCCGGAAACACACGGCGCACCAGCTTGAAGACCGCGAGATCGCCGATGATCAGCGAGCTGTTGGATTGTTCCGCTGAAAGACGGCGGATTTCCGGCTCGCCCGGCAGATCGATCTCAGCGAGGCGCGCGGTGGGCAGAAAGCGGATTTCGCCGTTCGCCAGCGGCGTCACCACGGAAGCCCGCAGCGCGCGCATCACCGCAAGCGGCAAGGCATCGACCGCGAAGGCGTCGGTCAGGAAACCGACGCGGCGGCCGCGCCGCACTCGCGTCACTGCGAGCTGCTGCGGCAAGGCATCGGTAAGGCTGTCCTCCCAGGAAATCGCCAGCGGCAGCAGGTAGTGATCGGTCCGGCGCGAGAGACTGACCTCCAGTTCGGCGAGGAGGATTTCCAGCGCTCCGCCGATGATCGGCTCGGCCATCGACAGGCGGATCGACCCAACCTGCTCGTCCTTCGAGGCGAACCAGCGCCGCCGCGCCAGATAGGCCGGCAGCGCCTCCTCCAGAACGCCGCGCTCGCTCGACGCCAGCACGTCCTCGAGCCCGTGGCGCAGCACCAGCGTCCTGAGCTCGGCCATCGGCTCGGGCGCGGGAAGGTGCCAGTCCGGCAGGCTTGCGTCGGTCGAGAGGATAAACCAGTAAAACGCGAAAGGCGGCAGGGTCAGCAGATACGGAAGCTGACCGACCGGTGGGAAAGTCGAACCGCCCGTGAGGTCCACCGGGATGCGCCCGGCGAAGAGCGAAAGGTCGAGCTCGACCGCCTGGATCACTCGCGAGACATTGCAGACGCAAAGGATCGTCTCGTCCGCGAACTCGCGGAGATAGGCCATCACTTTGCGGTTGCCGGGGTAGAGAAAGCGCAGCGTGCCGCGACCGAAGGATTTGTGTCGCTTGCGCACCGTCAGCATGCGTCTGGTCCAGTTCAGCAGTGAATACTGGTCGCCGGCCTGCGCCTCGACATTGATGACCTCGAACCCGTAGACCGGGTTCATGATCGCCGGCAGCACGAGGTTCTCCGGGCTGGAGCGCGAGAAGCCGCCGTTGCGGTCGGGCGACCATTGCATCGGCGTGCGCACGCCGTCGCGGTCGCCGAGATGGAAGTTGTCGCCCATGCCGATCTCGTCGCCGTAATAGATGACTGGCGTGCCCGGCATCGACAGCAGCAGCATGTTCATCAGCTCGATGCGGTTGCGGTCGTGTTCGAGGAGCGGCGCCAGACGCCGGCGAATGCCGAGATTGAGGCGCGCGCGCCGATCGGCGGCATAGGTGTTCCACAGCAGGTCGCGCTCTTTGTCGGTCACCATTTCGAGCGTCAGCTCGTCATGGTTGCGCAGAAAGATCGCCCATTGGCAGTTTTCGGGGATCGCCGGGGTCTGGCGGATGATGTCGCTGATCGGAAAGCGGTCTTCCTGCGCGATCGCCATGTACATGCGCGGCATCAGCGGGAAGTGGAACGACATGTGACATTCGTCGCCGTCGCCGAAATATTCCTTGGCGTCTTCCGGCCATTGGTTCGCCTCGGCCAACAGCATCCGGCCCGGCGCGTAATCGTCGAGCGCCTTTCGCAGCTGCTTCAGCACCGCGTGCGTCTCTGGCAGGTTCTCGTTGCTGGTGCCCTCGCGCTCAACCAGGTAGGGCACCGCGTCGAGGCGCAGTCCGTCGACCCCGAGGTCGAGCCAAAAGCGCATGACGCTCAGCACTTCCTGGAGGACGCGCGGGTTGTCGAAATTCAGGTCGGGCTGGTGCGCGTAGAAGCGGTGCCAGTAATACGCCCCGGCGGTGTCGTCCCAGGTCCAGTTCGATTTCTCAGTGTCGACGAAAATCACCCGCGTGTCCGCATAGGCGTCGTCGTGATCCGACCAGACATAATAGTCGCGCGCCACCGAGCCCGGCTTCGACGTCCGGGCGCGCTGGAACCAGTGATGCTGATCGGAAGTGTGATTGATCACCAGCTCGGTGATGATCCGGATGTCGCGCTGGTGGGCGCCGGCCACGACGCGCTTGAAGTCGGCGAGCGTGCCGTAATCGGGATGCACGCCGCGATAGTCCGCGATGTCATAGCCGTCGTCGCGACGTGGTGATGGGTAGAACGGCAGCAGCCAGATCGCGTTGACGCCGAGGCTTTGAATATAGTCGAGCTTTTGTAAGAGGCCGGGGAAATCGCCGACGCCGTCATTGTTCGAATCGAAGAACGATTTGACGTGCAGCTGATAGATGACGGCGTCCTTGTACCAGAGCGGATCGGCCATCACCGGCAGGTTGTGCTTCTTCTTGCCCATCAAGCTGCTCCATCCACCGGCCGGAGGCGCCAGATCGCGAACGGCAACACCGCCGGATCGAGGCGGATGTGCTGCATCTTTCCGGTCCAGATGAAATGATGGCCTGCCATCAGGTCGGTCACCGCGACGGATGCGGCATCGGACAAGCCCCAAAGCCACAGGGGCACCTCGATGTCGCATTCCTGCAGGAACCGGGGGTCGAGGTTCACCGCGGCCAGAACGACGTTCTGCAGGTCCGGCGTCGCCTTCGAGTAGTAGAGGATTTGGTCGTTGAACGCGTTGTGGAAGCTGGTGCCGAGATGGGTCTGCAGCGCCGGGTTGACGCGCCGGATGTGATTGAGGCGGGTGATCTCGGCGATGATGTTGCCTGGCGCCTCCCAGTCCCAGGCGCGGATTTCGTATTTTTCCGACGATGCGTATTCCTCGCGGCCGGGGAGCGCGCGCGCCTCGCACAACTCGAACCCGCTATAGACGCCGAACAGCCCGGATAAGGTCGCCGCCAGGGCCGCGCGGATCAGAAACCCGGGCCGCCCGGAGGTTTGCAGGAAAACCGGGTTGATATCGGGCGTGTTGACAAAGAAATGCGGACGGAAGAAGTCGCGCGCGTTGGTCGTCAGCTCGGTGAGGTACTCGGTCAGCTCGGCCTTGGTATTGCGCCAGGTGAAGTAGGTGTAGGACTGTGAAAAGCCGATTTTCGCCAGCCGATACATCAGCTTCGGCCGGGTAAAGGCCTCGGCGAGGAAGATCGCGTCCGGGAAGCGCGCTCGAACCTCACCGATCAACCATTCCCAGAAGGCCAACGGCTTGGTGTGTGGATTGTCGACGCGGAAGAGGCGTACGCCTTCGCCGGCCCAGAACAGCACGACGTCACGCAACGCCAGCCACAGCGAAGGCACCGCACTGCCGGCGTAGAAATCGACGTTGACGATATCCTCGTATTTCTTCGGCGGGTTCTCGGCGTAGCGGATCGAGCCGTCCGGCCGCCAATCAAACCAGTCGGGATGTTGGCGCAGCCACGGGTGGTCGGGCGAGCATTGCACCGCGAAATCGAGCGCCAACTCGATGCCGTATCTAGCAGCAGCGGCGCGCAGCCGGCGAAAATCGTTGAGGGTGCCGAGCGCCGGGTGGATCGCGTCGTGGCCACCTGCGGCGCCGCCGATCGCGTAGGGGCTGCCCGGATCGCCGGGTTCTGCGCGCGGAGCGTTGTCGCGGCCTTTGCGGTTCTTCGCGCCGATCGGATGGATCGGGGGGAAATAGAGCACGTCGAAGCCCATCGCGCTGATTGCCGGCAACCGGGCGATCACATCGGCGAAGGTCCCGTGCCGGCCGGGATCGCCCGACTGCGAGCGTGGAAACAGCTCGTACCAGCTCGCAAACCCGGCCGCCCGCCGCTCGGCCTCGACCGGAAACTCGATGGAATGCCGCTGCACATGCGGCCGAAGG
>DASYXG010000266.1:0-8540 GCA_035935235.1 Allostellaceae bacterium
GCACCATGCGGTGCTGCTGGCCAATCACGGACCGGTCGTCGCCGGGTCGAGCCTCGACGCCGCGGTCAACGCGGTTGAGGAGCTGGAGGAAACCGCCAAGCTCTATCTGATGCTGCGCGGCGCCAAGACCCGGTTCCTGACGCCTGAGCAGGTCAAAGAACTGCTCGCCTAACGCGGTTCACGCCCAATTTTGCGGCAAGGGTTCGAAGAATGTTGCTAGTTTGTTCTTGACAAATGGGCAATATGATGCTATCTGGCAATGATGATCGGGCAAGACGCGCCGTTGGGACAGGAGTACGCAAGGCACGCTGACATGCCGCTTGCGGCGCTGTTTTCTCGCTGTTTCCGCCGCTGTTATCGTGCTGTTCTCTCGCTGTTAATTCGCTGTTTTCTGAACCGGCAGACGGAAAAATCATCGAGTTTTTACAATGCGTTGCGGCGCGGGCTGCCGCAAGAAATTACGCCGGAACAGCGAAACCGAGGGCATGAGCGGCCCTATGCGCCCGGCCCAGCCGCGGCTCTGCCGACCGACAAGACGTCCCGCGTGTCACTTCATCCGCGCGAAATAATCCTCGTATGGGATGTCGTTCGAAATCAGCACGCCGCCATCGACGTCGAGGGCGATGCCGGTGACCATGCTCGCCGCCGGGCTGGCGAGGAACAGCACCGCGTCGGCGATGTCCTCGGGCTCGACCATGCGGCCGAGCGGGATTTTCTTCGCCCGCTGCGCCTTCTGCTCGGCGGTCGGCGCGGCGCCGACGAAGGGGGTCGCGGTCGGGCCGGGACAGACCGCATTGACCCTTATGTGGTCGGGCGCCAGCTCATAGGCGGCGTGGCGGGTGAGGCCGAGCACCCCGGCCTTCGACGCCGAGTAATTGGCGCCGCCGCCGAACGAAATGCGCCGCCCGGCGATCGAGGCGATGTTGACGATGGCGCCGCCGCCCTTCGCCTTCATATGCGGCAGCACCGCCTGGATTGCGTTGAACGTGCCGCCAAGATTGACGTCGATCACCCGCTGCCATTCGGCCGCGCTCATCGTCCCCAGTGTCTTCTGCGTAATCGTCCCGGCGCAGTTGACCAGCACGTCGATCCCACCCGAGGAAGAGGCGACATCGCTTGCCAGCTTGGCGAAACCCGGCCCGTCGGCAACGTCGAGCGCGTGGCCCATGGCCTTGGCGTTGTGGCCGATCTCGGACGCGATCTTCTCGGCCGCCGCGCCGTCGCGATCGATGACATGCACATGGGCGCCCGATGCGGCGAACTGGCGGCAGGTCGCCGCGCCAATGCCGCTGCCGCCGCCGGTGACCAAGACCGTCTTGCCCGAGAAATCAGCCATCGTCCTCTCCCGTCATTTCGGCGGCAGCGGGCCGCCGGGTTTCAGCAGATCCTTGAGGTCGTCGTAGCTGAGCCGGCAATCGTGCGGGCCGGCGACATACGGGGTGACCGAATACGGGTCGAACATGACCGTCACCCCGTCCTTGTCGATCGCCCAGGATTTTGGATCCTTCACCACCGTGTCGAAATCGGGGTTGTCGAAAAGGCCCCAATCGTCCTTCTCCGCCTGCGCCTTGCACAGCGCCGAGACCGCCGGCACTCCTTTCGCCGGATCGGCGAGGAAATCGGTGAGCGCGATGGGCTTGTCGTCCGCCGGGTTCCACAACAGCCCGACGCGCCAATTGTCGGGATGCGCGCCGCCGGCGTAACCGCCGAATTGCAGCGTCACCGACAGCAGTTTTGGGTCGAGATAGGTCGTGTCGTAAGTGACCTGGTAGAAATTGTTGCCCGGAGCGCCGGCCGGCGGCGGCGCCTGGTACTCCGCCACCGCGTTCTTGCCGAAGATCGGGTCCTTGACGACAGCGTTGAACTTCGGTCCGGCCGGCGGCGCGAGTTGTGGGTAGGCGATGGTGATGTCGTACGCGCCCTTCTTCGACTGGTTGAAATAGGTCGGCAGCAACGGGGGTGCCCCGGCCGCGCCGTTGTCGCCGGCGCCGGCGAGGAAATTTGTCCGCTGATTGGTCGCGGTGAGCAGACATTGGGTCAGCGTATCGCGGGTCATTTGAAAGCAGCCGCCATCGCGGTTTGTCACCCAGCTCACCTGGTCGGCCTTGAGCGCGGTCTGCTGGGCCGGCGCCAACTTCTTCAGCAGCGCCGTGAACGCCTCGCCCATCGCCTTATCGGCGGCCGCCAGTTTCGGATCGGCGCAGATCGCCTTCTCCGCCACGGTCGACGCCTTGGAACAATCGAAGCTCGCTTGCGCTACCGCGGCGCTCGCCCACAACGCCGGCAGCAGTGCAACGATCAATGTTCGGCAATAACCCGTCATCTCCCCTCCGGATAGCGCCGCAGATGATAGCGCGAATGTCGCGTGGTCAGCGATCCGCTATGCTGGCCTGGCCTTTAGGGGGACGCCAATGACCTATGCCGCGCCACTCGCCGATATGCGCCTCGTGCTCGACGCGTTCGGCAATTTGCCGGATGAGGCCGCCGAGGTCGCCGACGCGGTGCTCGGCGAAGCGGCGAAGTTCGCCGAGAACGAACTGGCCCCACTGAACCAGATTGGGGATCGCGTCGGCAGTGTCCTCGAAAACGGCGTGGTGCGCACCCCGCCCGGGTTTCGCGAGGCC
This sequence comes from Allostellaceae bacterium, assembly GCA_035935235.1. Lineage (GTDB taxonomy): Bacteria > Pseudomonadota > Alphaproteobacteria > ATCC43930 > CGMCC-115725 > DATARH01. The sequence goes on from DASYXG010000266.1 coordinate 2,625, forward strand.
TACAAGAAATTCGTCGAGGGCGGCTGGAACGGGCTCACCTGCGAGCCCGAGATCGGCGGCCAGGGCTTGCCGCTGGCGCTGGCGGTGCCACTCACCGAGATGTGGAATTCGGCCTGCATGGGCTGGGCATTGTGTCCGCTGCTCAACAGCGGTTCGGTCGAGCTGCTGAAGACGCACGGATCGCCGGAGCAGAAACGGCTCTACCTCGACAAGCTCGTCTCCGGCGAATGGCCCGGCACGATGAACCTGACCGAGCCGCAGGCTGGCTCCGATCTCGGCGCGCTCAAGACCCGCGCGGTGCCCGCCAGCGACGCGCGCTGGGGCGAGCATTACCGGATCACCGGCCAGAAGATTTTCATCACCTACGGCGACCACGACTTCTCCGACAACATCGTCCACATGGTGCTGGCGCGCCTGCCCGACGCGCCGCCGGGCAGCCGCGGCATCTCGCTGTTCCTGGTGCCGAAATTCCTGCTCGACGACGATGGTCGCCCGGGGGAGCGCAACGATGTCCGCACCCTGCGGCTGGAAGAAAAGCTCGGCATCCACGCCTCGCCGACTTGCGTGCTGTCCTACGGCGAGGATGGTGGCGCCATTGGCTGGCGCATCGGCGAGCCGCATCGCGGCCTCGAAGCCATGTTCACGATGATGAACAACGAGCGGCTCTTGGTTGGCTTGCAGGGTGTCGGCATCGCCGAGCGCGCCTATCAGACCGCGCTGGCTTATGCCCGGACGCGCGTCCAGGGGCAGCCGATCGGCATGCCACGAGGCAGCGAGACGCCCCCGATCGTCCACCATCCGGATGTGCGGCGGATGCTGCTGTCGATGCGCGCCGGGACCGAGGCGGCGCGGGCGCTCGCCTATTACGCCGCCGCCGCGATCGACACAGCGCAGCGCGACCCGAAGACGCAGCGCCGCGCCGATTTGTTGATCCCGATCGTCAAATCCTGGTGCAGCGACAAGGGGATCGAAATCGCCTCGACCGGAGTGCAGGTGCATGGCGGCATGGGCTATATCGAGGAAACCGGCGCCGCCCAGCATTTGCGCGATGCGCGCATCGCCGCGATCTACGAGGGCACCAACGGCATCCAGGCGGGCGATCTCGTCGGCCGCAAGGTCGCGCGCGACCGGGGCGAAGCCGCGCGTGAACTGTTCGCCGAGATCGCGGCGGGCCTGGCCGATATGCCGGGCAATTGCACGCCGCTGCGCCAGCCGCTCGCCGACGGGCTCGCCGCACTCGAGGACGCCACGGCTTACCTGATCGACACTGATCCGGCGCTGGCCGCCGCCGGCGCGGCGCCCTATCTCAGCCTATCCGGCACAGTGCTCGGCGGCGCGCTGCTGGCGCGGCTCGCGGTTGAGGCCAAACGCCGCAACCACCCTCTCGCCGCTGCCAAACTCGCGACTGCGCGTTTTTTTGCCCAGCACGAACTCGCCCGCGCGCCAGGCCTCTTACCAGCGATCAAGGGCGGCGCCACGGTCGTCGGCTTCGACCCCGATCAGCTTTAAGCCAAGTGAAACACAGCGCTCCCCGGCGCAAGCCGGGGCCCACCCATCGGCCATTCACCAAGTCCAAAAGTGGGTCCCGGCTTGCGCCGGGAAGCGCAAGAAACTCTCGATGACCGCCACCGCGCCGCTCCGTGTCGACAACATCCGGCCCGGCATTCTCTACATGCTCGCGTCGGTGTTCTTGTTTTCGATCCAGAACGCGATCGGCAAGTGGCTGGCGCAGAGCTACCCGATCCCGATGCTGGTGTTCTTCCGCAGCTTTGTCGCGCTGTTGCCGTCGTTCCTTCTGGTGATGCGCGCCGGCGGGCTGCCGGTGATGCGCACCAACCGGCTTGTTGGCCAGTTCGGCCGCGCGGTGATCTGGGGCGGCTCGAATGTCGCCTCGTTCTTTGCCTATCACCTGCTGCCGCTCGCCGACGCGGTAGCGCTCACCTTCGCCGCGCCGCTGTTCCTCACCGCGCTCTCCTACCCGATCATCAAGGAGCCGGTCAGCCGCGAGCGCTGGATCGCAGTCAGCGTCGGCTTTGCCGGCGTCCTTGTGATGGCGCATCCGAGCGGAGCGGGCAGCGCGCTCGGGGCCGGCGGGGCGATCACCTGCGCGGTGTGCAACGCGGTCGGTACGCTGACCGTCCGCGACCTCTGCCGCACCGAGCATTCGGCCTCGATCGTGACCTGGACGGCGGTGTTCATGACGCTGATGGCCTTGCCGGCGCTGCCCTTTTTCTGGAAGACGCCGACATGGCTGGACTTGGCGCTGTTCTGCTCGATCGGCCTCATCGGCGGGGTGTCGCAATACTGGACGACCCTGGCCCGCTCGCTCGCCCCCGCCGCGGCGGTATCGCCGTTCAACTACACCGCGCTGATCTGGGGCTCGATCATCGGCTTTGTCATGTGGGGCGACCTGCCGACGACCCCGATCATCGTCGGCTCGGCGATCGTCACGCTGACGGGGCTTTACCTGCTGCGCGCCGAAGCCCGCCACCGGCGGCCAATGCGAAGGGCAGCAAGGTAGGTCGCATCTAAGGTCTGAAAGGGAAAATGAATCAGGCTATGATCGGACAACCACCTCAACTATGTCGATCTTGAAATGGTTCAACCCATTCTACCGCCGCCACCTGACGATGCTAAGCTGTGGCGATATATGAATTTCGTAAAATTCGTTTATCTGCTGAATAGCAAATCTCTTTATTTTGTTCAGGGAGCGTCGCTCATAGACAAATTTGAAGGAGCTATGGGCTCTGCCGATTTGTTAAGTAAATATAATGATTTTTACTCCGAATTTCTTCGAGATGCCTACCGTACCCGGCCCGACGGGAGCGCGGCAGATTTGTCCACGGAACAGCTAGAAGCCTCGGTGAAAAAAAGCTTAGAGAGCCTTCACCAGGCGGGCGAATGGCAGCGAGAGACCACATATTTAAATTGCTGGCATGAGGCAGAGCACGAGTCAGAAGCGATGTGGCGTCTCTACGCGGACTGGCGGCACCTTGCAGCAGACGATTCGGGTGGAATTGTAGTCGTTTCAACATTTCGTCGGCTTTCCGATGGGCTGTCGTCAGTTCCAAACCTTTATGTTGGCCGGGTTAAATACGTCGACTACACAAAACAGCTCGTTGGGATTAACGAAGCATTCTGGAATAAATCCATGTCCTTTCAGCATGAGAGGGAAGTTCGTGCAGTTTTGCGTGACCACCGCAAACCGCAGCCGACTGGCATTTCAATTCCGGTCAAAGTTGATGATTTGATAGCTGAAGTGCGACTCTCGCCACGTTGCCCTGAATGGTTTGAAAACCTGGTCAGAGATGTTGCACTTCTCTATAGGTGTACTTTCGAGGTGAAGCGATCAGCGCTTGAAATCTCTCCGTTCTACTAGCGCGCAAATTTAGCAACCCCCAAGCCGGATCACGAACGGCGGAGCTTCCAAGAACAAGGTCGTCCCGGCTTTCCCCACGGGTAAGGCCCGTGGGCTAGAGGCCCACGGGACGACAACCCGTGGTTCTAAGAGCCTCTACTCCGCCGCTTGCGGCACCGCCTTGACGTCTGTCGAGTATTTGAGGTGCACCGGCGAATTGAGCTCGAACGGGTCCTTCAGCCCCAGTTCCTTGCCGATCTCGCGCATCGCCGGCATGACCTCCTGGCCGAGGAGGCGGATGCAGGTGCGCGCGTCGGCGTCGCTGACCGAGCCGTCATTGCCCCAGATACCGTAGATGCTGGGACGCGTCTCCTCGAGCACACGGCGCAGCTTGGGAATGACCGTCTTCGGCGTGCCGAAGAAGATGCGGCCGTCGGCGACTTGCTGCTCGAAAGTCGGCCGGCCGCGCGGGTTCTCCGCCCGGCCAACCGCGAACTCGACAAAGTTGCGGCGCAGCGTCGGTGAGAAATAGCCCGACGGGTTCGCCCACACCGGGTGCGCGAGGCCGGTGAACTCGCCCTGCATCCATAGGAACTGGCGGGCATTCCTCTCCGCCTTCTCCTCGCTGTCGGAGACATGGACCTGCTGCAGGTAGCCGCGGTTTTCGGGGCCGGACTCGTAGCCGGTTTCGAGCGCGACTTTGTCGTACAGTTCCCAGATCTTCTTGGTCGCCTCGATCGAGGTGTTGAGCGCGATATACGGGTAGCGCTGCTTGGCCGCCCAGATGATCGTCTCCTGACTCAACACGCCCGGAATCCAGACGCGCGGATAAGGCTTTTGCAATGGCACCGCCCACGGATTGACGACGCGGTGCTGGTAATGCGCGCCCTCCCAGCGGAATGGGCCCTGCCGGCTCCATGCCGCCACCACCAGATCGTGCGCCTCCTCAAAGCGCTCGCGGTTGAAGGCCGGGTTGACGCCCGTGGCGAGCTGTTCCTGACCGCCGCCGCGGACAAAGCCCGAGACGAGACGGCCCTTCGAGATCATGTCGATCATCGCCAGCTCTTCGGCGAGGCGCACCGGGTTCTCGGCGAGCGGCAGCGGGTTGCCGAGAAGCACGATCTTCGCCTTCTTGGTCACCGCGGCGAGGATCGAGGCGAAGACGTTGCATTTGGCCTGCATGCAGAACGGCGCGTTGTGGTGCTCGTTCAGCATGAAGCCTTCGACGCCCTGCTCCTCGGCGTAGATGTAATGCTCGAGATACTGGTTATAGAGCCGGCTGCCGGCGACCGGGTCGAAGTGCTTGTTCGAGAACATCAGCGCGGTGTGGCCGGTCTCCAGCCCGATATCGGCGGGATAGGCGGACATCGGCTGCTCGGTGAAATACATCACATGCATGGCGGTCTCCCTCGGCCTCCGGCCGCTGTCTAATTCTCTTCGACGAAGCTGGTGATGAGCCGGGCAAGCGCGTCCGGCTGTTCCATGTCGACGCAATGGCCCGACACGGCGACGGTCTCGAACCGCGCCCTGGGCAGCGATTTCGCGTAAAGCTCGCCGGCGCTCCGCGGCACGATCTTGTCGTCGTCACCCCAGACGACGAGCGCGGGGGCCTTCACCCCGCCCATCAGATGCGGCAGGCTGGGATTGTACATGTAGGGCTTCCACGCCGTCCGGAAGCTCATCTCGCGGCAGAGGTCCCAATTGACCAGCTGGTCGGTCGAGACATCGCCATAGGTCCGCTCGAACGCCTTGGGGTCGTGGAACCCGGCTTTGGCGTAGTCGATATAGCTGACGATCGCCTGGTCGAAGATATCGCCCTCGGGCGGTTTCACCCCCATCGCCCCGACCAGCACCAGACGGTGGAAATCGCGCGGCGCCAGCACCGCCATCTCGGCCGCGATCCAGCCGCCAAAGCCCAGGCCCACGAGGCTCGTGCGCTCGATCCCGAGATCGGCGAGCAGCCATTGATAGAGCGCAGCGATGTCGCGCGGATGGCGCAGCCACGGCGCGCGTTCCGAGCCTTCGCCGAAGCCGGGATGAACCGGCACGATGACGTCGAACCTCGCCGACAGCGCCTCGTAGAACGGCAGCTTGTCGAGGGTGCCGATATCGTGGTGCAGCACCAGCACCGGCCGGCCGCTACCGCCGCGCCCGACCTTTAGCTTGAGCCCGCCCAGATCGATGTTCTGCTCACTCCACCCGGCCATCGCCACTTCCCTCGCTGACTGATGATAAGGTTAGCCATGCTTTTGTACCGACCGCAACCGCGCCTGGCGCAAGGCCCCTTGCGTAAGGCTCAACGCTGCGGCGGCAGGCTCATCGCCAGCGCGACGGCGTAGCCGCCTTGCCAGACCGAATAGAAGATAAAGACCCCGACAATCTCCCAAACCAGCACCAGCGGCACCAGCAGGCCGAGCACCGCCGCCACGATGATCGATCGACGCAATCGAAACCCTGGGAACAAGGTCGCGGCCACTCCGCCCAGCAGTGCGCCCCCGATCGCCCCGGCGATGGCACCAGCGATCGCCATCGGCAGATCCAGGAAGCTGATATCCAGC
>DASYXG010000267.1:0-6640 GCA_035935235.1 Allostellaceae bacterium
TCCGGGTTCACCTCGGCGGCGACGCCGACCTTGTCCTGCTCGGCCAGAGCAGGCCAGCTCAGGCTCGCGACACCCAAGGTCGCAAGCACAATCCCATGTGATCTGCGCGCCACGCCCTAATCCTGTGACACGCTGCGAATAGTCCGGATGGGGGGATTTCCGGGCCTGGCCAGTTCTCGCACCCGTAGCGGTCTATCGACGCAGCTACCGTTGACGACCGACGGCTCGACGAGCCGCCCTAACGGTTGGGAGCATAAATCGTTCCCGACGCGACAAAGAGAAATGATCGAGGTTATTTCTCTTAAATACCTGTTTTAATTGATAATCGGATGGTATTGCCGCGATTGTTGGAGCGTCGATCGATCGTATGGTGGCCGACGATCCGCCGCCACGCGGATCGATCCTATGACATCCGTGTGCCAACGCCATCAGCGGCTGCGTTGAGGCCGATTATGAGGACGAGGGGTTTGAAGCCCGCTTCGTATTTTCGCAGGATGCGAGTCAGGATTGCTCCATAGTCGAGGTTCGTCTGACGCAGAACCGAGGCCGCGATGAAGATCGTCATCCCCGACGACTACCAGGACACCATCCACAAGCTGGACGCGTTCAAGCTTTTGGCCGGGCATGCGGTCACGCGCTATCGCACCCCGGCGCGCGACCTGGACGAGTTGGTCGAGCGGCTGAAGCCGGCCGAGTGCGTCGTCGAAATCCGCGAGCGGATCGATTTCTCGCGGGAGCTAATCGAGCGCCTGCCGAACTTGAGGCTGATCGCGCTGGTCGGCAGCCGCAGCCGAGCGATCGACTATGCGGCGGCGAAGGAGCATCAGGTGCTGGTGTCGACAGGCAAGAGCGGCTCGCCCGAGGCGCCAGCCGAGCTGGCGGTGGCGTTGATGCTCGCCTCGCGGCGCAATGTCGTGGTCGAGGCGCCGCGCATGCAGCGCGGCGAGTGGCCGACGACGCTCTCCTACCGGCTGCGCGGCAGCACGCTCGGCATTTTCGGCCTCGGCAAGATCGGCCAGCTCGTCGCCGCTGCCGGAAGCGGGCTCGGCATGAAGGTGCTGGTCTGGGGCCGCGAGGCTTCGCTGGCGGAGGCGCGCGCCGCCGGCTACGAGACCGCCGCCAGCAAAGGAGAGCTGTTCGAGCACGCCGATGTATTGCAGCTACTGGTGCGGCTCACCCCGGAGACTCGCGGCATCGTAACCGCCGATGATTTGGGGCGGATGAAGCCGACCGCGCTCTTCGTCAATGTCGCCCGCGCCCAGCTCATCGAGCAGGGCGCGCTGGTCACCGCCCTGGAGCGCGGCCGGCCCGGTTTTGCCGCGGTCGATGTCTATGACGAGGAGCCGATTGTCGGCGGCAACCACCCCCTGCTCAAGATGCCAAACGTGCTGTGCACGCCGCATCTCGGCTGGGCCGAATGGGACACGTTCGAGCTCTATTTCCGCGAATGTTTCGAGCAGATCGTCAATTACGCGAAGGGAAAGCCGCTGCGTCTCGCCGGCTGAGGCCGGAACGTTGCCCGGTCCAAGGGTGTTCGGAGAGCATCTGAAACCCTGGGACAACGATGATGAAATCGCTCTTCGCCGCTCTCGCGGGCACCGCGCTCTTGGCGCTCGCCGCGCCGGTTTCGGCCCAACCGTTTCCAATGGGACAACCCGCCCCAATGGACACGATGCCGCCGCAGATGCCGGTCTACCCAACCGCCGCGCCGAGCTGGGCGGTCGATGACGGGTCGTCGTCGGATTTCCCAATCCCGATGCCGGGCGACGTTTCCGGCGATCAGCTCAACGCACAATACCGCAACGGCATCGACGTACCGCCGCCAAACGGTTTCCCGGCGCCGTATTACCGCTAGCCGACCCTACCGCAACGGCGCGGCGGCGGTTTGGCCGATCCCGCCGCGCAGCGCCCCGGCCTCGACGTTGCCCCATAATATCTCCTGGCCCTCGGGCAGCGCGCGGCTGTTCGGCATCGCCATCCACAGCCGCAAGAGGAGCCTGTCGCGCCCCGCTCCGGCATCGTCCTCGAAGGCGGTGCGGGCATGGTAGATGACGTGGTTGTTGACGAACTGGATGTCGCCTGGGGCGAAGCTCATCTCCAGCGCCAGTTCGTCGGCGAGATCGGAGAGCAGGTCGAGCGCCTCCCATTGCGCCGAGGTGACGCGCGGCACCTCCGGCCGGCGCTGCGCCGCCTCTACAAAAGTCCGCGAGTAGTGGCTGGTAAACTTGCCGTCGCGCACGCCCCATACCGGCAGCGGATAGGCGAGCGTATCGCCCTCATCCTCCTCGCCGAAACGGCTGCGCCAGACAGCTTCGTAGAGGGCGGCGCAAAGCTCGGGCCGGCGCGCCAGCATCGCATTGTGCACCGCCGGCGAACTGCACAGTCGCGACAACCCGCCCGCCATTGCCTGGCGGATGCAGAACAGAGCGACCACGTCGCAGCGGTCGGTGTGATAGCGCAGCCCCTGGTTCGACAGGGTGCGTGAGTAAGAGGACAGGAACTTGGGCGCCGTGCCGTCGCCCGACAGCTGACCATAGCGCTCACCGACATCGGCCCCGACGTCGCGGATCTCGCGCATGATCTCGCCGCCGCGATTCGAGTAGACGAGCGTACCTAGCTGGCGGCACAGCCCGGCGTAAAGCAGCTTCAACTCGTCGAGGCTATAGCGGTCGACATCGATGCCGCGCAGCAGCAGCAGCCCGCTGCCATTCTCCAATTCCTCGCGAATATCGTCCATCAGGGTCGCGAGGCCAGGCAGCGGAAAGTCGGCCCTGTTGGCGGTCTCCCATGACAGGCCCCGCGCCTTGGCCACGGCAAGGGCGCCATCGATTTCGGCAAGCTGCGCCGAAGTCAACCGCCGCTGCCAGCGCGGCGACGACGCCATGTCCTTGCCGTGCCAGACATTAGCCCCGGCGACCGGGAGAATGTCGCGCATCGCTCGCCTCCCTTTCAGCGTCCTTGCAGCATAGCGCCGCGCCTTGCCGCCGCGCGAGCGCTGCGATAAGGGGTAGGCGACCATCCCGGGAGGCAACCCATGAGCGATGCGAAGGCGATCTCGGTCCTCGGCATCTGCGGCAGCCTGCGCAAGGGCTCATTCAATCGCGCCGCGCTCAACACCGCGATCGAGCTCAAGCCCGCCGGCATGAACGTGACCGTCGCCGATATTTCACAGATCCCGCTTTACGATGAGGATGTCCGCGCCCAGGGCTTCCCGCCCCCGGTGGAGACCTTGCGTCAGCAGATCAAAGGCGCCGACGCGCTGCTCTTTGCCTGCCCCGAATACAATTATTCGATGTCGGGGGTGCTGAAGAACGCGATCGACTGGGCCTCGCGCCCGCCCGACCAGCCGTTTGCCGGCAAGCCGGTCGCGATCCTCAGCGCGGCCGCCGGGATGGCCGGCGGGGCGCGCGGGCAACTGCATCTGCGGCACAGCTGCGTCTTTCTCGACATGCACCCGCTCAACAAGCCCGAGGTGCTGATCTTCCAGGCGCAGAACAAGTTCGACGCCGAAGGCAAGCTGACCGACGATGTGGCGCGCGGGCTGATCCGCGATCTGATGGCGGCTCTGGCGCGCTGGACGCGGCAAATCGGCGCCTCCGCCTAGCCCACTGTGGTCAGGCGCATGAAATATCCACGCGCCCAGCAGCTCGCGTGGACGTTGCTTATCGTCCTGTTCGGGCAAATAGCGATGCTCGCCGCACCCGCCTTGGCCGACGACACGGTGGCATGCGGTCAAACGCCGCCGACCGATCCGAAACAGCCTTACAAGGCCGACCTGTTCGGCGATCTGGGCGGCGTACGACCCGCGATCGGACAATATGGGCTGACGTTCGCGCTGAGCGAAACAAGTGAAATCCTTGGAAATCCGACCGGCGGCACACACCGCGGCGCGATCTATGAAGGTCTCACCGACGCCAGCCTTGCCCTCAATCTGCGGTCGTATTTCAACTGGCCGGGCGTGTTTTGCATCCGCGCCTACCAAATCCATGGCCGCGGCCTCAGCACCCACAACATCAACAATTTGATGACGGTGAGCTCGATCGAGGCGACCCCCACCACACGCCTGCTCGAGCTGTGGTACGAGCAGTGGATCGACGACTGGCTGCGCATCCGCATTGGCCAACAGGGCGCCGACCAAGACTTCATCATCTCGCCCACCGCACGGTTGTTCGTCAACAGCACCTTCGGCTGGCCAAGTCTGCCGAGCAGTGACCTCCCCTCGGGCGGGCCGGCCTATCCGCTCTCCACCCCGGGCGTGCGCGTCCATGTCAAAGTCAATGGCGCGGTGAGCTTTTTCGCCGGATTGTTCAATAGCGATCCCGCCGGGCCGGGCCCCGGCGACCCGCAAAAACGCGATGCGTCGGGCACAGCCTTTCGGATCAATGACGGAGCCTTCGCGCTCTTCGAGGCCCGCTACCGCCCCGGCGAAACCGATGACAGCGCCATCTACAAGATCGGCGCCTGGTTCAATTCCGAGAAGTTTGCCGATCAGCATTTCGACAGCAACGGTGTGTCGCTGGCGAGCCCGCTGTCGAACGGGATGCCGCGGCTGCTCGGCAACGATTACAGTTTCTACGGGATCATCGACCAGCCGCTCTTCCAGGCCGAGGACGGCACCGGCCTTGCAATCTTCGCGCGGGCCATGGGCGCTCCCGGCGACCGCAACCTCGTCAGCTTCTATTTCGATACCGGGTTTGCTTACCAAAAGCCGTTCGGCCGCGACGGCGACCAGGTGGGGATCGGCTTTGCCTATGCTCGCATCGGCAATTCGGCCCGGCTCCTCGACCAGGATAAGGCCGCCTTTACGGGCACTGCCTTTCCGGTCCGTTCGCGCGAAAGCGTGATCGAGGTGACCTATCAAGCCCAGGTCACCGACTGGTGGCAGCTGCAACCCGATTTCCAATACATCACCGCGCCCAGCGGCGGCATTCTCAACCCCAACGGGTCGGGTCGAAAGATCGGCGACGCGGCGGTCTTCGGCCTGCGCAGCACGATCTCGTTCTGACCCTACTCGGCCGCAGCGGCCTGCCGGCGGCCAAGCGCGGCAACCAGCATGTCGGTGTCCATCACGTCGCCGAAGATGTTGTAGAACGCGGTCAGTGAGGCGTCGTGCTCCTCCTGGCTCATCGCCGCGTTGCCGTCGCTGACCATGATCGTCTTGAAGTTGGTCATCATCGCGTCGCGCGCCGAGCTTTCGCAGCAGACATTGGTGACCGTGCCGGTGATCAGCACCGTGCCGAGGCCGCGCGCGCGGAGCCGCTCCGGCAGGTCGGATGTGCCCGGCATGAAGCCGCTGAAGCGATATTTGTCGACGATCTCGTCCTGCGGCTTGACGTCGAGCCCGCCCCACAGGCTGTGACCCTTGGAGCCCGGGGTCAGCGCCGCGACCCGTTTCGCGCGCACCGCCGGGGTGACGATCTCCTGGTTCACCGACCAGTCGGTCTCGCAGTGCTCGTCATGGGCCATTCTCACCCAGAAGACGCCGCCACCCGATTGCCGCACAGCGGCGGCGAGGCGGTTGACCGCCGGCACGATGTCGAGCGCCGCCGGACACACCGCATGGCCGACTTCCGCGTCCATGAAGGCATATTGCAGGTCGATCACGACCAGCGCGGTCTTGGCCGGATCGAGATCGGCGTAGCAATGCGCGGCGCCGCGGCGTTCGATGACTCGCCGCACCACGTCGTCGGGAATATTGGCGCCGTTGAGCTTCATAACGGTCCCCTCAGCTGCTACGACTCGTGGAACGCACGCCGACTTGGCGGCATAATCAAGTCTAACGCGCGTCCGTTGCGTGTCCGATAGATTTCGAAATCGGCATCCAATGTGCAGAGCGGCAGTCGGGTGATCTCCGCCAGCCGCACGAGGCAGGCGTCAGCGAGCGACATCGGAACATCGGCGTAGCGGGTCATCGATCGACGCAGCGCCGCCGCTTCTTTAGCCAGCTGAAGATCGACGCGGAGAACGCCGCATTCCATCAACGCGAGTACATTCGCAGGTGACAGGCGGTTGCGAGCAAGCAGAAAGCAGGCTTCCGTAATCACCGGCTCGCAAGTGACGAAAGGTGGATCGAACGCCTTGAACTGTTCAACCGCCCAATCATGGTACGCGTCGCGCGAATAGAGGTAAGCGACAAGCGGCCCCGTATCCAAAAGGCTGCCGGCATTACCTGCCAAAATCATCGAAATATCTGGGATTTGTCGACAAGTCTGTTGGACCTTCTGCATCCTCAAAAATCAAATCCTTGGCCAAATCATGCGCGGTGACCCGCTTCGGTTTGGTCTCGGCGGCCGTCGTTTCGGGTTGACCTCCCGGGGCAGGCTTGTCAACCACGGCGCGTAATCCCTCTTCGACTAGGTCCTTGAATTTCTTGCCACGCATCGCCGCCTCCGCCTTGGCGCGACGGAACAGCTCGTCAGGGAGATCAACCGTCGTTCGCATTAAAAGCATATAAGCATGAAGATATATTTCGATCCAACGTTTCCTCTTACCATGCCGCGTCGAGGATTTGCCGCACCACCGGCGGCCCGTCGATCTTGCGCGGGTTGGTGTGGATCCAGCGGTCGTGCATCGACAATTCGGCGATGCGGTCGAGCTGGTCCTCCTTGACCCCGACATCGCGGAGCCGCGACGGCAGGCC
>DASYXG010000268.1:0-7890 GCA_035935235.1 Allostellaceae bacterium
TACGAGAGCGCGGTCATCGCCGGGTTGTTGAAGGCGCCGACCCGGTTCAACCCGACCCGCGACAAGCAGGCCGCCGCGGCGCGCGCCGCCCAGGTGCTCGATCGCATGGTCGAAAACGGGACCATCGACCAGCCACAGGCCCTCGCCGCCGAGAAGGCCGGCGCCGCCTTGAACACGGTGCAGGTTGTCCGGCCGGGTGAGCGTTACTTCGCCGATTGGATCGCCGACCAGATCCGCGATTTCGCCGGCACCACTGACCACGATCTCATCGTCCGCACGACGCTCGACCCGCATATGCAGACCGCCGCCGAGACGGTGATCGCCGACGTGCTGGCGCATCACGCGATCAGAGACGTCGTCAGCCAAGGCGCGCTGGTCGCGATGGCGACCGACGGCGCGATCAAGGCGATGGTCGGCGGCCGCGACTACAACGAAAGCCAGTTCAATCGCGCCACCCAGGCGCAACGCCAGCCGGGTTCGGCGTTCAAGCCGTTTGTCTATCTCGCCGGGATCGAGGCGGGACTGCGGCCCGAGGACCGCTTTGTCGATGGTCCGATCCAGATCGGCAATTGGCGGCCGCACAACTACACCAACAAATATCTCGGCGAGATGACGGTCGCCGAAGGCCTCGCGCAGTCGGTCAACACGATCGCGGTGCAGGTCGCGCAGCGCGCCGGCATCCCCAACGTCATCGCGGTCGCCAACCGGCTCGGCATCACCTCCGACCTCGCCCGCGACGCCAGCATCGCGCTCGGCACCAACGAGGTGAACCTCTTGGAGTTGGTGTCGGCCTATGCGCCGTTCGCCAATGGCGGCAACGGCGTGCTCGCTTATGGCATCACCGAGATCAGCGACAGTTCGGGCAAGATCGTCTACCGCCGTGCCGGCAATGGGCCGGGCCAGGTCGTGCCGCCAGACGAAGTCGGCGTGATGAACGAGATGCTCGCCGGGGTCATCGGCCACGGCACCGCCAAGGCCGCCGCGCTGCCCCGCCCCGCCGCCGGCAAGACCGGCACCACTCAGGAATACCGAGACGCTTGGTTTATCGGGTACACCGCCGACCTCGTCGCCGGGGTTTGGCTCGGCAATGACGACAACACCGCGATGGAGAAAGTGACCGGCGGCTCGCTGCCCGCGCCGGCGTGGAAAGCCTTTATGCTGGCCGCGACGCAGGGCATGCCGGTGCGGCCGCTCCCCGGCGGGACGCCGCAAATCGCGGCCGGGCCGAGCGCCATGCCGCCCGCGCCAGGCAATTTCTTTGGACTTTTGTCGCCGCCACCGACCACCGCAGCGGCGACCGCGACAACGATTCCACTTGCGCCGGGAACGGTCCTGCCACCGCCGCGAAATTAGTCATGGATATGCAATTATTGCGATTCTGAATTGCGATAGCGCGTGTTGAGAGTGTTCCCGTTTTGTACCATCTAATGCCGCACTGCCGGTTCATGCGTGGGCCGGCATCGCCGCTTCAAGCGGCTCGCTGATTGAATGCCAAACCGGAGCTTGACGAGCGAGGGTTTGTTTCCGCGCGCGGGCATAGAACAAGGCACAACCAAGAAGAGCCGTCTGTCGTCCCGCGACCGAAATAACGACGAATAATCGGCGCGGGCGCTGTTGAGGCCATAAGCCAGATAACAAGCCCAAGGCCGCACGGAAGCAAAGCCCCTCGCCAAAGCGGAAAGTAGGCGGTGAATAAGACGATTAGAAAAATCCGCCGAAAATGGCCTCGGCGGATGACAAGCGGAGCATGCCCGCCTGCCATCCGCCGGGCCGCGGCCGGCCCTAATGTAGCGGCGAGAAGGAAGCCGGAATGACGAACATGTTCTCCTGGCGGACGAACTGGCCGCGCGTGGCAGGCGGCCAGGCGCCGGTCTTCTGTGCCTCGGCGCGAATGCGGAACCGCTCACTCGCATCCTTGTAGGCCCAGACGTGGATCCACTGGTTGAGCCCGCCGATCTCGGTCGAGCCGGCAAAGGCCAGCGGCGACAGCTTGGTGCGGCCCTCGATCCGCTCCGCCCATTTCTCGGTGACCGTCGGGAGCGCCCCCGGCAGCATCGTATAGGTGCGGATTTCGTAGATGTCGCCCAGCCGGCGGTCGCCGAGCGCCGGCGAAAATGGCGCCGGGACGATGATCTTCGACTCCATCTCCTCGATGAATTCCTGGATCTTCGGCGGCCAACCATTGAGCTTCATCGCCTCGCCGCGGAGCTTTTCGCGCGCGCCAAGACTTTCGTACGGCCAGCAATGAATGATGCGGTTGAGCGGCCCGACCTCGGTGTGGAAGAACGCGCCGAGCGGCGAAACCTTGTTGCGGCCCGAGCTCTCGACCGCCTCGCCGAACCGCTTCACCGCCTCGGGAATCGAGCCAGGCTTCAGGCGGTAGGTGCGCATTTCGATGATCATCGCCATCCCTCCCTCAATTGATGCTGGCTATCTAAGCTGGCTATCTAAGGAGAGAACCGAGGGTCAGCACAAGCGGCTTTGCGGGGTTAGCCCGGCCGTCAAGCCGCACGGCGCAGTTCGATTTCCGTTGCGAGCTGCCGGATCATCCGTTCCCACATCGGCCGATGCGGATGGTCGGGGCTAGCCGTATCGACCTTGGTCACGAGATCGGCCAGCGCCTGAACCGGCGAGCGAATCTCGCGGAGCACGTCTGCAGGAGGTCCCCCCATGCCTTAACATACGTTGGATGAGGCAAATGTGCTCCGGCGTTAACCAACATTCCGGCCATCTTAACCTAAGTTCCGCAGCCGCGCCTCGAGCAGCGCATAGATGCCGTCCGCGTTGGCCCCATGAACCACATTGGCGTTCGCCGGGCGGCCGCTGATCCCGCGCCAATCGATGACCGTCATTCCCAGCGTCAACGAGCTCTCACACTCGATCGCGACGTTGACCCGGCTGCCCCTGAACAGGTCGGGCGCCAGCAGATAGGCGATCACGCAAGGATCGTGCAGCGCGTCGGGGGTGCCGCCAACTGGCTGCAACAGCTCGGCGACGGCCGCCGCGACCGGGCTGCCGATCGCCGCGATCCGGTCGATCCGCTCTTTGGTGCTGCGTACCTGATGCGTCGCGTCGAGTGGGATCATCGTGATCGGCATACCGCTGTCGAACACGATCTCGGCAGCGTGCGGATCGGCGTGGATGTTGAATTCGGCTGCCGGGGTCACATTGCCGAGCGCGCGCGACGCGCCGCCCATCAGCACCAGCTCGCGTACCCCCGCGACGATGTCCGGTGCCTTGACCAGCGCCATAGCGATATTGGTCAGCGGCCCGAGGGCGCACCAGGTGACGCTGCCGGGTGGCGCAGCGCGTAATAGCTCGACGGTGAAGTCAACACCGTGTTGCGCCCGCAGCGTCATCGATGGCGCCGGTAAGGCCAACGTCCCTAACCCCTCTTCGCCGTGGAAATGCTCGGCGGTGATCGCGGCACGTGTCATCGGCACCGTGCACCCAGCGTAAACGCCAATATCGGGCCGCCCGGCGAGTTCGCAGACCGCGCGCGCGTTCCGCTCGGTAACGGACAGCGGAACATTGCCGGCGACGGCGACAATCCCCTCGACCGTCAGCTCTGGCGAGGCAAGCGCCAGCACGATCGCCACGGCATCGTCGATGCCGGGGTCGGTGTCGATGACCACTCGCTGCCGGTCCATGCCGTCACGCTACCCTGAGTCATAATGACGCGGAAATAGGCTCGCGCCCCAACCCGCTTGACCTCTTGAAAGAACCAAAGTAGAACATCATATTGTGTTTAGGGTTTGTTCCGCCACAAGCGGGAGGATATGATGCTGACGAAAAAACAACACGAGCTGCTGATGTTCATCAATCAGCGCCTCAACGCGACTGGCGTTTCCCCCTCCTTCGATGAAATGAAGGACGCCTTGAACCTCCGTTCCAAGTCGGGCATCCACCGGCTCATCAGTGGGCTGGAGGAGCGCGGCTTCATCCGCCGGCTGCCGCATCGAGCTCGTGCGCTCGAAGTGGTAAAGCTGCCGGAAGAGGTAGCGATCCCGGCATCGGCCGAGAAGGGCCGCTTTTCGCCGACCGTTATCCGCGGCGACTTTTCGGGCGCGCTTCCGGGAAGCCCGGTGGCGCCCGATACCGACGCGGTCGAGCTGCCGATGTATGGCCGCATCGCCGCTGGTACTCCCATCGAGGCGCTGCGCGACACATCGACCAGCATTGGCGTACCCGCTGCGCTGCTGAACAAGGGCGAGCACTACGCTCTCGAGGTCGCCGGCGATAGCATGGTCGATGCTGGCATCCTCGATGGCGACACGGTCATCATCCAGCGCTGCGACACCGCCGATAACGGCGCCATCGTCGTCGCCTTGGTCGACAATATCGAGGTGACCTTGAAGCGCTTGCGCCGGCGCGGCGCGTCGATCGCTCTGGAACCGGCCAACCCCGCTTACGAGACGCGGATTTTCGGCCCCGACCGGGTCAATGTTCAAGGCAAGCTCGTCGGATTGCTGCGGCGCTATTGAGGTTGGTGCGCCTGCTCGCGTTCGATTAGCCTGCGGAGGCATGTTTCGCGCCTTCGTAATTCTGGTCGCTGCGCTGATCGCCTCGCCGGTGGTAGCCGCAGGTTTCCAATACGGCACTGCGCCCGATCCGGACGGCAAGCCGATTGAGCTCGGCATCTGGTATCCGAGCGACGCCGCGACATCGGCGATGCCACTGGGGTTGTTTACCCAGCAGGTTGCACCCTACGGCCCCATCGCCGGGCAGGCGCTGCCGCTGATCGTGATCTCGCACGGGACCGGCGGCGGTGCCAGCAGCCACTACGACACCGCGCTCGCGCTCGCCGCTGCCGGTTTTGTCGTCGTCGCGTTGACCCATACCGGCGACAACTACAAAGACCAGTCGCTGCAATTCACCCGGCACAACTTCACCGATCGCCCGCGCCAGGTAAGCCGCGTCATTGACTTCATGCTCAACGACTGGGCCGGTCACGCCAGCATCGACTCGGGTCGGATCGGCATGTTCGGCCATTCCGCCGGCGGCTTCACCACGCTCATCGTGCTTGGCGGAACGGCCGACTTCAACCTGGAGGCCCTGTTCTGCCACGACCATCCGGAGGATTGGGGCTGCCAGCGGGCGAAAGAAAAGTCAGCTGCGACGAGCGACGACCGCAAGCCCGCTGAATGGCATCACGACCCGCGCGTTAGCGCGGCAGCGATCGCCGCGCCGGCGCTCGGCAATACTTTTACGAAGGACGGGCTCGCGGCGGTGATTGAACCGATGCAGCTCTGGCGCGCCGAGAACGACCGGATTAGCCCGAACCAATGGAACGCTGACGTCATCAAGGCGGTGCTGCCAAACCCGCCGGAAGATCATCTGGTGCCGTTGGCGGGGCATTTCTCCTTTCTTGCGCCGTGCAGCGAGGCGCTGGCCAAGATCGCGCCCTATATCTGCCAGGACGACACGGGCTTCGATCGGGTCGCGTTTCACCAGCAATTCAATCAGGCGCTGGTCGAGTTTTTCAAAGCCAAGCTCGCACCGCCATAGGTCTCACACCCTGCGCTTCTTGCTTGAGATCGCGAGCTTCTGCGCGTCTACTCCTATCAACGCCATGCCTGCGGGAGGAACGCATGTTGCGCGGGTTGATGGGTGACCAGCCGCTGCTGGTGTCGATGTGTATTCAGCACGCGGCGCGCAATCACAGCGATACCGAAATCGTCAGCCGCACCCTTGAAGGGCCGATCCATCGCTATACCTACGCCGATTCGGAGCGCCGCGCCCGCCGCGTCGCCAAGGCGTTGTTGCGGTTCGGCATCGAACCGGGCGACCGAGTGGCGACGATGGCGTGGAATACCTATCGCCATTTCGAGCTGTATCACGGCATCTCGGGCATCGGCGCGGTGTGTCACACAATCAACCCGGTGCTGTCCGACGAGCAGCTCATCTACATCTTCAATCACGCCGAGGACCGGCTGCTGTTCCTCGAAACCACCTTCATCCCGCTGATCGAGCGGTTGCGGCCGCAACTGCCCGCCGACATGCAGATCGTGCTGCTGTCGGCTGGGCAAACCTCGCTGCAAGGGCTTGCGCTTTATGAAGACCTGCTCGCCGCGGAGAACGAGGATTTCGCGTGGCCCCAGTTCGACGAGCAGAGCGCCTGCGCGCTCTGCTACACCTCCGGCACCACGGGTAAGCCCAAGGGTGTGCTCTACAGCCACCGCTCGACGATGCTGCACGCGCTCGGCGCCTCGTTGCCCGGTGCGCTGGCGATGGGCGCGACCGATGTCGTCTGCCCGGTGGTGCCGATGTTCCACGTCTGCGCCTGGGCGACGCCCTACACCGCGCCGATGAACGGGGCCAAGATCGTCTATCCCGGTCCGAAGCTGGACGGCGCCAGTCTTTACGAGCTGTTCGAAGCCGAGGGGGTGACGCTCGGCCTCGGCGTGCCGACGGTGTGGCTCAACTTCAACAACTACCTGCGCGACAACAACAAGAACGTGACCACGCTGCGCGGGGTGGTATCGGGCGGCACGGCGATCCCGCTCGCCCTGCTGCGTGCTTACGAGGCGCGCGGCGTCTCCATGTTGCATGCCTGGGGTATGACCGAGATGAGCCCGCTCGGCACCACCGCGGCGCTCAAAGCAAAACATTTGAAGCTCGACCAGGACGCCCAGACCGAGATCCGGCTAACTCAGGGTCGGCCGGTCCTCGGTGTCGAGATGAAAATCGTCGATGACGACGGCAACGCGATGCCGCATGACGGCAAGGCCGTCGGCGAGTTGCTGGTGCGCGGCCCGTGGATCGTCAGCGCCTATTACAAGGATGAGGAGGCGACCCGCGCCGCGGTCGAGCCCGACGGCTGGTTCCATACTGGCGACGTCGCCTCGATCGACGCCGACGGCTATGTGAAGCTCACCGACCGGCGCAAGGACGTGATCAAGTCGGGCGGCGAGTGGATCAGCTCGATCGATCTCGAGAACGCGGCGATGGCGCACGAGCACGTCGCCGAGGCCGCGGTGATCGCCATCCCGCACCCAAAATGGGACGAGCGGCCACTGCTGATCGTGACCGCCCGTCCCGGCTGCACCCCAGAGCGCGAGAGCCTGCTGGCGCTGCTCGGCCAGCGGTTCCCGAAATGGATGCTTCCCGATGACGTCGTTGTTCTCGCGGAGCTGCCGCATACCGGCACCGGCAAGGTGGTCAAGCTCAAGCTACGCGAAATGTTTCGCGATTACGTGGTGGCGGAGCGCTAATCTAGGGCATGACCGTCGCCGTTCGCTTTGCCCCCTCGCCGACCGGGTTTCTGCATATCGGCGGCGCTCGCACCGCGTTGTTCAATTGGCTGTTCGCGCGTCACCACGGCGGACAGTTTCATCTGCGCATCGAGGACACCGACCGGGTGCGCTCGACGCTCGAAGCAGTGGAGGCGATCGTCAACGGCCTCAACTGGCTCGGCCTCAACTGGGACGGCGAGATCGTCCATCAGTTTGCCCGCGCCGCCCGCCATGCCGAGGTCGCCAATCAGCTGCTCGCCGCCGGCCGCGCCTATCGCTGCTCCTCCACGCCCGAAGAATTGGAGGCAATGCGTCAGCGCGCCCGCGCCGAAAAGCGCTCGGTTCGCTACGACGGCACCTGGCGCGACCGTGATCCCTCCGAGGCGCCGACCGGCGTCGCGCCGGTCATTCGCCTCAAGGCGCCGCAGGAAGGGGCCACCACGATCCACGATTTGGTGCAGGGTGACGTCACGGTTGGCAATAGCGAGCTCGATGATCTCATCATCCTGCGTTCCGACGGCACGCCGACCTACAATCTTTCCGTCGTCGTCGACGACCACGACATGGGCATCACCCATGTCATCCGCGGCGACGACCACCTCAACAACGCCTTTCGCCAGACCCAGATCTACCGCGCGCTCGACTGGCCGCTTCC
>DASYXG010000269.1:0-4963 GCA_035935235.1 Allostellaceae bacterium
GATGCGGCCGATCCACATGGCGACCGACATCCCGAGCGAGCACGTGCTGGTGGCGTTCAACAATCCCAGCGCGATCCGGGTCTACCGGATCAATGCCGACTTCACCGCCGGCGCCGAGGTGGCGCAACCCAACGCCATCGATCCCGGCATCTTCGCCCATCAAGTGCGCGCGACCCCCGACAACAAGCAGGTGATCCTCGTCACCCGCGGTCACGACCCGGCGGGCCCGAAAGCCGAGGACCCGGGCGCGCTGATGCTGTGGGACTTCGCCGGCGGCGTGCTGTCGAACCAGCAGAAAATCGCGCCCAATGGCGGTTACGGGTTCGGGCCGCGCCACCTCGATTTCCATCCCTCGAAGCCGTGGGTCTATGTCTCGCTCGAACGCGAGAACCGGCTCGATATGTTCACCCTGACCGATGGCAAGCTGTCGCCGCAGGCGGTGTTCCGCAAGAACAATCTGTCGCAACTGGGGGTGCCGGGTGCGCGGCAGGCGGTGGGCACGGTGCATGTGCACCCCAACGGCAGGTTCGTCTATGTCGCCAATCGCGCCTCGACCGTTGTCGACGGCGCCTTTGTCGGCGGCGAGAACACGCTCGCCGCCTATGCGATCGACCCCACGACGGGCGAGCCCAACCCGATCCAGCATGTCGACACGCGCGGCATTCATTGCCGCACCTTCCACATCGATCCCAGCGGCAAGCTGCTGGTCGCGGCGCATATCCAGGGGACCAGGCTGAAGGATGGGAGCAGCGTTCCCTGCTGTCTGTCGCTGTTTCGCGTCAGCGACGACGGCAGGCTCGACTATGTGCGCAAGTACGACATCGATGTCGGCGCCAAGACGATGTGGTGGATGGGGATGGTGGAGGTTTAGATGAGCGACGAACTGCCGACCGCCGCGCGGGTTTCCGACCCGGGCATCCGCGCGCTCTACCGGCTGGAGAACCGCTGGCAGGCCTGGCTCGACGTCGAGGCGGCGCTGGCCAAGGCGCAGGCCGAGCTCGGCATCATCCCCAAGGATGCCGCCGAGGCGATCGCCAAGGCGGCGCATTACGAGCTGCTCGACCGCGCCCGGCTCGACGAGGGCTTCGCGCGCACCGGGCATACGATCGTGCCGCTGGTCTGGGAACTCTCGCGCGTCACCGGCGAGAAACATGGCGGCTGGGTGCATTGGGGCGCGACGACGCAGAACATCACCCAGACCGGCGATCTGCTGGTGCTGCGCCAGGCGCACGACATCTTCTTGAAACTCATCGCCGATGCGCTGGACGCGGCCGCGGCACTCGCCGAGCGCGGGGCCGACATGCCCATCCCGGGACGCACACACGGTCAGCACGCGCTGCCGGCGACCTTCGGCTACAAGGTCGCGGTGTGGGTCGACGAGCTGATCCGCCACACCGAGCGGTTCAGGCAGGCGGCGCCGCGCCTCTTCGTCGCGATGCTGGGCGGCGGCGCCGGCACCTATGCCTCGCTCGGCGAGATGGGGCCGAAGGTGCAGGCCGGGATCGGCAAGCATCTCGGCTTCGGCTCGATGACCGTGCCATCGCGGGTGATTCTCGACCACCTCGCCGAGAATATCTGCATCCTCGGCATGCTGGCCGCGAGCTGCGGGCGCATCGGCCGCGAAATCTACACGCTGATGAAGACCGAGTTCGGCGAGGTCGAGGAGCCGGTGCCGCCCGGCACCGTCGGCAGCTCGACCATGCCGCAAAAGCGCAACCCCAAGCTGTGCCAGGACGTCATCGCCGCGGCGGCGGAAATCCGCTCGATCGTGCCGCTTGCGCTGGAGGCGATGCAGACCGAGCACGAGGCCGACCGCACCACCAGCCTGATGATGGATTCCGCCGAGAGCCGCGCCTGCATCGCCACCGGCGACATGCTGAGCCGGCTGGTCGAAATCTTCCGCGGGCTCAAGCTCAACCCCGAGCGGATGCGCGCCAATCTCGACCTCGGCGGCGGCCTTATCATGGCCGAGGCGGTGATGCTCGATCTCGGAACCGCGATCGGCCGCCAGCACGCGCACGACGTGGTCTACGATTCGGCGATGGCGGCGGCGGTCGAGGGGAAGTCGTTTGGCGATCTGCTCGCCGCCGACAAACGCGTCACCGCGCATCTCGACAAGGCGGCGATCGACAAGCTGCTCGACCCGACCGCCTATACCGGGCTGTGCGCCCAGATGGCCCACGACGCGGCGACCCGGGCGCGAGCGACGGCGAAGAAAATTCGCCAGGGCTGAGGCCGTCGCGTCGCGCGGGCGCGCGGGCATCAGGCGGAGACAGACCACCACCAAGCCGCCGAACGCCCCCCAGGCGAGCCGGGGAAAACCGGCCGGAGCAGGACGCTGACGCAAGGGAACTGGCATCGCGATGCGCATGATGAAGGGCGATGTGGTTCCTTATTTGTTCTCATCAAGAGCGTCGCGGAAAATAATTTTCGACGATGCGCGACCAGCACCCCGGCTTCGTCGGAAAGGCGGAAGGCGCCGCGCTTTTCCGCCCTACACCGCTTTAGGCAATTGCCCGCAGGACAATGCCTAACCACAAGAATGCGAGGAATATGAGGATCGAGAGGATCGCGCGCTGCCGGTAGCGTTGACCCTCCGGAGTGAGATCAGCGGGGTAAAAAATGACGTTCATCGGGTTGTAGTAGCGCCTTGGACGAAGGGGCGGATCAGGGCGAAGGCAGCACGCCATCCGAACCGTGTGGTAGACGATCGAAATCCAAATCGCTACGCCGCCCGCGATATACCCAATCAGGAGCGGCTTGTGCATTACCGCTTTGTCCTCAGGCTAGCCCAGCGCCTCGACGATGGCGTTGACCATCGGACGCAGGTGGAAATTGTCCGGCGGGGCGACCGCGACGGTGCCGCCGGCGGCTTCGATCGCGGCGGCGACGACCGGACCGACCGCTGCGAGCTTGGTCCTGGCGAAGCCCTCGGCGAGCGCGTCGTCGCATCTGTTGGCGCGGGCGACCTGCTGCAAGCGGCGCAGCTGCGGCGAGCTGGTGAAGGCGATGAGGTCGATGCGTCCCGCCGCCATCTCGCGGATCGCCTCGAGCACCCGCGCCTCGTCGGCGGAAGAGGCATAGGCGTAAGGCAGCACCGGATCGACCGCCGCGCCGGCGCCGCGCAGGAAGTCGAGGAGATCGGGTGGCGCGTCGGGATAGAGCTGCACCGCGACGCGCCGACCCGCCAGGTTCTCCTTCGACAGAGCGGCGACGATCCCCGCCGTGGTCGGCGGCTCGACCGCCAGGTCGGGCTTGAGCCCCAGTTCGCGCAGACGACGGGCCGGTTTTGGGCCGCGGGTGATCTTGCGGACCTGGCCGAGCGCCGCGACGAATTTGTCGGAGAGCTTGGCCGATCCGGCGAGTTTGCCGAGGCGCTGCAGCCCCTCGCCGGTAAAGAGGATCAGATCGTCGGGCGGGTGGGCGATAAAACGCTCGATCCAGGCGAGGACCGGAACCGAATCCGCGGCGTCGCGGATCGCCACCAGCGGGCAGCGCACCACCGTGGCGCCGTGCTTTTCCAGCATCCCGGCGAGGAGTTCGATCTCGCGCGTCTCGGGGACGACGATGCGCCGCCCCGCCAGAGCACCCGGCATTTTTCCCGCTCCCGCGAATTGCGGTTCAGCCGTAGGTCAGACGGAGCCTGGCCGCTCTTGTCTAATGGATCAATCCAGCCGCCCAAAGGGCGCCAAACACTACCACGAGTGCGGTCAAGATGCCGGCAATGTCGCGCATGGCGGGAGAACGCTCAGCCGGCGAGTCCGTTCCCGGCAACCGCCTGCGGCCGCGCCGCGGCGATGCCGCCGCCGGCGCCCTCGACGACAATCGTCAGACGCGCATCCTGCGGGTAAGTCACCACGACAAGGTCGAGGCGATCGAGCCGGGTTTCGGTCGGCTCGCAAATTCCGTCGGGCAGTTCGCCGATCACGGTCACGGCGACACTCGTCGGCGGCTCACCACCGGCCAGCTCCTCGACAAGGCGGCGGATCGCCGCGATGCGATCACGCTGGGTCGCGGGCGCGGCCAACAGACGGGCGACGCTCCAGCCGTCGCGAGCGAAGCGGACGCAGCGCGCGGCTGACCTGTCAGGCGGGCCGTCCGCGGCCGGCTCCGCGTAGGTGCCGAGCGGCAGCGACCCCGACAATGTCTCGGCAAGCGCGCGGTCGTAGATCACGACATTGGCGCTGTCGACGGCATGCCGGGCGGGCGCGGAAGGCGCGCCATCGACCGATGCCTCGATCAGCCACAGCTGGCCGGGTTCGACGGCGGGGAACTTAGGGAGCGTTGCAGGGGGCCGGCGCGTGGTCGCGCGGCGCGGCGGAGCGGCGGAGATGAATTCGGCGATCGACACGGTTATGGCCTCCTTAGCGGTATTTTTTCGAGCGCCCGCAAGCTGGCTGGCAAATCGGCGCTGTGAAAAGAAACTAAATCACACTTAAAACAGAGTCAATAGACCAGTTTTATATTATTATTATGTACAATAACGAGATGCGACGCGACGCGCCGATGGCGCAGTTAAACCGATGAAATGAGCAGTGTGGTTAGATGCCCGGCCGAACGATGCCGAACAACAGGCCGAGGGGCAGCACCGCCATCATCATGACGATCAATGCGATGGCGAGGGCTCGCTCAGCGCGCGACCACTTCCGCCAATCCCTCGCCAAATCGCTCATCGCCCTACTCGCCCTACGCCCGTTTACAATCTGTCACATATAATAAGCATGGCTTCTAAAGCATTGATGAATGCCCCGCCTGCGGTGCATTGACGCAGGTTGCGCGCACCGCGACATCTCGGGAAAATCAGCCAATCGCGGGAAGAGCCGCTCATGGCGGCCGCCGTCGCCGACAGCAGGGAGGCAGCTATGCCGACATATATCGCGCTGGCCAATTGGACCGATCAGGGCGCCAAGCACGTCAAGGACTCGCCGCATCGCGTCGACCTCGCCCGCAAGACCGTGAAGGA
>DASYXG010000270.1:0-2925 GCA_035935235.1 Allostellaceae bacterium
GCTATTGCGCGAATGCTACTCCGATCCCTCGTTCGGCGTGCTGGAGCTGAAGGATCTCGATGCCCCCGATTGGGAGCGCTTCGAGGCGACCATGCGCCCCAACGCCGACGCGGCGAGACCGCTCGGCCATTACGCGGTCGAGACGCGCAAACGGCTACGCGGCGCGTCGCGCGATTCGGGATCGGGTGTCGACGGTGACGCCCACCAGGACAAGGGTTACGCCGAGAGTCGCGCCGGCGCCCATACGCCCTCCGGGCACGGCCCGTCCGAGCAAGGTTGTCCATATCGACCGAAGTAAATTTTCTCCGCGTTTTTAATATGAAATTCGAGTCCTTCCTGAGCCGACGGCGATGCTTATTTTCGCCTAGTCCAAATAGCCGGGATTTCATCTTTCCAAACAACATTTAGAAGCCGTCGTCGCGACAACCCCGAGGCGTCGTGGCTGCGTGGCCGCTCAACCACGACCAGTAGCCCCGCTCTTGCCGGGAAAAAATCTCTCGGTCGTGGCGTCGCCGCATGGCTGCCGCGCAATGCCGCCGCGGAACGTGTTGCTTAAGCTGTTATTTACCGCGTTAAGAGACAGTAAGTTCGCGACGGGATGGTTTCCCCCTAGCCTCGTGACCGCCCGGAGGCGTTTGTGGAGCAATTGACGGTGTTGGTCACCTCCGAGGGCAGGTGGGTGCTGCCTGGGAGCGATGATTTCCTCGCCGCGCTCGGCGACCCCAGCCCGGATTATGACGCCGTCGGTTTTGCCGTCCGCAATCTCGGCTTCATCAAGTATCAGATCCTCGACCAGCTGGTGACCGAGATCGAGCTGCATCCGCGCAATGTCGCCCTGCCGGCGCTGCTCGCGGTCGAGCATCAGCTCGAGGAGCCCCCGACCAAGCTGTTCCGCATCAAGCATCTCGACACCGAATGGCGTTCGGAGATTTCCGCCTCCCCCGAGCACACCGTCGCTCGGCTGCGCGAGCTGTGCGCGCCGCCGCCGGTCGAGCCGAGCGCGAACGATCGCTTCCGCGTCGAGCCGCAAGACCCCAACGCGCTGCTCCGCGACGCCGACAACCCACTGCGTCTCTTGACCCAGAAGTGGCGCGCCTCGTTCGGCCAGTTCGACTCGAGCGTCATCTCGTTCGCGATCCAGCATGGCCTGTTGGCGCGGTTGATGATCGCGGGCATGAGCCCGCGCGACAACGACCCGGTGTTCCGCTTTATCGGCGCCGGCTTCCCCTGGCTCGACTCCGAGTACCAGGACCAGGCGATCGGCGAGAAACTCGAGAGCCTGCCCGACAAAAACTATGGCGCCTGGTTATCCGCCTTCTACAAATCGGTCGGGCAGTCGGGTGAGCCGCGCTTCGACCAGGTCACCGCCAAGATGAAGCTTGGCCAGGCCCAGAGCCTGACCTACCAGACCCGCTATCAGCGGCTGCTGCTGCCCTGGCGCTCGGCGACCGGCGAGACCTTCATCTCCCTGTCGGCGCGTAAGCTCGACGCCGCCACGACGCCCTCCGCGGCTGGCGCCGCCTCGTTGAAATCGGACGCCAAGAAGTCCGTGAAATCGTCGTAGGCCTCGTTCGCCGAGAGGCTCGTCACCCCGAATTCGAGATCGCCCCACGGCGAGCCAGGGTAGAACACCGAATAGCTGGCGTGCTTGAAGCCGCAGCGCTTGGCGTGACCCTTCTCGATCAGCGTCGGCGCCATGAACGAGATCGAGTAGTCGACCGGCCAGCGCGCCGCCGCATAGGCGCGGCCGATGCGGCCGGGCTGCCCCGGCGGAAAGCGCCGGCGCAGGCTCGGGTGCAGCCACAGCGCCCCGCCATAGAACACGACGCCGCCGATCTGCGATGCGGTCTCGGCGGTGACGATGCAGCGTTGGCCCTCCTCGCGCCCGCCGAAGAACATCAGTCGCGCCTCTTCGGCCAGGTTGGTCTCCGGCCAGTAATAGATGCGCCCGGCCTGGCACAGCACGATCTCGCCGTCCTCGTTCTCGCCGGAGATCCAATACGAGTTCTCCGGGCTCAGGTCGGTGAGCCGCGGGTCGAACTGGATCGGCAGCCGGTACCAGCTCCCGCCGGGGCGGCTCTCGCGCTCGTTGATCTCGACCAGCGCGTCGAAATCGTAGCGGATGCGCAGCCGCACCCCCATGTCGCGCGCGTGCCGGTCGCTTTCGAGCACGAATTTCGACAGCAGCGCCGCCGGCCCGTGCTTGATGGTCAGCGCGTCGGGCAGCCGAAGATTGTTTTCCGGGACGATGTTTGGGTAAATCAGCGACATCTAAGCCTCCCCGAGTGAGGGATTGCCCTCGGGTTCCTGCATCAACTCTTGGCGCGTTCAAACACTCGGCGTCGTGCTCGACGCATTTTAGTAAAATAAGTGTAAACGACGTGGGGACTCGCCGGTCAAGGAACAAGATAAAATTTTAAGTATCTTTATCGCGGGCCCGACTCAGCGTCCGATATCGGCCTCGGTGAACCACAGGACGACCCAGGCACAGACACCGATAAACGCCGCCGCGTAGACCGTGACCGCCATCGTCCGCGCCGCGCGGCGATAGCGGAACCCCGGCGCCACCGCGAGCAGATAGAGCGCCGTCGCCGCCAGGATCAGCGCCAGGATGAGACGCTGCCGGTCGACCCCGTGGATCGCGCTCAACCCGCTCATCGCGCCGGCCGTTCTTCCTGTATCATCGCGCGCAGCTTACACGCGCGCCCAGGGACATAAAACGGGGATACCAATGCCGAGCAGACCCCATTGGACTAAGGACGAACTGAAGCAGCTGGTGTGCGAGGCGATCGATCGCCACGGCAACGAGATCATCGCCATTGGCGAGACCATCCTCCACCACCCCGAGACGGGCTTTAACGAGCACAAGACCGCGAAGCTCGTCGCCGAGGCGATGGCCGGCATCGGCCTCAGCCCCGAAACCGG
>DASYXG010000271.1:0-22226 GCA_035935235.1 Allostellaceae bacterium
TGGACAAAGATGGCAAGATCGTCCTGGTGGCTGGTATACCCAAACAGCCGATTGACGGGCTGGGCGATGACATCAACGAGTGGGATCAGGCATGACCAAAATCCGCCTGTCGCACATCCATGAGTTCCGCGATCGGCTTGGCAAGGTCCGGCGCTACGTTCGCCTATCCGGCGGCAAGCGGATACCGTTGAAGGGCGCGCCCGGCTCCGACGAGTTCATGGAGATATACCGCGCGGCGCTCGCCGAGGTTCGGCGCCCCGAGATAGGCGCCTTGCGCACCGTGCCCGGCACCGTCAATGCCGCCGTTGTCTCCTATTTCAACTCGGCAGCATTTCAAGCTGGCGCACCGGACACGCGCCGCACCCGTCGCAATATCTTGGAGCGGTTCCGAGCCGAGCATGGCGACAAGCGAATTGCGCTCCTCCAGCGCACCCATATCGAACGAATGGTCGCCGCCAAGGCCGCCACACCCTCGGCGGCTAGGAACTTCTTGAACACGATCCGCGCCCTCATGGGACATTGCATTATTGAGGGCATGCGCACTGATGACCCGACGCAGGGCGTCAAGCGGGTGCCGATCAAGACCACCGGCTATCGGACTTGGACCGAGGCAGATATTGCCCAATTCGAGGCCGCACATCCTGTAGGCTCGCGTGCCCGGCTGGCGCTCGCGCTCCTGCTTTACACTGGGCAGCGCAGAAGCGACGTCGTGCTGCTTGGCCGCCAGTATCTACATGCCGGACGCCTCCACCTGCGGCAGCAGAAGACCCGCGCCGAACTCGTCATACCGGTACACCCCGATCTCGCGGTCGTGCTCGACGCGACGCCGAGTTCTCACCTCACGTTCTTGACGACGGCGACAGGCAAGCCGTTCTCGGCGGCGGGCTTCACCAATTGGTTTCGCGACATGTGCAACGAGGCCGGCTTGCCGAAAGGCACCTCCGCGCACGGGCTGCGCAAGGCCGCCTGCCGGCGTCTAGCAGAGGCGGGTGCCTCGGCGAATGTAATTGCAGCTATTTCTGGCCATGCCACTCTGGCTGAAGTGGCGCGGTATACGCGCGCTGCCGACCAGCTGAAGATGGCCGAGCAAGCGATCGATATGGTGGTGGCTGCGTTCCCTTCGACGAGAACATAAGAGAACATCGATTGGCAAACCGGGGTAACACGGCTGGCAAATCTCATCATAATCTATTGAAATACCAATGATTTAATGAGAGAGTGGTAGGCCCGGCAGGACTCGAACCTGCGACAGCGCCGTTATGAGCGGCGAGTTCTAACCAACTGAACTACGGGCCCACCGGGCAATACAATAATCTGGGATGGCCGGGCTTGTCCCGACCATCCATGTGTCATCTCGGATGATGACGACGATTATGTGTCGAGGAAGCTGCGCAACTTGCGCGAGCGGCTCGGGTGCTTGAGCTTGCGCAGCGCCTTCGCCTCGATCTGGCGGATACGCTCGCGCGTCACCGAGAATTGCTGGCCGACCTCCTCGAGCGTGTGGTCGGTGTTCATGCCGATGCCAAAGCGCATGCGCAGCACACGCTCTTCGCGCGCCGTCAGCGACGCCAGAACCCGGGTCGTGGTCTCGCGCAGATTGGCCTGGATCGCCGCGTCGACTGGTAGGACCGCGTTCTTGTCCTCGATGAAGTCGCCGAGATGCGAATCTTCCTCGTCGCCAATCGGCGTTTCGAGGCTAATCGGTTCCTTGGCGATCTTCAGCACCTTGCGCACCTTCTCCAAGGGCATCGCCAGCTTGTCGGCGAGTTCTTCGGGGGTCGGCTCGCGGCCGATCTCGTGCAGCATCTGGCGCGAGGTGCGGACCAGCTTGTTGATCGTCTCGATCATGTGCACCGGAATGCGGATCGTACGCGCCTGATCGGCGATCGAGCGGGTGATTGCCTGGCGGATCCACCACGTCGCATAAGTCGAGAATTTGTAGCCGCGGCGATACTCGAACTTATCGACCGCCTTCATCAGGCCGATATTGCCTTCCTGGATCAGATCGAGGAATTGCAGGCCGCGATTGGTGTATTTCTTGGCGATCGAGATGACGAGCCGCAGGTTGGCCTCGACCATCTCCTTCTTGGCACGGCTCGCCTCGCGCTCACCGCGCTGCACAGTTTGCACCACCCGGCGAAATTCCGGGATCGGCAGCTTCGACTCCATCGAGACGCGGGCGATCGCCAACCGATGCTTGGCGATCTCGTTTCCGTATTTCTCGGCAAAGCGTGCCCAGCCGCGTCCGGGCAGCACGGAGACTCGCTCGAGCCAGTTGGTCGACAGCTCATCACCGATATAGTTCTGCAGAAACTCGGGACGTTTGACGCCAACTTCCTCAGCCAAACGCAGCAAACGGCCTTCCTCGCCGACGAGACGGCGATTGATATCGTAGAGCTGCTCGACCAGATGCTCGATCCGGGTGTTGTTGAAGCGGATCTTCTGAAGCAGCTCGATCGCCTCGTCCTTGAGCTTGTCATAGCGGCGGTCAGTGGCCCGCGGCAGGGTCGTACCCTTGGCGATCGCGGTAATGCGATGGTCCTGCAGCTTATTTAGCTTTTTGTGGATGTCGGCGATGGCATCGAAAATGCCAACGACGCTTGGCCGCAGCTGCGCCTCCATTGTCGCCAGAGAGACTGAGCTTTCCTCGCCCTCGCCATCCTCACCCTCGGCGCCTTCGCTGCCCTCGGCGACGGCCTCTTCCTCTTCGGCCTCGACCTCTTCTTCCTCCTCTTCGACCTCGCCGTCAGCGAGCGGCGGAACCAAGACAACGACGGCGCCGGGCTCGACCTGATCGATCACCGTGTTGCTGTACGTCGCATCGAGATCGATGATGTCGCGCAGCAGCATCTTTCCTTCGTTGAGGGCGTCGCGCCACAGCATCAGCGCGCGCACCGTCAGCGGGCTCTCGCAGAGACCGCCGATCATCATCTCGCGGCCGGCCTCGATGCGTTTGGCGATGGCGATCTCGCCCTCGCGCGACAGCAGCTCGACCGAACCCATCTCACGCAGGTACATGCGCACCGGATCATCGGTACGGCCAATATCGTCATCGTCGAGATTGCCGCGAACCTCGGCGTCAGCCTCGTCAACCTCGGCCGCCGCCGGCTCCTCGGTATCCTCGCTCTCAATGACGTTGATGCCGAGCTCAGAGAGCATCGTCATCGTGTCTTCGATCTGGTCGGGGGAAAGCTGGTCGGTCGGCAGCGCGGTATTGAGCTCGTCGTAGGTCAGGTAGCCGCGTTCCTTGCCCCGCGCTACCATCTTCTTGATCGCAATCGCGATCTGGTCCAGGAGCGGCGCCTCGGCCGCGTCCTCACGGGTTTCAGCCGTATCCGCTACGCTTGCCACTTTGCTTGCCATGCCGTCGTCCCTAAGCGTTGGGCGCCTCTCGAGCCCGACCGCTCTTGAGGACGCGCCGTTGAATTCCATGAGACTTACCGCGGACTGACGCCCTCTGCCCGGCTGGGCGGGAACTCATCCTCGGAAAAGCCTTCCTGCTCCTCCCGCCCCTGTAGCGCCAGAAACCTCTCCCAGGCCTCCGGCGTCGTCAAATCGTCCACGGGGTCGCCATCGTCGCGGATCATCCGCGTCACGTGTGTCCAACTCAGCCGCACCGTCTCAGCATCGCCCACGCGCGACAAGTAGCCGGCGTGGTCGGTCAATGACGAGACGACCGCGTCCACGGTGCTGGCGAACCCGTTATGACCTAGGTGTAGACGAAGCGCCTCTGCGTCAAGCCCTCTAGAGGTCGCATCGGCCTCTAAAATCGCCCGGCGCAGGCTGTCGAGCTCGGGTTCGGGAAAATCGAGCGCGGCGATCTCCTCATGGGCCTCACCGATCAAGAAGGGATGGTCGAGCAGCATCCCGATCAGCAGTTCGCGCTGACGTCGCCCCGGCGCCGCCGGCGGCGGCGGCGTGTCGCCGCACAAAACCGGGTGCGGCGGCGGTAGACGCTGTCCGCGCCCGAGCATACGGCCCGGCATGCGCCCCAGCGCAAACAGCTTGTCGCGCAGAAATCGTCGGTATTGTTCCTGAACCGAGCGATCGGCGATCTGCTCGGCCTCGGTCATCACCCGACGCTCTAAATCGGCGCGGCGTTCGGGCGTGTCGATAGATTTCGCATCGAGCTCCGATTGCCAGAGCATCTCGGCCAGAGGCTTCGCCGCGCGCAGCACCTCGGCAAAGGCCGCCGGGCCCGAATTCCGGATCAGCGAATCCGGATCCTCGCCGCTCGGCAAGGTGACAAAACGCAGGCTGTGACCCGGCTTTAGCAGCGGCAGCGCCCGATGCAGCGCCCGCAGCGCCGCGCGCTTCCCGGCGGCGTCGCCGTCGAAACAGAGCACCGGCTCAGGGGCGAGCTTCCACAATTCGGCGAGATGCGCCTCGGTAAGCGCGGTGCCGAGCGGCGCGACGGCCGTGTTGAAGCCGGCGCGGTGTAGCGCGATCACGTCCATGTAGCCTTCGGTGACGATCGCGCCCGGGCCACCGGCCTCTGCCTCCTTCGCCGCGTTCACCCGCGCCGCGGAGAGGCCGTAGAGCACCCTGCCCTTCTCGAACAGCGGGTGCTCCGGCGAATTGAGGTATTTCGGCATTGCGTCGCCGAGCGCTCGGCCGCCAAAGGCGATGACCCGTCCGGCGCGGTCGCCGATCGGGAAGATCACTCGCTCGCGGAAGAAATCGTAGGGCTCGCCGCCGCGGTCGGAGGTGTGCAGCAGCCCGGCCTCGACCAGCAATTGTGGCGAAAATTCTGGGGTCAGCGCGCGGCGCAGTGCCGAGCGGTCTTCGCCGGCCCAGCCGAGCCGGAACCGACGCATCGTCTCATCGTCCAGCCCGCGCGAAGCCAGATACTCACGGCCTCGCGCTCCGCTGCGCGACCACAATTGCTCCTCGTAGAACTTGGCCGCTGCAGCGAGCGCTTCGAGCAGCGTTTTCTGGCGCTGCGCCTTCTCGCGCTCCTGCGGGGTCTGCTGGGGCACAGCGATCCCGGCGATCTCGGCCAGCCGCTCAATCGCCTCGATGAAGTCGAGGTTTTCCGAACGCATGACCCAGCCGATCGCATCGCCATGCGCGCCGCAGCCGAAGCAATGGAAGAACCCCTTGTCCTCGACGACATAAAAAGACGGGGTCTTTTCGTTGTGGAACGGGCAGAGCCCGCCGAACTCGCGGCCCTTGCGGGTGAGGCGAACGCGCTTGCCGACCAGGTCGGCGAGCGACACCCGCGACCTCAGCTCGTCGAGAAACCCAGGCGGAAAGGCCATCTCTTCCGACTATCCACCGACCTGCATGCGGTCCCCTACCCTATGCACTCACTCTCCTACCCTATATGCGGCGACTCTATCCGAGCAGCCGCTTCACGATCGCCCCGGCGCGGGCGAGGTCGATGACGCCCGCATGACGCTCGCGCAGCACGGCCATCACCTTGCCCATGTCCTTGATCCCCACCGCGCCTGATTCGGCGATCGCCTCCTTTGCCGCCGCCTCGATTCCCGCATCGTCCAGTTGCTGCGGCAGGAAGCTCTCGATGACCGCGATCTCCTCGCTCTCCTTTTGTGCAAGCTCAGGGCGGTTACCCTTCTGGTAAAGCTCGATCGATTCGCGGCGCTGCTTGACCATGCCCTGCAGCATCCGCTGGATCTCCGATTCGGCGATTCCCTCCGAATTGCCGGTGCCGCGAGCGGCGATGTCACGGTCCTTGAGCGCCGCCATGATCAGCCGCACAGTCGATAAGGTGCGAGTATCCTTGGCGCGCAGCGCAGTTTTCATTCGCTCGGTAATAGCCTCGCGCAACATCTTGAAGGGCTCCTGCGCTTAGCGGCATCGCCAAACCTACCCGCTTCCGGCCTGCTTTACAGCAATTTCGGCGTCAGCCGCTAACTTATTGAAACTCCCAAATCTTCGCTTTTCGAGCCGGTTGACAAACAACAGCTTGTGTCTATGTTCGCGAAAATTGGGTGCTGCGCCTCGCCAAACGGCCCCAAAATCCGGCAGGATTAGTTTTCGATGACCGACCCAAACGCGGCCAATCTGGCGCCGCGACCGCCCGACTGCAACGCAGCCCTGGTGCTGGCGGACGGGACGGTTTTCTGGGGCAAGGGCGTCGGCGCTCCAGGCAAAGCGGTCGGCGAAGTTTGCTTCAACACCTCAATCACCGGCTATCAGGAAATCCTCACCGACCCCTCCTATGCCGGCCAGATTATCACCTTCACCTTCCCGCATATCGGCAATGTCGGGACCAACCCCGAAGACATCGAGACCACGACCCCGGCGGCACGCGGCCTCGTGATCCGCGAGGATATCACCGGGCCAGCCAATTATCGCGCGACGCAGTCGCTCGACTTCTGGCTGAAGTCGCATGGCCTCACCGGACTTTCCGGCGTTGATACGCGGCGGTTGACCCGGCGCATCCGCGACCATGGCGCGCCGAATGGGGTCATCGCCTACGACCCCGCCGGCAAGCTCGACATCGCCGCAATGCGGGATGAGGCGCAGGCCTGGCCGGGGCTGGAGGGAATGGACCTCGCGCTCGATGTCACTTGCCGCCAGAGCTATGAATGGACCGAGACCACTTGGACGCGCGAACGTGGCTACGGAACCCAGAACGCACCGCGTTTCCACGTCGTCGCGGTCGATTACGGCGCCAAGCGCAACATCCTGCGGATGCTCGCCGCTTACGGTTGCCGTGTGACGGTGGTGCCGGCAACCGCGACGGTCGACGACATCATGCGCCACAAGCCCGATGGCGTGTTCCTGTCGAACGGGCCAGGCGATCCGGCAGCGACCGGCGAGTACGCGGTCCCCGTCTTGCGCGAGCTGATCGACAGGAGCGTCCCGATGTTCGGCATCTGCCTCGGTCACCAGATGTTGGCGCTGGCGCTCGGCGGCAGCACTCGCAAGATGGAAAAAGGCCATCGCGGCGCCAACCACCCGGTGCGCGACGAGGTCACGGGGAAGGTCGAGATTACCAGCCAGAACCACGGCTTCGTCGTCGACCCCGCGACCCTGCCCACAGGCGTCGATGCGTCACATATCTCGCTGTTCGACAAGACCAACGAGGGTCTATCGCTCAGGGGTAAGCCAGTGTTCTCGGTGCAGCACCACCCCGAGGCCAGCCCCGGCCCGCAGGATGCGCAGCACCTGTTCGCGCGGTTTGTGAAGCTGATGGCGGCGAATGCCTAAGCGCACCGACATCAAGAGCATCTTGATTATTGGCGCCGGGCCGATCGTCATCGGTCAGGCCTGCGAATTCGACTATTCAGGCGCGCAGGCGTGCAAGGCGCTGAAGCACGAAGGCTACCGGATCGTCCTGGTCAACTCGAATCCGGCGACGATCATGACCGACCCGGAGCTGGCCGATGCTACGTACATCGAGCCGATTACCCCGGCGATCGTCGAGAAGATCATTGCGCGCGAGAAGCCCGACGCTCTTTTGCCGACGATGGGCGGGCAGACCGCGCTCAACACCGCGATGGCGCTGTCGCAGGAGGGCGTGCTCGCGGCACACGGGGTCGAGCTGATCGGCGCCAGCGAGGCGGCGATCGCCAAGGCCGAGGATCGCCAGCTGTTCCGCCAAGCGATGGACCGCATCGGTCTCGTGTCGCCGAAGAGCCGACTGGCTAAGACGCTCGAAGAGGCGCTGGAGGCGCTCGATGTCACAGGTCTCCCGGCAATCATTCGGCCATCGTTCACGCTGGGCGGCACCGGCGGCGGCATCGCCTACAACACCGAGGAATTCGAGGAGATCGTGCGTGGCGGCTTGCGTGCCTCGCCGGCGCACGAGGTGCTGATCGAGGAATCCGTGCTCGGCTGGAAGGAGTACGAGCTCGAGGTCGTGCGCGACCGCAACGACAATTGCATCGTCATCTGCTCGATCGAGAACATCGACCCGATGGGAGTGCATACCGGCGACTCGGTGACAGTGGCACCGGCGCTGACGCTCACCGACAAGGAGTATCAGCTGATGCGCAATGCCGCGATTGCGGTGCTGCGCGAGGTCGGCGTCGACACCGGCGGATCGAACGTGCAGTTCGCGGTCAACCCCGCGGATGGACGTCTCGTCATCATAGAAATGAACCCCCGCGTGTCGCGTTCCTCGGCGCTGGCGTCGAAAGCAACCGGGTTCCCGATCGCCAAGGTCGCGGCAAAACTCGCGGTCGGCTACACGCTCGACGAGCTCGACAACGAGATCACCGGCGTCACCCCGGCCAGCTTCGAGCCGACGATCGATTACATCGTGACCAAGATGCCGCGCTTCACCTTCGAGAAATTTCCCGGCGCGACGCCGCTGCTGACGACGTCGATGAAGTCCGTCGGCGAGGCGATGGCAATCGGCCGCAGCTTCGCCGAATCGGTGCAGAAGGCGCTGCGTTCGTTGGAAACCGGGCTCGATGGGTTCGACGAGGTGGCGATCGAGGGGGTTGAAAGCGGCGGGAAGGAGGCGGTGCTGGCGGCACTCGCCAAGCCGTCGCCCGATCGACTGCTGCTGATCGCGCAAGCCTACCGCCATGGTCTCACCACCGCCGAGATCCACACGGCCTGCCATTTCGAGCCGTGGTTCCTCGACCGCATCGAGGAAATCGTCGCGACCGAAGAGCGGGTGAGGCGGGACGGCCTGCCCGCCGACGCCACCGCGTTCCTCCGTCTGAAGCACATGGGCTTTTCCGACCGCCGCCTCGCGCATCTGGCGAAACTCACCGAAGGCGAGGTCGCGGCTCGGCGTAGACGGCTGAACCTCAGGCCGGTTTACAAGCGCGTCGATACCTGCGCCGCCGAGTTCGCCTCGCTCACCCCTTATCTCTACTCCTGCTACGAGGGCGACGGCATCTCGCCCCCCGAATGCGAGGCGGAACCGAGCGACCGAAAAAAGGTTGTCATTCTCGGCGGCGGGCCCAACCGGATCGGGCAGGGCATTGAATTCGATTATTGCTGCGTCCACGCGGCCTACAGTCTGCGCGAGGCGGGCATCGAGACGATCATGGTCAACTGCAACCCCGAAACCGTGTCGACCGATTACGACACCTCCGACCGGCTCTATTTCGAGCCGCTGACCGCCGAGGACGTGATCGAGATCGTCCGGGTCGAGCAGCAGCGCGGCGAGTTGCTTGGGGTCATCGTTCAGTTCGGCGGCCAGACCCCGCTCAACCTCGCTAAGGCCCTGGAAGCGGCGCAGATCCCGATCCTCGGCACGTCACCTGACGCGATAGACCTCGCGGAGGACCGCCAGCGATTCCAGCAACTTCTTCAGGGGCTCGGTCTGCGCCAGCCTGACAACGGCACCGCTTATTCCGCGGAAGAAGCCGAGGAGATCGCCCAGCGCATCGGCTACCCCGTGGTGATCCGCCCCTCCTACGTGCTGGGCGGCCGAGCGATGGAGATCGTCCACGACACGGCCGGACTCAACCGCTACATCCGCAACGCGGTGCGCGTTTCGGGAACCAGCCCGGTGCTGATCGACCGCTATCTGCAGGACGCGATCGAGGTCGATGCCGACGCGGTCGCCGACGGCGAGGCCGTCTACGTCGCCGGCATCATGGAACATATCGAGGAGGCCGGCATCCATTCGGGCGACAGCGCCTGCTCGCTGCCGCCCTACAGCCTCGACCAATCGACCGTCGCCGAGATCGAGCGGCAAACCGTCGCTCTGGCTCGGGCGCTACACGTGGTCGGGTTGATGAATGTGCAATTCGCGGTCAAGAACGGCGACGTCTACGTGCTCGAGGTCAATCCGCGCGCCTCGCGCACGGTGCCGTTCGTCGCCAAGGCGACCGGGGTGCCGATTGCCAAAATCGCGGCGCGGGTGATGGCGGGTGAGAGATTGGCGGATTTTGTTACCGGGTCGCGCCCCTGGACCCTTCATGTCGCGGTCAAGGAAGCAGTGTTCCCGTTCGCCCGCTTCCCCGGGGTCGATTTGATCCTCGGGCCGGAAATGAAATCCACTGGCGAGGTCATGGGGCTCGATAGCGATTTCGGCCGCGCCTTCGCCAAGTCGCAGCTCGGCAGCGGCACCGAATTGCCATTGTCCGGCAAGGTCTTCGTCTCGGTGCGCGACGGCGATAAGGCGGGGCTGGTCGAGCCTTGCCGGCACCTCGTCGAGTGGGGCTTTGAGCTGGTCGCCACGCAGGGCACGGCCGCCACGCTCGGCGAAGCGGGACTCGCCGTGGTCGTCGTCAACAAGGTCCGCGAGGGCCGACCCGATATCGTCGACGAGATGCGCAGCGGCCGTATCCAGCTGGTCTTCAACACCACCGAGGGAGCGCAGGCAATCGCCGACAGCTTCAGCTTGCGTCGTACGGCATTAACGCACAACATTCCCTACTACACGACCGTCGCTGGCGCCCGCGCGGCAGTGCAGGCCATCGGGGCACTGCGCCGGGGCGGCCTTGAAGTTGCTCCGCTGCAATCCTACTTCTAACCGCTAATTTTTCGAGATCCGGGAAGAAAAGCTGGTGTGATGAACAGGCTCCCGATGACCGCCGACGGCTACAACCGGCTTCAGGAAGAAGTTAAGCGGCTCAAATCGACCGAGCGGCCGGCAATTATTCGCGCTATCGCCGAGGCGCGCACGCATGGCGACCTCTCGGAAAACGCCGAGTACCATGCTGCTCGTGAGCGCCAGAGCTTTATCGAAGGCCGGCTCGCCGAACTTGAGGACAAGATCGCTCGCGCGGAGGTCATCGATACCTCGAAGCTGTCGGGATCGGTGATCAAATTCGGAGCGACCGTGACGTTGTCCGACGAGGAAACCGAGGAAGAGCAGACCTTTAAGATCGTCGGCGAGGATGAGGCCGACATTAAAGGCGGTCGTCTCTCGGTGACGTCACCGCTCGCCCGCGCGCTCATCGGCAAGGGCAAGGGTGACAGCGTCGAGGTTTCGACGCCGCGCGGCAACAAATCTTACGAGGTCGTCACGGTTGCGTTCGGTTAGGCCGCGTTCTCGGTCTCGCTCAGCGAGGAGGGCTCGCCGATCGGCACCCCCGGCTCCGCCTTCGATACCCGCAAGGTCATCGCCGATTTGACATGGGCGACGTTGGGCGCCGAAGTCAATTTGGCGGAGAGAAACCGCTGATAGCTGTCCCAGTCGGTGGCGACGATTTTTAATAAGAAATCGGTTTCGCCGGCGAGCATGTGCGCCTCCCGCACCTCTGGCCATTGACGAACCAGGACCTCGAACGCCTGGAGATCGGCCTCAGCCTGACTGGCGAGTCCGACCTGAGCGAAAACGGTCACCGGAAAACCTAGCGCCTCGGGAGCCAGTGCCGCGTGATAACCTCGGATCAACCCTGCCTCCTCGAGCGCCCGCACGCGCCGGAGGCAAGGTGGCGCGGTGATGCCGACTCGCCGGGCGAGTTCGACATTGGTCATACGTCCGTCAGCCTGCAGGTTTTGCAGGATGCGGCGATCGATCCGATCCAGTCTGATGCGCCGCATCCCGAGTCCTCGCTTGCTCGCATAATAATACGAACCGGCGTCTTAGCGCGCAATTTTATTGCGTGGAAGGTGGCGCTGCTTGCTCCGCAACGGGGGTTTCCGTAAACCCAGGTCGATGGTCGCCCTGCCCGTCAGCTCCGAACCTACGCCCATCGCCGATGGCGCACCGCTCGTCTGGGTCCTGCATGACGGAAAGGCGGGCATGGCGAGCCAGTCGCTCGGCCTCGCCGAAGCGACCGGATTTTCGTTTATCGAAAAGCCGTTGACGATTTATCGGCCCTGGACCTGGTTGCCGCCGCAGCTCTGGGTGGCGCCCCTGGCCGCGGTCCGCGATGCTGGACGTCGACTCGAACCCCCATGGCCGGACCTCGTCATCGCCTGCGGCCGCAATGTGGCGATGCCGGCGCTGGCGATCCGCCGGGCGAACGGCGGCAAGACGATCGCCGCACAGGTGCAGGACCCGCGGGTCGGCCGCGACAAGTTCGACCTCATGATCGTGCCTGAGCACGACCGGCTGCGCGGAGCGAACGTCATCACCACCAAGGGTGCTCTCAATCGCGTCACTGCCGAGAAGCTGGCCGTCGAGAGCCGCCGCTTCCCAGAGCTCGCGGCACTACCGCGGCCAGTGCTCGGCGTGCTAATTGGCGGCTCCAACCGCGCCTATCGACTGACGCTCCGCCGGTTCGCCGAGACCGCAGATGCAATTGCCGAGGCCGTGCGCGCGAGCGGGGGTTCGGTTGTGTTGACCCCCTCGCGGCGAACCGGCGATGCCGGAATTGCCGTGCTGCGGCAGCGGCTTGCCGGTCTTCCGGCATCGATTTGGGACATGAAAGGCGACAATCCATACTACGCTTATCTCGCGAACGCCGACGCGTTCCTGGTGACCGCGGATTCGGTCTCGATGGTCAGCGAGGCGGCGGCGACCGGCAAGCCGGTGCACATCATCGACCTCGCGGGCGGCGACCGGAAATTCGCCCGGTTCCATGAGGCGATGCGCGCCGCTGGTATCACTCGTCCCTTCCGCGGCCATATCGAAGACTGGAGCTATGCGCCGCTCGACGATACGGCGCGCGCCGGGGCGGTGCTGCGAACGCTCGTCCTCGACAGGCTACGGACGCGAGTCGCGAAATGAAGGGCTTGGCGATCTACGGCACGGTGCTGGTGATCAGCGCCCTTCTTTTCTCCTTCGCGCCAGGCGTCGACCTGTTCTTCAGCGGCCTGTTCTATGACGCCCAGCATGGATTCGTTCTTGCGAAATGGCGGCCGTTACAGATGCTCGAAGGGGTTATTCCCTGGCTTACCGGCGGCCTGGTCGTGCTGGTCCTGGGCGGCGCGCTGTGGCTGCGGCTGACCCGGCGGCCGTTCTTCGGCCTCGACCGCAACGCGCTGATCTTTATCGTTATCGCCACCGCGCTCGGCCCCGGACTGATCGTCAATGTTGGGCTTAAGGACAATTGGGGCCGAGCCCGCCCCTATCAGGTCGAGCAATTCGGCGGCACTAAGCAGTTCACCCCGCCTTTGGTGCCGACCGATCAGTGCGCGCGCAACTGCTCGTTGGCCTCGGGGCACGCTGCGCTGGCTTTTTCCCTGGTGAGCTTCGCGTTTTTGCTGCCGGCAGGCCGCCGCCGGCAGGTGGCGCTTGGGGCCGCGCTCGGTTTTGGTACCCTTGTGGGGCTGGGCCGGATTGCTGCCGGCAATCATTTCCTCTCGGACGTCGTCGATGCCGGGTTGATATCGATCGCGACAAGCTGGCTGACGCATCAGTGGATCGTCGTCCATGACGGTGCGACACCGATCATTGCTTGGATCAAACGGCGAGCGGCGACGCAGTTCGGCCGCAGAATGCTGTGGGCGGCATCGATCCTACTGATCGAGGCGATCGCGATCGTTTGCCTCGATCCTTTGATCGCCAGCTACTTCCACAAAAATGCGTCCGCTATCCAGCCGTTTTTCGGCGCGGTGCAGCGCTTTGGTCTCGGCTACCCCTATCTGGTGGCAAGCGCGATTGCGTTTGCGGCGCTGCGCTGGGGAGGCCGAGTCGAGAAGCTTCAAAGCTGGGATATGAGCATGCGAGCGGCCGCCCGCATCCCGTTGTTTCTGTTCACGGCCGTCGCCATATCGGGGATCGCCGCCGACATCCTGAAAGTCGTGGTCGGCCGCGCTCGACCTAAATTGCTGTTTCTCGACGGTACTTACGACTTCACCTGGTTCGGTTGGCACGCCGACCATTGGTCGTTCCCCTCAGGCCATGCCACGACCGCCGCAGCGCTTATGACTGCATTGTGGTGCCTCTGGCCTCGACCGCTTTGGCTGTACGTCGCCGGGGCGGCATTAGTCGCTTTCGCCCGCGTCGCCACCGGCCAGCATTATTTGAGCGACGTCGTCGCAGGCGCCGTCATCGGCGTTTTGGTGACCCGCGCGCTTGCTCCAGGGCTGTTGCGGCCGCGACCGGCTGTCGCGAGGGCGCAGGATACCGACGCTGCGCCCGACTATCGCACCGTATAGGATGAAGCGATGGGCTTGCGCATCGATACGTTCGACAACGTCCGCGGCGGCAACACACTCTACAAGGCGCTCGCGCACCCGCTCGCCGCGGCGCCCGGACAGCAGCTGATCGATCGCCTGTCGCATTACGGCAAGGTCGCGATCGTCGATCCCCAGGGCACCGCCGAAGGCTTTGCCGAATTGTTCGACGTCTCCCGGCTCGAAATTGCCGGGGTTTACGTCCAGGACATTGCACGAATCGGCAGGCAGGTGCTTGGTCGCGCCGCCGAGCCAGCACCATTGCTGGCGAATTCCGGCGCACGGGCGGTGCTAGTCGCTGCTTTCGACGCCGACCAGCTGGTCGGTCAGCTCGCCCCGTCCCTGCCACCGAATAGCGATGTCTTCACTCTCGACGTGATGAAGATCTCCGAGGGGCGGCTGACCAATCCCCGCACCTACCTCGACCCGCTCAATTTCGCGACCAATTTCGCGCTGTTCCGCGACAGTGCGACCCTGCACACGCGCCTGGTGACGGCCAATTACTGGGCCGGGTATGGTTCGAAAGGCGTCACCTGCTGGCTCACCCTGTTCGATGAGGCCGGGGCGAACCTCGCGGAGTGGTCTGAGACTGCCGCAGCCGATGCCGGCGCAATTATCATCGACAGCAGCGAGGTGCGCAGACGCTTCGGCCTCGGAGAATTTGCCGGCCAGCTCTTCATCCACGTCGCCGGCGTCGCCCGGCACGACATCGTCAAATACGCTCTCGATACCTATGGCGACGGCGACGCCAATCTATCGTGCACGCACGACGCCAATGCCTGGCCCAGTGAGCGGTATGCAGGCTTGCCGGCGCCGGCGCCGGGCGAAAACGTGCGGCTGTGGATCCAGAACAGTCATGCCGCCGCGATCCCTGCCGGCGCGATCGGACTGTCGGCCATGGGAAGTCAGCACATCGTGGCGCTCGGCAAGCCGATCGGCGGTTTTGCAACGCATATCGTCGATGTCGCCGGGCTCCTGCCCGGTCTCGCCTGGCCAGCACAGATCGAACTACACGCCGGCAAGCATGTCGTCCGCCCACGCTACGAGATTGTCGAGAACGGCCGCCACCGCCTCGCCCATGTCAATGTCGAGCGCAGCGACCTCAAACCTGACGCAGACCTACCGAAGCTAGGCGAGACGCTGGGCAAGGGGTTCCTGCTGCCCGCTCCGATCCTCCCGCGCGGCGACTGGCAGAGCCTCCTGCTGCCGACGCCCATGGCCTATACGCAAGCAGAGCTGCCAGTCGCGGCGCTCGTTTATGACCCGGACGGCCATGAGATCGCCCGCCACCGTTTCGGCCGGCTGCCGCGCAACCATCGTGT
Organism: Allostellaceae bacterium; assembly: GCA_035935235.1. Classification (GTDB taxonomy): domain Bacteria; phylum Pseudomonadota; class Alphaproteobacteria; order ATCC43930; family CGMCC-115725; genus DATARH01. The sequence goes on from DASYXG010000271.1 coordinate 15,273, forward strand.
CGATCTGGATCTCGACGCCCTAGCTTCCTCGCTCGGCGATGGCTATGGCCATGTCGAGCTGATCTATGATTTCGCCGAAGGCGGCGATGCGGACGGCTGGCTGCATGCTCTCTTTCGCTATCGCCGCCGCAACAGCGGCCATGCGGCCGAAACCAGCTTCGGCGCTCACGTCTTCAACACGATCCTCACCTACCGCGACGAACCACAATCCTATTCCGGCCGGCCGCCCGGCTTATCGACAACCCTTTTCCTTCGGCTCGGCGAGGGCAGCTATGACACGCTCTGCCACCTGATCTATCCGGCCTCGTTGCCGTGGCGGAAAGAGAGCGCTACCGACATCATCCTGCGCGATGGCGGTGGCAGCGAGATCGCCCGCAAATCGCTCTCGATCCCGTGCTCGGGATCGCGCCTGTGGCGCTACCATGAGCTGTTCGATCGCGATACGCGCGAAGCCGCTGGTCCCCGCGCCTACGCAGTGATCCGCGACTCGACCTGCCGGCTCTTTGGCTATCACGGGCTTCTTGGGCACGACGGGGCCTTCAGCCTCGACCACATGTTCGGGTACTGAGGCCGCTGAATTTATTGGCGCGGCCCCTCCCGCAGCGTGCAAAAATGGTATAGTACGCTGTCCAATCGATCGGGAATGGGATGCCCGAGCATCATCACAGCAAGGTCTTGATTATCGGCGCGGGTCCGGCGGGCTTCACCGCGGCGATATACGCGGCACGGGCGAATCTTCATCCGATCCTACTGTGCGGGCTGCAGGCCGGCGGCCAGCTCACCATCACCACCGATGTCGAGAACTACCCCGGCTTCGCGGATGTGATCCAGGGTCCGTGGCTGATGGAGCAAATGCAGGCCCAGGCCGAGCATGTCGGCACCAAGATCCTGCTCGATCTGGCGGTGAAACTCGACCTTGCGCGGCGGCCGTTTCTAGTGACCGGCGACTCGGGCGACACTTATTCGGGCGATACGATCATCCTCGCCACTGGCGCGCAGGCGCGGTGGCTCGGCCTACCCAGCGAAGAGACCTATCGCGGCTTCGGCGTTTCGGCCTGCGCGACCTGCGACGGGTTCTTCTTCCGCGACAAGAAGGTCGTGGTTGTCGGCGGCGGCAACACCGCGGTCGAGGAGGCGCTCTATCTGACCAATCACGCCAGCCGCGTCACCCTCATCCATCGCCGCGACACGCTGCGCGCCGAGAAGATCTTGCAGGACCGCCTGTTTCGCAACCCGAAGATCGCGGTCATCTGGGATTCCGTCGTCGAGGAAATCCTGGGTACGCCGGAACCGCCCGAAGTCACCGGCGTGCGCTTGCGCAACGTCAAAACCGGCGGGCTCAGCGAGCAAGCGTGCGAAGGCGTGTTTATCGCGATCGGCCACACCCCCGTTACCGAACTGGTCGCTGGGCAGCTGCGGCTCGATACCGAGGGCTACGTGCTGACCCGACCCGATTCGACGGCGACCGACGTTCCCGGGGTCTTCGCCGCCGGCGACGTCAAGGACAAGGTATTCCGCCAGGCAGTCACCGCGGCGGGCATGGGCTGCATGGCCGCCCTCGAAGCCGAAAAATTCCTCGCGGCGCAGGAAGACGCGGCACCGGCGCGCGCTGCAGAGTAGGAGTGGTCCCGATGGCAATGGATTGGGACAAGTTGCGGGTGTTTCACGCGGTCGCCGAGGCGGGCAGCTTTACCCATGCCGGCGAGTCGCTGAACCTCAGCCAATCGGCGGTCAGCCGCCAGATCAGCGCGCTCGAGGAGAGCCTCAGCGTGCCCCTGTTCCACCGCCACGCCCGCGGCCTTATCCTAACCGAGCAAGGCGAACTCTTATTTCGCACCGCGCGCGAGGTCTTCGCCAAGTTGGCGATGGCCGAGGGGCTGATTTCCGAATCGAAGGACCGGCCAAAGGGACCGCTCAAGATCACCACGACAGTCGCCTTCGGATCGATCTGGCTAACTCCGCGCATCCGCGAATTCCTCGACCTCTATCCCGAAATCCAGGTCAGTCTCGTGGTCGACGATTCGGAGCTCGATCTGTCGATGCGAGAGGCCGATGTGGCGATCCGCATGACCCCGCCGCGCCAGCCCGATCTGATCCAACGCCACCTGGTGAGCGTGCAGGTGCACATCTACGCTTCACCCGAGTACATCCAAAAACACGGCCAGCCGAAGCGGCCCGAGGATCTCGAGGAGCATCGCATCATCGTTTACGGCGAGGATGCCCGCCCACCGGTTCCCGGGGTCAACTGGCTGCTCGAAGTCGGGAACAGGCCGGGCCACGACCGCCGCCCGATTCTGACGGTCAACAATACCTACGGCATGTTGCGGGCGATCATGAGCGGGCTCGGTGTCGCCGCGCTACCCGATTTCGTGGCGGGCGAGCATACCGGTTTGGTGCGAATCCTCCCCGAAGTCAGCGGTCCACCCAACGAAGCCTATTTCGTCTATCCGGAAGAGCTGCGCACCTCGAAGCGGATCAGCGTCTTCCGCGATTTTCTATTGCGCAAGGTCGCCGAGGGACGGCTCGGCGGCTAATTCGCTGATAAGTAAGGGAGTCTGACCCATCTCAGGGTCGCGGCCAGGCACCCAAAAAAATGCGTACGATTTGATAGCGTTGCGGTTTTTGCAGATGTGCCAGGACAAATCCCCCCTGGTTATCGCCCTACCCACAGGCCATATTTTGGGCACGCGACAGTCGTCGTGGTGAGTTTCTGCGGGGGTGTAAACACCTGCGATAGTTTCCGGGACTTGCTCCCGGGAAGAGGGTCTTCGGATCCTTACGTCTCCTAGACGTGAAGCCTCCCTGTTCAGACTTGGCCGGAACCTTGTGTTCCGGCCATTTTTCTTGCCTGATTGAATTTCTTTCGATTACTCGCCGCGATCGGTAATCGTGATGCGAACCGCCTCCAGCGGATCGTCGGCGACAGTCGACACACAAAGCTCACCATTGCGCTTTGGCCCTACCACTCCGCCCTCGAAAAACGATCCTTCATAGGCGATTTCGAGCCGGTCGCTGAGCTCCCCCGCCGGCCGAACGGCAAAGCCGGTTAGCGGTAGGTTGCGGCCACGAGTGCCGGCATAGTTGCCGTTGCTCACCCACGCGGTGGCGCGGCCTTCCTGGGCGAAGACCCGGAACTCAACAGCGCTCGCCGCAAGCCCCTCGCGCGGACGTACGCTCAGCGCTTCGATCTGACGTCGGCTACCGGGATTGCCGGCCCAGCCCGATTCCACATAGCGGCGGTCGCCGAGCCCCATGATGTGCAGCAGGATTTCTGCGCCGACATCGTGAGCGCCCTCGATCGCCGCGGGTTCCGGCTCGGGCACCGGCGGTGGCGGCGCTTCCGGCTCCGGTTCAGGAGCTGGCGGCGCTTCCGCTTCCACAGCGGCCGGTTCCGGCTCGGGCAGAGGTGGTTGGACCGCGACTGTGGGCTCCGGTGGTGGCGGCTCTGGCTCTGGCTCTGGCTCCGGCTCCGGTTCAGGCTGCGGCGCGGCGGCGGCCGGCGGCTCAGGTGGCGGCGCCGCGACCGCAGGTTCCGGCTCCGGATCCGGTGGTGGCGACTCGGGCTCGGGCGTCGCCGTCACAGCCTCGGGCGTGGGAGGCGGCGCCGCTGAGCGGGCTGTGCCCGGCGGCCGGCGCGCCGGGGCCGGAGGCGGTGGAGCGTTGCCAGCCTTCTGCTCGACCAGCTTGCGCAGATCGTCCTGATAGCGATCGCGCAGCTGCCTCGGATCGAAGTCGCCGGCGCGACGGGCGATGATCGCCTCAGCGATTTCGACCATCTCGGCCGGAATGTCCGCCTCGGGCCGCTCGTCGGACTTGGCTACGACCAGCTCATCTTCCGTGTGCAGCGTCGACATCATCAGACCGGCGCGATGCGGCTCGATCAGCGCCGGACGCTCTCGCTCGCCGACCCTCACATGGCCGAGCGCCACACGTCCGCTGCGGCGCATCGCCAACCGCAGCGCATGGACAGTGTCGGAGGCCAACTGGCCTTCCGGTTGGAGGTAAAAGGCAGCCTCGACATAAATGTGATCGATCTGGTCGCGCGGCACGAAGCGCTCGAGATCAATAATATTACCGGCCCCGCTACCCAGCTTTGCGAGTTCATCGTCGCTGAGGGTGACGTAGCGCCCCGGAGCAAATTCGTAGCCCTTGACCAGCGCTTCCTTGGCGACGACATCGCCGGTCTTGGCGTCGACAAATTGCTCGGTTACCGGGTTGCCGGTTCTGGCGCTCAATGAATCGAGCTTGACCCGTTGTGCGTCACTTGTCGCAGAAATCAGGGTAATCGGGCAGGAAACCAGCGAGAGGCGCAGAAAACCGTTCCATACCGCTTCTGCCATCGGCCTTTTCTCCGCAATCACAAGAGGTCATCGGCGTTATAACACGACACTTCGGCGTTAGCGCACGTCCTCAATCACGACCCAATAGAGGAGCCGACAACCCGCTGCCAATCGACCGCATTGCCGAGTTTCAGGCGCGTGCCCGCCTCCGGCATCGGGTATTTCAACCCGCTGGCGCAGTTGAATAAAACCACTCTATCGGTCGCCGCGACGCGACCGTCCGAGCGGGCCTGCCGATAGGCGGCAAAGGTCGCCGCACCCTCAGGACACAGGAGCAGCCCCTCGTCGCGCGCGACCTCGGCCCAGGCATCGGCGATCGCCGAGTCGTCGACGGCGATGGCGAAGCCTTGGCTCTCGCGCACCGCGCGCAGGATGAGAAAATCGCCGACCGCCTGCGGGACGCGGATGCCGGCGGCGAAGGTATGCGCGTCGGCCCAACGCGGCGCATGTTCGACGCCGTCTTCCCAGGCCTTGACCATCGGTGCGCAACCCGCCGCCTGCACCGCCACCATGCGCGGGCGCTTGCTGCCGATCCAGCCCATCTGCTCCAGCTCGTCGAAGGCCTTCCACATGCCGATAAGGCCGGTGCCGCCGCCGGTGGGATAGAAGATGACGTCCGGAACCTCCCAGCCGAGCTGTTCGGCGAGTTCAAGGCCCATCGTCTTCTTGCCCTCGATGCGGTACGGCTCGCGCAGCGTCGAGCAATTGAACCAGCCGACTTCCTTTTCGCCCTCGGCAACGAGGCGGCCGCAATCGTCGATGAGCCCGTCGACGAGGAACACCTCGGCGCCCTGCATCGCGATCTCGCGCACATTGACCGCCGGCGTGTCATCGGGGCAGAAGACATAGGCTTTCATCCCGGCCCGTGCGCAATACGCGGCCATCGCCGCACCGGCATTGCCGTTGGTCGGCATCGCCATGGTGGTGATGCCCAGTTCCTTGCCCATCGACACCGCCATGACGAGGCCACGCGCCTTGAATGAACCAGTGGGCAGGCGGCCTTCGTCCTTCACCAAGATCTCGCCGCCGGGTGCGATCTTCGAGGCGATGCGCGGCAGGGCGATCAGCGGGGTGACGATCTCACCGAGCGAGACCACATTCTCCGGCCGGCGGACCGGCAGCATCTCGCGATAGCGCCACATCGTCTGCGGGCGCGCGGCGAGCATGTCCTTGGTGAGCGCCCTCGCGACTCCGGCGAGGTCGTAACGGACGAGAAGCGGGCGCCCCGCCTTCGATAGGCCCTGTATCTTGTCGGCCTCGTAGCGCTCGCCAGTCAGCCCGCACTCAAGATGGGTAACAAAAGTCGGCAGATTGCCGCCGGTCCATTCGTAATCGGTCATCTTCCCTCTGTCCTAAAGCACCGCCTCGGCCACCACGCGCATCGCGGTGGCGTCGGCACCGGCAAGCACCAGCGAGCCGACCCAGTTGTAATCGGCCAGCTCCTGCCACGCCTGCAACCGGTCTTTGATCCGCTCGGGTGGGCCGATCAGGGAAATCTCGTCGATAAGGGCATCGGGCACCGCCGCAGCGGCATCGTCACGCCGGCCGGCGAGGAAATGCTCCTGGATCGCGGCTGCCGCCGCCTCATAGCCCAGCCGCCGCGCGAGATCGTTGTAAAAATTCTGCGTGCGCGCGCCCATGCCGCCAATATAGAGCGCCAAGCCGGGGCGCAACGCGTCGCGGCAGGCGGCGAGGTCGTCACCCATGGCGATCCGCACGTAAGGCGCGAGATCGAAATCGGCGAGGTCATCGGAGCGGCCAGCCTTGGCGCGGCCATCGAGGATCGGCTCGACGATGACCTGCGGCTTTTCCGGCGACATGAAAAACGGCAGCGCGCCGTCGGCGATCTCACCGGCGGTGCGCAGCCCTGCAGGCGAGATGGGCGCGGTGTAGATTTTCAACCCCGGCTGGCCGCGGACGACGCTGCGTAGCGGTTTGGCGAGCCCGGTCGAGCCCGGCCCGGTGTAGGGGATATCGTAGTGGTAGCCGTGGTGCTCGAGCGGCGCCTCGCGGGCAAAGACCTGGCGAATGATGGCGGCGTATTCGCGGGTGCGCGTCTGCGGCCGGCCGAACGGCACCCCGTACCAGCCCTCGATGACCTGTGGGCCGGAAGGGCCGATGCCGCAGAGGAAGCGGTTGCCGGAGAGCGCTTGCAGCGATAGCGCGGTCATCGCCGCGCAAGTCGGCGTGCGCGCCGGCATCTGCATGATGCTGGTGCCCGCCTTGATCCGGCTGGTGCGCGCGAGGACCCAGGTGACCGGGGTCACCGCATCGGTGCCATAGGCCTCGCCGGCCCACACCGCGTCGAAGCCCAGCCGCTCGGCTTCCCATACCAAATCCATGCCGATCCCGCCTTCGCCGGGCGCGAATTTGAGGGTAGTCGCGAGCCTCATTCGCGCACCCCTTCGGCAGCGCGGGCGATGCGCTCCACCGAGCGCAGCCAGTCTTCGAGTTCGCGGTCAAAGGGCTCGACCATGACATGGCCGACACCAACCGCCCTGAAGCCTTCGAGCCGCGCTGTCAGCGCACCCTCGTCCTTGCCATCCCAGGCGGCGCGCAGCGAGATCGCGAATTCCGGTTCCGGCCGCTCCTCGCGCAGCCGCTTGACCAGCGG
>DASYXG010000272.1:0-6747 GCA_035935235.1 Allostellaceae bacterium
AACCGCTGCTTTTGGACCAAGGCGGTGGCGGTGTGGCGTGGGCTCGACGATGCCGGCCACGCGCGGCTGGTCGAGCTTTACCTGAAGCATGCCGGGTTCGATCGGATCGAGGCCCGCCGCCTCGCGCCCTATATCGAGGACGAGCAGGACCCGATGTACGCGGTGGTTGGACGGAAATTCGGCTGAACGCTCGCGCAGAACGAACCGGGAACCCCCAATGTAACCCCGAGATGGGTGATCCATCCGGATTGGTCAAGAGGGTCTATCCACGACATTCCAAAAATTTTGTCATTCCGGGGCGGCCGTCGGCCGAACCCGGAACCCATGGACGCGAACCTCCGACGGAAAGCTCGAACCGAGCCGCCCACTCAGCAATCGCCATGGTCATAGGTTCCGGGTTCATCGCTGCGCCATGCCCCGGAAATGACAGAAAGAAGGTGGGCGCAAAATGCCACGAAATGACAGAGCTGATGCGGCCGGTGTACGCTTCTGGAAACACGAGTACAGGAGACGGAGATGGAACTCGGCACCTTGCTGCCGCTGGGCGATATCGGCGGCTCGCCGCAGGTGATGAAGGAATACGCGCAGGCCGCGGAGGCCGCGGGTTACGACTTCATCGAGGCGCCCGACCACGTGCTCGGCGCCAACCCGGCCGGGCAAAGTGGCGGGGATCGCATTTCCGACGGGCTCTACCACGACCCGTTCGTGCTGTTCGGCTATCTCGCCGGGGTGACGCAGCTCGGCTTCTCGACCGGCGTCTTGATCGTGGCGCAGCGTCAGACGGCGCTTGTCGCCAAACAGGCGGCGTGCCTCGATGTGCTCAGCGGCGGCCGGTTTCGGCTCGGGGTCGGGGTCGGCTGGAACGAGGTCGAATATGTCGGCCTCAACGAGAACTTCCACAATCGCGGCCGCCGTTCCGAGGAGCAGGTGCAGGTGATGCAAAAGCTGTGGGCCCAGCCGCATGTGAAGTACGAGGGCCGCTGGCACCACATCGACGACGCCGGGATCAACCCGCGCCCCGCCTCGGGCAAGGTGCCAGTGTGGTATGGCGGCCATGTCGAGCAGACCCTGAAGCGCTGCGCCAAATGGGGCGACGGCTGGATGCCCAACGCCTATCCGCCCGGCCAGGAGGCGCTCGACACCTTTGCCAAGCTGCGCAAGCTGACCGAGGAAGCCGGCCGCGACCCTAAGGACATCGGCATTGAGGTGTGGACCTCGATGGGCTCCGGCAGCGAGGCCGACTGGGCCAAGGATGCCAAGTTCTGGAGAGACGCCGGAGCGACGCATCTTTGCCTGACGACGACGTTCCACCGCCGCCACCATCACCGCCTCGCCGGGCATACGCTGTCGGACCACATCGCCGCGCTGAAGCGGTTCCAGAACGCCGTCGCTGATGCGCTCTGAGTTATGACCCTCACCCGACCGTCGCTGCCGCGACGGCCACCCTCTCCCGCATGCGGGAGAGGGGACAGTCTGGGCAAGCTCCCTCGCCCCGTTTACGGGGAGAGGGCTGGGTTGAGGGGCTGCCACAGGAGGAACGTATGACCCTGACCGTCACACCGCTGCACCCGCATATCGGCGCCGAGGTTTCCGGCATCGATGTCGCCGCGCCGCTCGCCAACACGGCGCTCGACGAGCTGTGGCAGGCGATCAATCAGCATTGCGTTGTCGTGCTGCACAACCAGTCGATCACCGATGCGCAACTCAAGCAATTCGCCGGCCGGTTCGGGCCGCTCGAGATCGGCCGCGGCGCGCTGCAGCCAGGCAAACGGCGGCTCGACATCCCTGAGATCGGCGACATCTCCAACCTCGACACCGAGAGCAACATCCGCGCCCGCGACGACCGCCGCCGGCTCGACAGCCTCGGCAACCGGCTGTGGCACACCGACGCCTCGTACATGCCGACCCCGGTGGTGCTGGGCATGCTGTTCGCCGTCGCGGTGCCGCCTGGCACCCCGCTCGGCAACGGCGAGACCGAGTTCGCCGACATGCGTGCCGCCTGGGACGCGCTCGACGACGGCATGAAGGCGCTGTGCGAGCCGCTGATCGTCGAGCACGACATCTTCTGGTCGCGCGGCCAGATCGGCTTTACCGAGTTCCCGCCCGGCGAGCGCGAGAAATATCCGCCGTCACCGCAAAGACTGGTGCGCCGCCATCCCGGCTCGGGGCGCAAGGGCTTGTATCTCTCGGCGCACGCCTCGCACATCGTCGGCTGGCCGGTGGCGGACGGGCGGCTGTTGTTGCACGACCTCAACACGCATGCGACGCAGCGCCAGTTCGTCTACAGCCACCAATGGGCCAAGGGCGATCTGGTGATCTGGGACAACCGCTGCACCATGCATCGCGGCCGCCCGCACGACGAGGCGGCGCCGCGCGATCTCAGGCGCGCGACCACGCTCGATGCCGGCTCCACCTTGGAAGAGGCGGCTTAGTCGGCGAGCTCGCAAACCGGGCGGCCGACGTCGATCGACTCGATGTGTTGTCCGTCTGGGTCCAACCTGGCGCCTTCGCGCCAGCCGCCACCGGCTACGATCCCGGACTGGTACCGCAAAATGCCGAGGATGTTATCGACCTCGACGCCGTCCTCGGAGAGCGGCATGTAAATCCGGTAGGCGAAGAGATCGATGTTCTTGGGCGTGTGGTAGCGGTTGAGCGAGAACAGCGGAAGCTTGGTCTCGTAGACCCTGCGATAGATGCTCTGGATGAAGTTGAGGCGGTCGTCGGAAAACATCTCGTCGGGATAGCGGCCGGTATAGTCGCTGCCGAAGGCCTCGACCGAAGCGGTGCCGACGAGCCGGTAGCGAAACCGCGCGCCGCCGTCGATCACCTCGATGATTTGAAGGTTCGGCAGGAGCTTGGGTGGCAGCTCGACCGGGTCGATGTCGCGCCGGCTGGGCATCGAGCGCGAGCCGCGCTTTTGCGCCCAATAGGCCAGGGCGGGCCCGAGGATCAGATCGTCGCGATAATTATAGATCATTGTGGTCCACCGCCGAGCGTGGACCGGTTAAACCCTTTGCGTAAAGAAGCCGTAAAGTGTTGTCACGAAACCGCAATGCAGCGCGAGTGCCGCCCGCTAATCCCCGGAAGCTCGCGCCGCGGATGCGGGATAGGGCGAGGTCCGGACATGCTCCGGCCGCACGCCGATGCCGACGATCCGCGCGGGTATGCGCCGCAGGAGCGGGAAGGCGTTGAACATGCGAAAGATAAAGGGTGCGCTGGCCGGCGCGTCCGAACCGAGCACCCTGTCGATGATCTGTTTCTGCACGGTGAGCTGCATCCGCTGGATGATTTTCATCGGGAAGGTACGCCGGCGCTGCACCTGGTCGAGGTGGTTTTCCGACAGCTGCCCGAGGCGGAGCGGCGCCGCGAGGATATTGGCCGCGGCGACCGCGTCCTGCACCGCGAGATTGACCCCGACGCCGCCGACCGGCGACATCGCATGCGCCGCGTCGCCAATGCATAGCAGCCCCGGCCGCCACCATCGGGGCAGCCGGTCCACCGCGACGGTCAGCAGCTTGACGTCGTCCCATTCCTTCAACTCGCCAACCCGATCGGCGAGCCAGGGCACGATCTTGACGATATCCGCGCGGAACGCGTCGAGCCCGCGCGCCTTCACCTGATCGTGGCCACCCTTGCGGATCAAATAGGCGCATTGCCAGTAGTCGCCGCGGTTGAGCGTCACCATCATGCGACCGAAATTGACGTAGCCGCCGATCTGGCCGGGGTCACTCGGTCTGCGCGACAGGCGCATCCACAGCACATCCATCGGCGCGCCGAGGTTCTCGACCGCGAACCCGGCTCGCGCGCGCACATCCGAATGGCGCCCATCGGCGCCGACCACCAGATCAGCACGGATTTCCACGGGCCCATCGGGGCCTCGCGCCTGCAGGCCAACGACGCGCTCGCCCTCATAGATCAGATCGGTCGCCTCGGTCTCCATCAGCAAGCCGAACCCCGGATATCGCTTGCCCTGCTCGCTGAGGAAATTGAGGAAATCCCATTGCGGCATCAGCGCGATGAACTTGCAGGCGGTCGGCAGATGCGAAAAATCCCCCATGTGGATCTCGGTCTCGCCGATCCACACCTGCAACTGGCTGATCTCCTCGTGATGGACCTTCAAGAACTCATCGAGGAAACCGAGTTCGTGCATCACCTGCAAGGTCGAGGGATGGATCGTGTCGCCGCGGAAGTCGCGAAAGAAATCCTTGTGCTTCTCGAGCACCGCGACCTTGACCCCGGCGCGCGCCAACAGGAAGCCGAGCATCACTCCGGCCGGACCGCCGCCGGCGATGCAGCATGTTACACGCAGCGTTGAGGCCATCGGCCGAATCCCTTCGACTGGACTCAGGGTCGCATCTTTAACACGGCCGGGCGGATGCCGTGCCAAGCATCGCCTATTGTCGCCGCCGTTTCACCCGTCGCAGGGGCGAGCTATACCGGCGCGATCCTCTGAGGTTCCGCATGATCGACCCGTCGCTGCTCGCCGCCCGCCTCGACCTCGTCCTCGACGACGCGACCATCCCCGAGCTGCCTAATCATTATCGCGGCAAGGTGCGCGACAATTACGACCTGCCCGACGGACGCCGCATCATCATCGCCACCGACCGGCTCTCGGCCTTCGACCGCAACATCGCGGCGATCCCCTGCAAGGGCGAGGTGCTGACGCAAACGGCGCGCTTCTGGTTCGACCAGACCGCCGACATCTGCGCCAATCATGTCATCGAATACCCCGATCCGAACGTGCTGGTGTGCCGGCGCCTCGACATCGTGCCGGTCGAGATCGTCGTGCGCGACTACCTCGCCGGCACCACCGGCACCTCGATCTGGCCGATGTACAAAACGGGTCGGCGCGACATGTACGGGCATCGCTTTCCTGATGGACTGCGCGAGAACCAGAAGCTGCCGCAGACCATCATCACCCCAACCACCAAGGCGGACGACGGCGAGCACGACGCTCCGGTGACCGCGGTGGAGATTGTCGAGCGCGGGCTGATGGAGGCGACGCGGTGGTCGGCGCTCACCACGACGGCGCTGGCGCTGTTCGCACGCGGTCGCGAGATCGCCGCCTCACGCGGGCTAATCCTCGTCGACACCAAATACGAGTTCGGCGTCGATGCATCCGGCAACATCATCCTCGCCGACGAAATCCACACGCCGGACAGCAGCCGGTATTGGTTTGCCGAGACCTATCCGCAGCGTTTCGCCGCCGGCGAGCCGCCCGACGCGTTTGACAAGGACGTGCTGCGCCGCTGGGTCGCAGCCCGCTGCGACCCGTACAAGGACGACATCCCGCCGATTCCGCCCGAAGTCATCGGCGAGACCGCCGCGGTCTATATCGACGCCTACGAGCGCATCACCGGCGAGCGTTTCACCGTGCCGCCGCCGGGCCGGCGGGTGCTGGAGCGCATCCACGCCAATCTGGCGCGGTATTTCTGATTAACGCAGCGCCTCGCTCAGCGCCGCCAAGGCGTTGAGCGCCGGGGCGAGGCCGCTATAGGGCCCGGTCTGTATCACCGTCTCGATGATCTCGGTTTTCGATAGCCCGGCGTTCAAGGCGGATCGGCCGAACTTCTGCACCTGGCCTTCGAGCTTGAGCGCGGTGAACGAGGCCACCGCGACGAGCGCGCGCTGGCGCCGGTCGAGGCCTGGGCGATCCCAAATCTCGCCGTAGCCGTATTGGATCGCGACGGGATAGAGCGCCTGCGTCACGGGATTGTCGGGCGAGGCATAACCGGAATAACCGCGATCGCCGTGAAACGACTCGAGGAGTTGGCGGCCGCGCCGGTCGAGTTCGTCGATGGGGTCTTCGCGCGGCGGCTCCGGCGGCAGGGTGACGCCGCGCTCGGCGTAAACTTCCTCGGCCACCGCCATAGCGTCTTCGCTCGCTGGCAGCCCGCAATAGATGCCGCATTGGATGAACACCTCGACGATACCGCGCGGCTCGAGGCCGAGATCGAGCGCCGCGCCGATGTGGCGGCGCAAATGATTGAGCCGCTGCACCGAGCAAAGCGCGGCAAGTGCCGCGAGCATCCGGTCGGGAAGCGCCAGGCCCGGCCGGTTCCACACCGCGCCAAACGCCAACTCGGCGCGCAGCTCGGCGTAACCCGGCACGAAATGCGTCATCGCGCTCGGTCCGAACATTTGCCGGCGCAGCGCGATGCCGTCGCGGCGCAATTCTTCGCGAGTGGTCATGGCCTGCCTCCACGCGGGGTTTGACGGGGATGTAGGGCTAGCCTAACACGGCGGCAGAACGATACAGGGAGGACGCGGTGCTCGAGACGACGATCGCCGGCAGCCTGCCGAAGCCGTCCTGGCTCGCGGAGCCGCGCAAGCTGTGGCCGGCTTGGCGTCAGGAGGGCGAGGCGCTTGCCGACGCCAAGCGCGACGCGACGATTCTTGCCCTCAAATTGCAGGAGGATGCGGGGATCGACATTGTCAGCGACGGTGAGATGTCGCGGCAGCATTTCGTCCACGGTTTTCTCGAAAACCTCGACGGCATCGATTTCGAGCACAAGGTGCGGATGGGCATCCGCGACAACCGCTACGAGGCCGACTGCCCGGCCGTCATCGGGCCGCTGCGCCGTCGCGGCAGCGTCCACGCGGCCGAGGCGCGGGTCGCCCGCGATCACACCGCGCACGCGCTCAAATTCACCCTGCCGGGGCCGATGACGATCATCGACACGATCGCCGACCAGCATTACGGCGACCGGGTGGCGATGGCGATGGCCTTCGCCGATCTGCTCAACG
>DASYXG010000273.1:0-5088 GCA_035935235.1 Allostellaceae bacterium
ATACTTCTGTGTTCGGGATATGATCCACACAGCTGCACACCAGGGCAGGAACATCAGGAAAAGGGTCGCCGTTGCAACGATGATCCAACCAACGACAGCAGCTATAAGCACACGACGAACGTTTAGATCGGAGGAGGCCCATATGTCCCTTGGTGCCAGGCTCACCATCATCGCTGCGACAGCGATCAGGTAAGCGAGCGCCGCTGTCGCTACAGCAATCAGGTAGCCGAAAGCCCACTTTATAACGCGCACGGCCAAGCCCCGGGATTTGCCCATTCCAAGCACGTGACGAAGATGCCGACACGCCCTTTAAGAAGCGCCTGCACCGGCGGTAATCGGATGGCTCGCCGCCGTTCGATTACGCCTGCTTAGCCTCGATCACCGAGCGGCGGATCGCGCGGGTGCGGATGAACCAGTCCTCGAGCACCTCGCCCTCGCCGCGGCGGATCGCCCGCTGCAGCGCCGTCAAATCCTCGCTAAAGCGCTGCAGCACGTCGAGCACCGCTTCGCGGTTCTTCATAAAAATGTCGCGCCACATCACCGGGTCGGACGCGGCGATGCGGGTGAAATCGCGGAACCCGCCCGCCGAATAGGCGATGACTTCCGAGCGCAGATCGTCGCCCAGCGCGGTCGCGGTGCCGACGATGGTGTAGGCGATGAGATGCGGCAGGTGCGAGGTCACCGCCAGCACCCTGTCGTGATGCTCGGCCGGCATCGTTACGACCTTCATCTTTGCCAGCTGCCACAGCGCGGTGATCTTGGCGATCGCCGCCGGGTCGGTTTCCGGCAGCGGCGTCAGAATGCACCAGCGGTCGGCGAACATCTCGGCAAAGCCGGCTTCGGGTCCCGAATGCTCGGTGCCGGCGACCGGGTGGCCGGGGACAAGATGCACGCCCTTCCGCACCGCCGGCAACAGGTCGCGGATCGCCGCCTCCTTGACCGAACCGACATCGGTGACGATGGCACCGTCGGCGAGCGCCGGCGCGATCTTTGTCGCAATCTCGGCATAGGCCGAGAGTGGCGTCGCGATCACGACGAGGTTGGCGCCTTTGACTGCCGCGCCAGGGTCGTCGGTGGTCTCGTCGGCGATCTTGAGCCGACGCACCGCCTCCAAAGTCTCGGCGCGGCGGCCGCAGGCAACGATGCGCGTCTGCGGGCAGTCGCGGCGCAGCACCCGCGCCAGCGACGAGCCGATGAGGCCGATCCCGATCAGCGCGACCCGCTCGAACAAGGGTTCCGCCATCAGGAGGCCATGAACTCGGCGAGCGCGGCGGCAACCTTTTCGTTCTCCTCGCCCGTGCCGACGGTGATGCGGATGCGGTCGGGTAGGCCATAGCCGCCCATCTTGCGCGTTAGGATCCCCTTTCCTTGCAGGAAGCGGAACGCGGCGTCGGCATGGTGGCGGCCATCGTCAGGGAAGCACGGCAGCACGAAATTTCCCACGCTCGGGGTCGGGTGGAGACCGAGCGCCGCCAGCTTCTCGTTGAGCCATGGCTGCCAGCGGTCGTTGTGCGCCCGGGCCTTCGCCAAGGCCTCGGTATCCTCGAGCGCAGCGACCCCCGCGGCAAGCGCCGCGGCGCTGACATTGAACGGCCCACGCACCCGGTTGATCACGTCGGCGATCCCCGGTGGGAAGTAGCCCCAGCCCAGCCGCAGCCCGGCCAGGGCAAAAATCTTCGAGAATGTTCGCAGCATCACGACATTATCGGCGTTGTCGACGAGCTTTGTGCCAGGCTCGTAGTCATTGCGGTTGACGAATTCCGCATAGGCCGCGTCGACGACCAGCAACACGTTGCCCGGAAGCCCAGCGTGAAGCCGCGCCATGTCGTTCGCCGAGAGATACGTGCCGGTCGGGTTGTTCGGGTTGGCGATAAAGACGATGCGCGTCTTCTTGGTCACCCGCGCCAGGATAGCATCGACATCGGCAGTTAGGTCGTGCTCGGGCACCGCGACCGGGGTCGCGCCGACCGCCATCGCGCCGATCGGATACATCAGGAAGCCGTGGCGGCTGTAGAGAACCTCGGTATCCGGCCCGGCATAGGCCCGCAGCAACAGGCCAATCAGCTCGTCGGAGCCGGCGCCGCAGACGATCTGCGCCGGATCGAGGTTGTAGCGAGCGCCAAGAGCGCGGCGCAGTTCGTCGGAGCTGCCATCGGGATAGCGGTGGATTTCACCAGCCAGCGCGCGATACGCCGCGACGGCCTTGGGGCTCGGGCCCAGCGCGCTTTCGTTGGAGGCGAGCCGGATCGGCCGCTCCACCCCGTCGAGCTTGGCGTCGCCGCCAACATAGGGGGCGATGTCGAGAATGCCCGGGCCGGGGACCGGGCTGGTCGGTTCCGCCATAGCTCAGCCCCGGACGGCGGCGCGGTCGGCCGCGCCGGTACGCGTTACCGCCTCGAAGCGCGGCGAGACGAGCTCTAGCGGTACGGCATACCCGCCCACCGCCATCAGGCGATAGAGATCGCCGCCGAGCCGCTCGCGCAATGCCTTGAGGCGCGCATCGTCGAGCGGCACGAACCCATCGATCTCGATCAGCGTGTTCGCCGCCTCCGCATGCTCGCACGAAACCATGAAGGTGCAGGTGAGACCGATCGCCGAAAACGCCGCAACCATGCGGCCGCGGCTGATCTGCACCGCGTTTTCGGTGACCAGCAACGTACGATCCTGGCCACTCGGCTGCTGCGCGCCGAAGCCGATCACCAGCGCGTCGCCGTTATCGGAGCGGGCATTGCCGCGCGGTCCAAACGGCAGGCGGGCAACGACGCGTGGCGCCTCGGCGTCGAGTGAGAGCAGGTGGCGCCACCACGGGTCGCTATCGCCGTCCTGCGGCATCGGCAGCACGCCAACCGCGACGCTGCGTTCCGCCACGGCGCGGATCACCTGAAATGTCGTGTGATACGCGGTCAGCGGCGCGTGGCTGCTGTAGTGGTCGCGCGCCAAGTCCCAGACACCGGGAGATTCCAGCGGCGCGTAGGCGCCGACTGCGAACGGCCCCTGCGCCCGCGTTGTGGCGCCGAGGAGCTCACGCCAAATCCGCACCAGCGTGCCGGCCGGGAACGCGTCACCCTGCCGGGCGACGAGCCGGCGCAGCATCTCGGCCTCGCGCGACGGGACATACGGACTGGCCGCGCCGTTGCGCTTTTGCGCCGCGACCCGAGCGACGACCTCCAGGCGCTCGATTAATAAATCTTGCAAGCTGTCGTCGATCCGATCGAGGCGGCGACGCAATTCGTCAAGATCAGCCTGGGTCGATAACATGGTTTCGATCACTTTCCCTGGGCCGATAGTAGTAGAGAGAGGACTGGGCGAAATCAAAGAAAACTCGACGCTAAGCCGAGCATTCCTGAACTGCGCCCGGCCCCATCGTGCCTTTTGGCGAACGAACCGCATTATCGGCTGGCGGCGGGCGAGCGGCGTTATGATATAGAGAGGCCGCCATGGCCTCCGTGATTTCACCACGCACCTTGAAGCGACCGGACAATGACTGGCCGGGATACCGCTATACGGTCAAGGATCCCCTGCGTCTCGATTGCGGGGTCGATTTGGGCCCATTTACCATCGCCTATCAGACCTACGGCACATTGAACGCCGACCGCTCAAACGCGATCCTGATCTGCCACGCGCTGACCGGCGACCAGTACGTTGCCGACCCGCACCCGATCACCGGCCACCCGGGTTGGTGGACGACGATGGCGGGCCCAGGCCTCGTGCTCGACACCGATCGCTACTTTCTCATTTGCGCCAATGTGCTTGGCGGCTGCATGGGCACGACCGGACCGAAGGACGTGAACCCCGAGACCGGCAAGCCGTGGGCGCTGTCATTCCCGGTCATCACCGTGCACGACATGGTGCGGGCGCAAAAGCGCCTTATCGAGCATCTCGGCATCGATCAGCTGTTCTGCGTCATCGGCGGTTCGATGGGCGGGATGCAGGTGCTGCAATGGGCCGCGAGCTACCCGGAGTCGGTGTTCGCGGCGATCCCCGTCGCCGCTGCGGCGCGCCATTCGGCCCAGAACATCGCATTCCACGAGGTCGGCCGCCAGGCGATCATGGCCGATCCTGACTGGTGCGCGGGCCAGTATCTCGATCACGCGCGCGTGCCGGCGCGAGGGCTCGCCGTGGCGCGGATGGCGGCTCACATCACCTATTTGTCCGAGGCCGCACTGCACCGGAAATTCGGCCGCAATCTGCAGGACCGGAAAGAGGTGACCTGGGGGTTCGACGCCGATTTCCAGGTCGAGAGCTACCTGCGCCACCAGGGCAGCACCTTTGTCGATCGCTTCGACGCCAACTCCTATCTCTACATCACTCGGGCGATGGATTATTTCGATCTCGCCGCCGAGCACGGCGGCTCGCTGCCGGCGGCGTTCGCCGGAGCGAGCTCGCGGTTTTGCATCATTTCCTTCACCAGCGACTGGCTATTCCCGACCAGCGAGAGCCGTGAGCTGGTCCACGCGCTCAACGCGGTCGCCGCCAATGTCAGTTTTGTCGAAATCGAGACCGACAAGGGCCACGACGCCTTTCTGCTACACGAGCCGGAGCTGTTCACCACGCTGCGCGGGTTTTTGAACGGCTGCGCCGAGCACCGCGGTCTCGGCCGCGCCTAGGATCGCCATATGAGCCGCAGCGCCGCCATCGAACTCGGCGGGGTCGCCGCGCCGCCGGCCCAAGCTCCGGCCGACCGGCTGCGCCGCGACCTTCGCGTCATCGCCGACATGATCGAGCCGGCCGCGCGGGTGCTCGACATCGGCTGCGGCGACGGCGCGCTGCTCGGCTACCTGGTCAGCGAAAAGAGCGCCGACGCGCGCGGGGTAGAACTGAGCCAATCCGGCGTCAATGCCTGTGTCGGCCGGGGCCTTTCCGTCATCCAGGGCGACGCCGACAGCGACCTCGACGCCTACCCCAAGGGTGCCTTCGACACGGTAGTGCTGAGCCAGACGCTGCAGGCGACCCGCAATCCACGCCGGGTTCTCGAGACGCTGGTGCGGATCGGCGAGCGGGCGATCGTCTCGTTTCCCAATTTCGGCTACTGGCGGGTGCGTCTCAGCCTACTGGCGCGCGGCCGCATGCCGGTGACGCCGCTGCTCG
>DASYXG010000274.1:0-4071 GCA_035935235.1 Allostellaceae bacterium
GCCCAGCTCATCACCGAGCAGGGCGGCGAGGTCAAGAAGCGCGAAAACTGGGGCTTGCGCAACCTCGCTTACCGCATGAACAAGAACCGCAAGGGCCATTATGTGCTCTTCAACATCGACGCGCCGGCCCCGGCGATCGCCGAGCTGGAACGGACGATGCGGATCAACGAGGATGTGCTGCGCTACCTGACTATTCGCGTCGACGAGCTCGAAGAGGGCCCCTCCGCGGTCATGCTCAACCGCGGCAGCCGCGAGGACCGGCCCCGGCGCAGCGACCGCGACCGCTACGACGATCGCGGCTACGACCGCCCCGAGCGTTCCGAGCGCGCGCCCACGCCCGAAGCGGCGGTGGAGGCCTAAATGGAAAGCCAGAGAGAAGGCGGCAGAGACGGCGGCGGTCGCGCCGCTGCGGCCGCACGGCGGCCGTTCTTCCGCCGGCGCAAGAGCTGCCCGTTCTCTGGGCCGAACGCGCCCAAGATCGACTACAAGGACACGCGCCTCTTGCAGCGCTTCATCTCCGAGCGCGGCAAGATCGTGCCGAGCCGCATCACCGCGGTCTCGACCAAGAAGCAGCGTGAATTGTCGCGCGCGATCAAGCGGGCGCGTTATCTCGGTCTGCTTCCCTATATGGTGCAGTAGCGATGGTTGAACTCATCCTCCTGGAGCGGGTCGAAAAGCTCGGCCAGATGGGGCAGATCGTCAAAGTCCGCCCCGGCTTCGCGCGCAATTACCTGCTGCCGCAGAAAAAGGCGCTGCGCGCGACCAAGGACAATCTCGCCTATTTCGAGACCCAGCGTGCCCAGCTCGAGGCCAACAATCTGGCCCGCAAATCCGACGCTGAACACGTCGCCGGTAAGCTTGACGGGCTGCACGTGGTGCTGATCCGCCAGGCCGGCGAGTCAGGTCAGCTCTACGGCTCGGTCTCGGCGCGCGACATCGCCGACGCGGTGACCGCTTCGGGGTTCACCGTCGATAAGCGGCAGATCGTGCTCGACCGGCCGATCAAGAACCTCGGCCTCCATCCCCTGCGGGTGATGCTGCATCCGGAAGTCCCGGTGACCGTGACCGCCAATGTCGCGCAATCCGCGGAGGCGGCGGAAATGCAGAAGGCGGGCATCAACCCGCTCGCCGAGCGCGACGAGGATGAAGCTCCGCCCGCCGAAGAATTACTGGAAACGCCGGCTCCCGCCCCCGACGCCGCGTAGCCGATGGCTCCGCGGCCTAGGGCGCTTGTCCCTCGCCGCGGAATTCGCCAATAATAGCAGCAGGTTCTCCTAGGGTTTCGTCGCGATGCTGCTCGCGCGGCTGCTCACGCGTATCACTCAGATCGGCCGGATCGAACTGATCGACGCGGCGGGACGCACGCATGTCTTCGCGGGCTCACCCGGACCGGCGGTCAAGGTTCGCCTGCACGACAAGGCGCTGCACTGGAAGCTTGTCATCAACCCGTGGCTCTATCTGCCCGAAGCCTATGTCGATGGAACGCTGACGGTCGAGGGCGGCGGCATCTATGAGCTCATCGAGCTTCTCATGCGCAACGAGGAGCTGATGGCCCGGGATGTCCCGCTGCGCCTCGCCAACCGGGTTCGCCAATTGACCCGCCGCCTCCACCAGTACAACCCGGTCCCGCGTTCGCGCCGCAACGTCGCGCATCATTACGATTTGTCGGACCAGCTCTACGATCTGTTCCTCGACCGCGACCGGCAATATTCCTGTGCCTATTTTCTCCATCCCGACGAGGACATCGACACCGCGCAGTTGAACAAGCGCCGTCACATCGCCGCCAAGCTCCTGCTCCGCCCGGGGATGAAGGTGCTCGATATCGGCTCGGGCTGGGGCGGACTCGCGCTCTACCTCGCCAGCGAATGCGGCGCCGACGTCACCGGTCTCACCCTGTCGACCGAGCAATTGAAGGTGGCGCAGCGTCGGGCCGCCCAGGCCGGGCTTTCCGACCGGGTACGCTTCCATCTGCGCGACTACCGCGAGGAAAAAGGCAGCTACGACCGCATCGTCTCGGTAGGCATGTTCGAGCATGTCGGCGTCAACCAATACCCCACCTTCTTCGACCAGATGGATGCGCTGCTGGAGAAGGACGGCGTCGCTCTCCTCCATTCGATCGGGCGCAGCGACGGGCCGGGCACGACCAATCCCTGGCTGCGCAAATACATCTTCCCCGGCGGCTATTCGCCGGCGATCTCCGAGGTCGTGCCGGTGATCGAGCGGGCGCGGCTGTGGATCACCGATATCGAAGTGCTGCGCCTGCATTACGCCGAGACCTTGAGGGCCTGGCGCCGCCGGTTTCTTGCGCAGCGCGACAAGGTGCTGCAACTCTACGACGAGCGCTTCTGCCGCATGTGGGAGACCTATCTCGTCGGCTCGGAGATCGCCTTCCGCCATGGCGGCCACCTCGTCATGCAGATCCAGATGGCCAAGGCCGTCGATACCGTGCCGCTCACCCGCGACTACATGTTCGACTGGGAACGCACCCATCGCACCGCCGACGATCGCGCGGCATAAATATTTGATCCCAGGGTTGAATCCAAATAATCCCCGTATTCCTCCTAGTTAATATCTGAGTTGTACCTAACGTAGACGCGTGTCGCAGTGATATTGTCTGCGCATGGAATCAACCGCCGCTTCCCGCGTCACCCCGCTCCGCGAGATCGATGTCGAGCCCATCCGGCTGCCGCCGAGCAACACCGAGGCCGAACAGGCGCTCCTCGGCGCCATCTTCCGCAACAATCTCGCGCACAGCCGGGTGTCGGATTTCCTTGAGGCGGAGCATTTCAGCAACGCCGTCCATGCGCGCATCTACGCGGCGATCGGCAAGCTGATCGAGCGCGGCCAGCTCGCCAACCCGGTGACGCTGAAAAACCTGTTCGACCAGGACGGCGCGCTCGCCGAGATCGGCGGTGCCCAATACCTGACCCGACTCGCCGAGTCGGCGGTGACGATCATCAACGCCGAAGAATACGGCCGCCGCATCCACGACCTGCACCTGCGCCGGCAACTGATCGGCGTTGGCGAGGATGTCGTCAACGACGCGTTCCGCCACGACCTCGACGACGATGCGGTCAACCAGATCGAACGCGCCGAACAAAAGCTGTTCGAGCTCGCCAGCACCGGCCAGGCCGAGGGTGGGTTGCGCCCGTTCAGGGCGGCGCTGACCGAAGCGATCGAGTTGGCACAGGTCGCCTTCAAGCGCGATGGAAAAACCGTCGGCGTCGCCACCGGGTTTATCGATCTCGACAAGAAACTCGGCGGTCTCCACCCCTCCGATCTGATCATCGCCGCCGGCCGCCCCGGCATGGGCAAGACGTCGTTCGCCACCAACATCGCCTTCCACGCCGCCAAGGCCTATCGCGCCGTGCCGGGACCGGATGGACGCCCGGTCGCGGAGGATGGCGCCGTCATCGGCTTCTTCTCGCTCGAAATGTCGGCCGAGCAGCTCGCGACCCGTATCCTCGCCGAGGAAAGTGGCGTGCCCTCCGACCGCATCCGCCGCGGCGATGTGCGGCGGGAGGATTTTGAGAAATTCCTGGCGGCCAGCACCCGCCTCCAATCGGTGCCGCTCTACATCGACGATACCCCGGCCTTGTCTGTCGCGGCGTTGCGCACCCGCGCCCGCCGGCTCAAGCGCCAGCAGGGGCTGGGACTAATCATCGTCGATTACCTTCAGCTCATGCGCCCATCCAGCACCGGTCGGGGACAGGAGAACCGCGTCCAGGAAATCTCCGAAATCACCCGCGGCCTCAAGGCCATCGCCAAGGAACTCAACGTGCCGGTACTGGCCCTGTCGCAGCTGTCGCGCGCGGTCGAGCAGCGCGAGGACAAGCGCCCGCAATTGGCCGATTTGCGTGAATCCGGCTCGATCGAGCAAGACGCCGACGTCGTCATGTTTATCTTCCGCGAGGAATACTACAAAAGCCGAGAACCCAAGATCAACGAGAATGAAACTCAAGATGAATTTAACACCCGATACTCCGAATGGCAGGAGTTGATGGAGAAAATTCACGGCATAGCTGAAATAATTATCGCCAAGCAACGCCATGGCCCGGTCGGCACCGTCAA
>DASYXG010000275.1:0-2489 GCA_035935235.1 Allostellaceae bacterium
GAGGCGGATCTTCGTGCCGTCGTCGAGATGCGCGGTGGCGGCACAGTTCAATTCCGGGAAGCGTTCCAGCGGCATGACGGTGTCGCGCTCGAGGTCAAAAGGCGTCGCGAAATCGAGATAGGCTGGGTTGTGCGGGTCCCAAAAATGGTCGTGGGTTTGGCCGATGATCTCGTCGAATGCGTCGGAGCGGCGCGGGTAGCGCTCGACCGCGACCATCGCCCTGAAATCGTCGGGCGCGACGGTCTCGTAGGCCGGGTCGTGGGTGATGTGGGCGTTTGCCGGAGTTTGCGCCGCCATCGGAGGCTCCTGTTCGGCTGCGCCAGAAGCCTATCACAATCACGGCCCGGGTTCTGCTATCAGAGCCGCAACCTGTCTTCGATAAGGAGGCCGCCATGCCCAGCCGCATCAATCGCGCCATCGAACTCCTGGCCGAGGGCCAGGCGATCTATTACGTCGGCGCCCATACCGGCCATGTGCTGACCACGGCCCAAGGCATCGAAGATTCAAAGACTTGGGCCGACTATATTAATGTCGGCATGGAACATGGCGCGTTCGATATGACCGGGCTCGCCACGTATATGAAGGGCCTCGTCGATGGCGGCCCGACCAGTTCCGGCCACCGCGCGCCGACGGTGATCGTCGAGGCGCCGGTCAATGGCATCAATGAAGAGCACGTGCGCTTCAACGCCTGGCAGTTCCGCCAGATTTTGGGACGCGGGGCGCACGGCGTCTTGCTGTGCCAGGCCGAAACCGCCGGGGCAGCGCGGGCGTTTGTCGAAAGCTGCCGCTACCCGCATCATCTCGAAGGGGTCGATCCGGCGCTGCCGACCCCGCTCGAGCGGATGAAGGGCGCGGCGGGGAAGCCGGTCAAAGGCCTTGGGGTCGGCACGCGCGGCCGCGGCTCGGAGGCGACGGCGGCGGCGATCTGGGGCGTCACGGAGGCCGACTATCGCGAGCTGGCCGACCCGTGGCCGCTCAACCCGAGCGGCGAGCTGCTGCTCGGCGTGAAGCTCGAAAGCCCGGAAGGCATCGCCCATTGCGAGGAAATCCTCGCGACCCCGGGCCTGGGCTTCGCCGAACTGGGGCCGGGCGACCTCAGCCTTGCGCTTGGGTATAAGGAAATGCCGCGCGACAAATACCCGCCCGAGATGGCCGAGGCGCGCGAGCGGGTGCTGGCGGCATGCAAGAAGAACGGTATCGCCTTTCTCGAAATCGGCACGCCGGCGAACGTCACCGCCAAGATCGACCAGGGCGTGCGCATCTTCGCGGGGCACAGCGAGGAAGCCGCCAAAATCGGCCGTGCATATCAACGGCGGGCGATGCCGGTTTAGCCGTCGTCGGGTTCGGTCTCGCCGGTTTCATTCAGCAGGATGTCCAGCATCTGCGCGGTGCGGGTGAGGAACTGGCGCGTCACGCGGTAGTGCTCGGTCTCGCCGTAGGGAATGAGGCTGGGGGCGCCATCGGCGAGCAGGTAGATCGTCGCCTGCGGATACGCCATCAGGATCGGCGAGTGGGTGGCGATCAGGAATTGCGAGCCTCTGCCCACCAGCTCGTGCAGTCGTGACAGAAACGCCAGCTGCCGGGTCGGCGACAAGGCGGCTTCCGGCTCGTCGAAAATATATAGCCCGTCACCGCCCAGCCGGTTCATCAACAACGCGAAAAACGACTCGCCATGCGACTGCTCGTGTAGCGATTTCCCGCCATACGAATCGATGATCGGTGGAGCGCACGCGGGCTCCCTGTCGAGCTCCTCGATGTTGGTCGCGACGTTGAAGTAGCTTTCGGCGCGAAGGAAGTAGCTGTCACGCGCACGCAGGGCGCCGCGGGTCAGCCGCAGATAATCTTTCAGCCCGGAATGCGAGGCGCGGGTCGAGAAATTGAAGTTGCGGCTACCGCCCTCTGGATTGAGACCAGAGGCGACGGCGATGGCTTCGAGCAACGTCGATTTCCCCGAGCCGTTCTCGCCGATGAAGAACGTCACCGGTTGCTCGAAATCGAGTTCGGTGAAATTGCCGATCGCGGGGATATTGAACGGGTAGTCGTCAAACGACGGCACCTTGTCGCGCAATAAGGCGGCGCGGATCAGAAAATTTCGCGCCCGATACGCCGGCGTCCGGGCCACGGCCAAACCCTACCCCGCCACCGTCACCCCGGCTTCAGCGAGTGCGGCGATCTCGGCGGCAGAATAACCGGCATCAGCCAACACCTCGGCGCTGTGCTCGCCGAGCGCGGCGACGGTCGGAACCGCCGCGGCGCGCGACGCGGTCATCCGGAACGGCGGGTTGAGCGCAAGGAAGCTGCCGCCCTTGTCGTGAATCTCTGCGAGCGAGTGGCGGTGCGCCAGTTGCGGGTCGGCCATCGCCTCCTTGACCGTGCGGTAAGGCGAGGACGGTACCCCGTGGCGATCGAAGAGCGCCTGCACCTCGGCGGTGGGCAGGGTGGTCGACCATTCTTCCAGTTCGTCCATCAGCGCGCCCCAATTGATGCGG
>DASYXG010000276.1:0-4388 GCA_035935235.1 Allostellaceae bacterium
CGGCGACCCGCTGCGTGGCCAGGGCGCGATGCGCGACGGGCTCAGCTGGTATTTCGCCGGGCTCAACCGCAACAAGCGCTCGCTGGCGCTCAATCTGCGCAGCGACGACGGGACGGCGGTGCTGGCCCGGTTGATCGAGCACAGCGACGTGCTGGTCGAGAATTACCGGCCCGGCGTGCTGGCCGCGATGGGGTTCGACGAGGACCGGCTCAAAACGCTGAAGCCCGACCTCGTCTATTGCAATATCAGCGGCTTCGGCACGACCGGCCCCGATCGCGACCGGCCGTCCTTCGATTTCATCGCCCAGGCGATGAGCGGGTTCATGTCAGTCACCGGCGCGGCCGACGGGCCGCCGCTGCGGGCCGGGCCGCCGATCGCCGATCTCGTCGCCGGGCTCTATGGCACGATCGGGATTTGCGCTGGGCTGGTGCGCAAGGGCCGCACCGGCCAGGGCGACAGCGTTGGCGCCAGCCTCAACAACGGCATGATCAGCCTTTTGGCGTTTCTCGCCGCCAACCATTTCGCCACCGGCGAGGAACCGGGCCGCACCGGCAACGACCACGCCATCGTCTGCCCCTACGGGATGTTTCGCACCCGGGACGGCGAGGTCGCGCTGGCGCCGAGCCAGGAGCAGAGTTACCAGCGACTCGTCGACGCGCTCGGGATGCCGGAGCTGCGCGACAACCCGGATTTCGCGACCAACGATCTGCGGGTCCGGCACCGCGCCGCGATGAACGCGGCGATCGAGGCCCGGCTCCGCACCGACACCACCGCCCATTGGATCGAGGTGCTCAACGCCGCCGGGGTGCCGTGCGGCCGGGTCATGGGGCTCGCCGAGGTCTTTGCCGATCCGCAGGTGATCGATCAGCAAATGGTGCTGACCCAGCACCACCCCGGCCACGGCGACGTCAAGATGCTCGGCTTCCCGATCAAATTCGCACAAGCGCCGTGCGAGCTTCGCAGACCGGCGCCGGAACTGGGAGCCGACACTGAGGAAGTGCTCACCGGTCTCGGCTATTCGGCGGGCGAAATCGCCGCGATGCGCGCGGCGAAGCCGGCCTAAATGCGTTCCGACAGCCAGATCGCCAGGCGCGAACCGGCCTTGATCGCAGCGGAGACGAGTTCGTAGGCGGGCGCTTCCCGGGCTTCGTGCGCGAGCGCCGTGTCGCGGTGGGCCAATTCATCGGCGCGGGCCGTCCGGATCGCTTCCGCCAACTCCGGGTCCTTGTTCTCCAGGCGCTCGGCCTGGCGCGCGTAGTGCTCGTCGATCACCTCCTCGACCGCGACGGTGCAGGCCATCGCCGCCCGCTCGCCGAGCAGCGCGGTGGCCGCGCCGAGCGCATAACCGGCGGCATGCCATAGCGGCGACAGCGCCGTCGGGCGCACTCGCCGCTCGCCCAAGAGCCGGTCGAATTGCGCGAGGTGGCGCTGTTCCTGCCCGGCCATCTCGCGGATGGCGCCGGCGGCGCGGCCACGGCGGATCACCGCCAACTGTCCGGCATAGATGCGCGTCGCCCCGTATTCGCCGGCCTGGTCGACCCGGATCATCCGCGCCGAATTGTCGTCAGGCGCGCGGTCGCCGGGGAGGTAGGGCGGGCGCCGATGGGATTTGACTTCGGTCATGCGAGGCGCTGTCTCGGCGCGCACCAGGCCGCGGACGCGGCGCAAAACGCCGCCAGCGCCAGCGATGCGATCATGTTCCAGCCGGCGAGCGAAACCCCGAACAGCGCCCATTGGACCTGGTCGCACATCACCACCGGCGCGGCTTCAAGCTGCCGGCGCAGCTCCTCGACGGTGGTGGCGGTTAGCCCGGCGGATGCCGAGCAGGCGGTCGGACCAGCGAACCAGTGCTGCTCGACCCCGACATGGTAGAAGCCGAGCCCGGCGCTGATGAAGAAGACGAGGGCGATGGTCAGCGCCGTGACGGTGAGCGAAATCCTGTCGCCAACCAGGAAGGCGACGGCGGCGAGCACGATCGCCACCCGCCAGGGCCAGCGCTGCAGCAGACAGAGCTCGCACGGGACCAGCCCGCCCCAGTATTGCGACAGCAGCGCGGTGCCGAGCACGGCGAGGCTCGCCAGCAACACCAGGACGGCGAATTGCCTCGTCGTCAAAGCCATGGGTTCATAGCCATAGGTTCATAGATAGCGAATGACGACAAACCCGCCAACGAGGCAGACGGCGAAAACGCTGGTCACCAGCATCAGCCGCTTCTCGATGAAGTCGCGCACCGCCGGCCCGAACCACCACAAGAGCAGCGCCAACAGGAAGAACCGCAGGCTGCGCGAGACGATCGAGGCGCCGATAAAGGCGGCGAAATCGAAATGCACGACGCCGCTGGTAATTGTCACCAGCTTGTAAGGAATAGGGGTCATCCCCTTGAGAATAATGATCCAGACACCCCAGCGGTCGAACCCGGCCTTGAGCGCGTCGTAGCGCGGCATCGCGCCGTAGAACTCGAGAATCGGCCGCCCGATCAGGTCGAAGCCCCAATAGCCGATCGCATAGCCGAGCATCCCGCCCGCGACCGAGGCCAGCACGCAATAGGCCGCGAGCCGCCACGCGGCGCGCGGCCGCGCCAGCATCATCGGGATCAGGATGACGTCGGGCGGGATTGGGAAGAACGAGCTTTCGACAAAGGCGATGACGATCAGCACCCACAGTGCGTCGGGGCCGGCGGCGAGGTCGATCAGGCGGTCGTAGAGGCGCTTGAGCATCGCGCTCTCCTACCCCGCCCGCGGCGAGATTTCGATAGCGAATACGCGCGGCTTGGTCATTATCGCTGGCGGCGTTCTGCCGCACGGTGAAGAGGAAAGAGCCATGGCGCCGCGGGTCGATCCGGTTCAATCCGACGAGGTGCTGCCAGCGCAGGCCGATGTCGTCGTCATCGGCGGCGGCATCATCGGCACTAGCACCGCTTTGTTCCTCGCGCAGAAGGGCGTCTCCGTCGCGCTGTGCGAGAAGGGCCATATCGCCGGCGAGCAGTCGAGCCGCAACTGGGGCTGGTGCCGCAAGATGGCGCGCGACCCGCGCGAGATCCCGTTGATCATCGAAAGCCTGCGGCTGTGGGAGCGGATGAACGAAACGGTCGAGGGCGAGACCGGGTTCCGCACCTGCGGGATCATGTATCTCGGCGAGAGCGAGGCCGATTTGGCGCAGCTCGAAAGCTGGCTCGAGCACGCGCGGCAGTATCAGCTCGACACCAGGATCATCGGCGGCGCCGAGGTCGCCGAACGGCTGCCGGGTTTGGCGAAGAAATGGGCCGGGGCGCTCTATACCGCGAGCGACGGCAAGGGCGAGCCGCAACTGGCGGCGCCGGCGATCGCCGCGGCGGCGCGGCGGCATGGCGCTGCGATCGTGCAGCATTGCGCGGCGCGCGGGGTCGAGACCGCGGCCGGGCGGGTCAGCGCGGTGGTGACCGAGAAGGGGCGGATCGCCTGCCAATCGGTGGTGCTGGCCGGCGGGGCGTGGTCGCGCCTGTTCGCCGGCAATCTCGGGGTCGAACTGCCGCAGCTCAAGGTGCTGGGCTCGGTGATGCGCACCGAGAAGGTCGATGGCGGCCCGGAAATCTCCGCCTCGGGCGATCTGTTCGGCTACCGCAAGCGGATGGATGGCGGCTACACGATCTCGACGCTGGGGGTGCGGACGATCGATATCGTGCCCGACAGCTTCCGGCT
Source organism: Allostellaceae bacterium (assembly GCA_035935235.1). Classification (GTDB taxonomy): domain Bacteria; phylum Pseudomonadota; class Alphaproteobacteria; order ATCC43930; family CGMCC-115725; genus DATARH01. Next base: position 3,678 of record DASYXG010000276.1, read on the forward strand.
GTTTTTCGACTACATGCCGGCGGTGAAGCTGCACTGGAAAAAGCTGCGCTTTCGTTTTGGCGGCAAGTTCGCCGAGGAATGGCGGATGAAGCGCAAATGGGAGCTCGACGAGCCGACCCCGTTCGAGGCGGTGCGCACGCTCGATCCGGCCGCCGACCCTGCGGTGCTCGAACGCTCGCGCGCCAGCATCGCGCGCTCGTTCCCGGTGTTCGAGAACGTCAAGATCGCCGAGACCTGGGGCGGGATGATGGATGTGATGCCCGACGCGATCCCGGTGATCTCGGCGGTGGACAAGGTGCCGGGGTTCTTTATCGCCACCGGCTTTTCGGGCCACGGGTTCGGCATCGGGCCGGGCGCGGGACGGCTGGTCGCCGACATGGTGTCGGGGGCGAGGCCGATCGTCGACCCGACGCCGTTCCGGCTGTCGCGCTTCACCGACGGTTCGAACCCGCGCCCGCACCCGTTGGCGAGCTAGGTAGAGGATCGCGCCGGCCAGGCGCCGGTTGAGGCGATTTTGCCGGCCGCTTTTCGTGGCGACGAGAAACAGCCGCAGCAACAACGGCATCAATGCGCGATCGGCACGGCGGATCAGCGCCGCTTTCACGGCGTCGATCCCGCCCAGCCAGGCCGGTTGCGTTATCGTCAGCATTTCGCTCACGAGGGGCTATGTACACGGTTTGTTCTAGTTTGTCAATTAGAGAAACGATTCCG
>DASYXG010000277.1:0-6008 GCA_035935235.1 Allostellaceae bacterium
CGAAATTGTTAGGACAGACTTTGGAATAGATTTTCAAGGGACTGAGCGTTGCCGATCGATAGTCGTTGTTGGGGGATTGGTGCTCGCGGAGGTGGGATTGTTGAGGTTCGAGGTTAGCAAAGATGGGAGACACTTTGGGACGTGGGAGGTGCCCCTGAGGACTGTTGCGATTGCCAATCCGCCCGCACCCGTTCCAGCGTAGCGTTTAGTCTCCAAGGGTCACGGACCAGATAGGCCGATAATCGCGAGTCCCTGCCTCCCGCGAGGGCAGCAATCCTTGACTCCCCCGATGACGAGTCTATGACGGGCGCGACGGCGGCAGGGGGGATGCGCCTTAGATGAAACGCGCGTTTGTCTTTCCCGGGCAGGGATCGCAGCAGCCCGGCATGGGGCGCGACCTGGCCGAAATCTTCGCGCCGGCCCGCCTCCTATTCGAGGAAGTCGACGACGCGCTTTCGCAGCATCTCTCGCGGCTGATGTTCGACGGGCCGGAGAGCGACCTCACCCTCACCGAAAATGCCCAGCCGGCGCTGCTCGCCGCGAGTCTGGCGGTCATCCGCGTGCTCGAGGCGGAAGCCGGGTTCGACATCGCCAAAGGGGTCGCCTATGTCGCCGGCCACTCGCTCGGCGAATATTCCGCCCATGCCGCCGCCGGCACCTTCTCGGTTCCCGACGCGGTGCGCCTGGTCAAGCGCCGCGGTCTGGCGATGCAAAAGGCGGTGCCGGTCGGCGAGGGTGCGATGGCGGCGCTGCTTGGCCTCGACATCGATGCCGCGCGCGAGGTCGCCGAGGGCACCCACGGCTACGGCGTCTGCGTCGTCGCCAATGACAATTGCCCCGGCCAGATCGTCGTCAGCGGCAATACCGGCGCGGTCGAGCGCGCCGTCGCGCTCGCCGCCGAGCGTGGCGCCCGGCGCTCGATCATGCTGCCGGTCAGCGCGCCGTTTCACTGCCCGCTAATGGCGCCGGCGGCCGCGGCGATGGAAGAGGCGCTTGGCGATGTCGCCCTCAAGGCGCCCGCGGTCCCAGTGGTCGCCAATGTCACCGCCGCGCCAACCAGCGACCCCGAGGAGATCAAGGATCTGCTGATCGAGCAGGTGACGCGCATGGTGCGCTGGCGCGAGACCGTGCTGCTGTTCAAGGCGCAGGAGGTCGAGGAGGTGATCGAGATCGGCTCCGGCCGGGTGCTCGCCGGCCTCGTCCGGCGCATCGACCGCGAGCTTCCGGCGTCCTCGGTCGGCGCCGCCGCCGAGGTCGAAGAATTGATGAAGCGCCTCTAGATGTTCGACCTCACCGGCCAGCACGCCCTCGTCACCGGCGCCTCGGGCGGTATCGGCGGGGCCATCGCGCGCGCATTGCACGGGCAGGGCGCCACGGTGCTGCTCGCCGGCACCCGCGAAGCGGTGCTCAAGACCCTCGCCGCCGAACTTGGCGAGCGCGCCCATGTCCTCACCGCCGACCTCTCCCGGCCCGACGAGCCCGAACGCCTCGTCAAGGAGGCCGAGGCCGCGCTCGGCCAGCTCGACATCCTGGTCAACAATGCCGGCATCACCCGTGACGGTCTCGCGATGCGCATGCGTGACGAGGATTGGCAGGCGGTGCTTGACGTCAACCTGACCGCCGGGTTCCGCCTGATCCGCGCGGCGCTGCGCGGCATGCTGCGCCGCCGTCACGGGCGGATCATCTCGATCACCTCGATCGTCGGCGTTGCGGGCAACCCCGGCCAGGCCAATTACGCCGCGTCGAAGGCGGCGATGATCGGCATGTCGAAATCGATCGCCGCCGAGGTCGCGACTCGCGGCATCACCGTCAACTGCATCGCGCCGGGCTTTATCACCACCGCGATGACCGGCGCGCTGACCGACGAGCAGCGCGCCCGCGGCGCCGCCGCCATTCCGATGGGCCGCTTTGGGGCGCCCGAGGAAATCGCCGCCGCCGCGGTCTATCTCGCCAGCGCCGAGGCCGGCTACGTGACCGGCCAAACCCTCCACGTCAACGGCGGGATGATCATGGTATAAAGGCGCCGCGGCGCGGTTCGCCGGATTGGCACGCACGTTGAAATCGTGTTATGTGAGCCGCCACCTTCAACGCGGCCGCGATGGCGACACAAGACGGCTGATCCCCGAGCGGGTACGCGCACCGCGCTGAGTCGAGAACACGAGCCAATCAGCCATTTTGAGGGACAATACGGATGACTGACGTCGCCGACCGAGTGAAGAAGATTGTCGTCGAGCATCTTGGCGTCGATGAGGCCAAGGTCACGGAGAATGCCAGCTTTATCGACGATCTGGGCGCCGACAGCCTCGACACGGTCGAGCTGGTGATGGCGTTCGAGGAAGAGTTCGGTTGTGAGATACCCGACGACGCTGCGGAAAAGATCATTACCGTCAAGGACGCCGTGAGCTTTATCGAAACACACGGTTGAACGTGGCCTTCAGGTACGCCGGTATGAGACGCGTCGTCGTCACCGGGATGGGTTTGGTGACGCCGCTGGGCCTCGGTGTTGAGCCTGTGTGGAAAAAGCTGCTCGCCGGCGAATCCGGGGTCGGCGCGATCCAGTCCTTCGACGTCTCCGACATGCCCGCCAAGATCGCGGCGCAGGTGCCCCTGGGCGACAAGGAATCGGGGCTGTTCAACGCCGATGACTGGGTTGCGCCCAAGGATCAGCGGCGGATGGACCAGTTCATCATCTTCGCGATGGCGGCGGCGACGATGGCCGTCGAGGATTCGGGCTGGACGCCGTACGACGAGGAAGATCGCGAACGCACCGGGGTGATGATCGGCTCCGGCATCGGCGGCCTGCCCGGGATCACCGAAGGCGCGATCACCCTGCAGGACAAGGGCCCCCGGCGCATCAGTCCGTTCTTCATCCCGTCGAACCTGATCAACCTCGCCTCGGGCAACGTCTCGATCAAGTACGGCTTCAAGGGGCCGAACCACGCGGTGGTGACCGCGTGTTCGAGCGGCGCGCATGCGATCGGCGATGCCTCGCGGCTCATCATGCTCGATGACGCCGACGTCATGGTCTGCGGCGGCGCCGAGGCGGCGGTATGCCGACTTGGCCTCGCCGGTTTCGCCGCGGCGCGGGCCTTGTCGACCGGGTTCAATGATGATCCGCCGCGCGCGTCGCGCCCGTGGGATCAGGACCGCGACGGCTTCGTGATGGGCGAGGGCTCCGGCATCATCGTCCTCGAGGAGCTGGAGCACGCCAAGAAGCGCGGCGCCAAGATCTACGCCGAGATCATCGGCTATGGCATGTCGGGCGACGCCTATCACCTGACCGCGCCGTCCGAGGACGGCAACGGCGCCTTCCGCTCGATGCGCAACGCGCTGAACCGGGCCCAACTCACTCCCGACAAGATCGACTACATCAACGCGCACGGCACCTCGACGCCATTGGGCGACGAGATCGAGCTGGGCGCGGTCAAGCGTCTGTTCGGCGAGCACGCTTACAAATTGTCGATGTCGTCGACCAAATCGGCGATCGGCCATCTGCTTGGCGCCGCCGGCACGGTCGAGGCCATTTTCTCGATTCTGGCGATGCGCGACGGCATCGCTCCACCGACCCTCAACCTCGACAACCCGTCGCCCTCCTGCGACATCGACTTGGTTCCCAAGGTCGCGAAGGAACGCAAGGTCGACTATGTGCTGTCGAACTCATTCGGCTTTGGCGGCACCAACGCCTCGCTGATCTTCACCCATCCCGACCGCGCCGGGTAGCAGCGGCGGGCCGGCGGACGTCGAGCGATGCTGGCGTTTCTTCGTATGTTGATCGGATGCCTGCTCACCGCCATCGTCATCGTGGTGGGGGTGGCCGGCGCGGGATATTGGGTCTATCGCGACGTGAACGATCCGGGGCCGCTCAAGGAGGCTCGCGTCATCGTCATCCCGCCCCACACCGGCATCGCCGGAATTTCGGATCTCCTCGCGCAAGAGGGGGTGATCCGCCATCCGCTCGCCTTCAAGATCGCAGCCGAAGCGACCGGGCGCGGCGGCGCGCTCAAGGCCGGCGAATACGAATTCCCCGCGTCGGTGAGCGCGGTCCAGGTGATGGACCTGATCGCCAATGGCAAGACCGTCAAACATCGCCTGACCATCCGCGAAGGGTTGACCAGCGCCGAGATCGTCGAGCTGATCCGCGATGCGCCGTTCCTCACCGGCGACATCGCTACCGTCCCGCCGGACGGCGATCTGCTGCCCGAGACCTACATCTACAGTCGTGACGATACCCGCCAGAGCATCATCGAGCGGATGCAGCAGGCGATGCAGGACGCGCTCGCCGCCGCCTGGGCCGAGCGGCGCTCCGACCTCGCCCTTACCAGCCCGCAAGAGGCGTTGACCCTCGCCTCGATCATCGAAAAGGAATCGGGTCACGAGGCCGAGCGGGGGCATATCGCCGCGGTTTTCCTCAACCGGCTTCGGCTCGGCATGCGGCTGCAGGCCGACCCTACTGTGATCTATGCGCTGAGCAAAGGCGGCACGACCAAGATCGATCTGCCGCTGACGAGAGCCGATCTTGGCGTTGATTCGCCCTACAACACCTATGTGGCCAAGGGGCTTCCGCCCGGTCCGATTTGCAACCCTGGGAAGGCGGCGCTGCGCGACGCGGTGCGACCCGAGCGCAGCGAAGACCTGTACTTTGTCGCCGACGGCACCGGCGGGCACGTCTTCGCCCGAACCCTGGCGGAGCACAACAAGAACGTCGTGCAATACCTGCACGGCACGCCGGTCGCCGAACCGGAGCCCGTGCCGCTCGTCCCACCGCCTCCGCCGCCATCCAAGCAAGCCGCGCGCAGCCAACAGCATTGCCGGGCCAGCCCCGGCCATCCTTGCCCGGTTCGGTGATCGGTGTGTCGGTGACAGTCTCGAGCATGACGGGGTTTGCGCGGAGCGAGGGCGAGGCGGGCGGCATCTCCTGGGTCTGGGAGCTGAAGAGCGTCAACGGCAAGTCGCTCGATCTACGACTGCGCCTGCCGCCCGGATACGATGCGATGGAAGCGCCGCTGCGCGCCGCGCTCGGCGGCCGGCTGCGGCGTGGCAATATCTCCGCGGTGTTGACCGTCAACCGGGTGGCGCCGCCGACGATCCGCATCAACCGCGACATGCTCGCCCGCGTGCTGGCCCTGGTCGGGGAACTATCCGGGGAGGTCGAGGCCGCGCCGCCGCGCATCGATGGTCTCATCGCTCTGCGCGGCGTCATCGAGACCGTCGAGGACGAGCCTGACGAGGTCATCGAGCTACGCCGCGGCGCGATCATGACCGGATGGTCCGCCGCGCTCGACCGCCTGGCGAAGGCGCGCGGAGAGGAAGGCGCGCGGCTGGGAGCGGTGCTGTCGGATCAGCTCGCGGAGCTGGCCGAACTTGTCGCCGCCGCGTCAGCGAGCGCCGCCGCCCAGCCCGAGGCTCTGCGCGCCCGGCTGCAGCAATCGATCGCCGCCGTCGTCGAGCTCGCGCCGGGCATGCCGCCGGAGCGGGTCGCGCAGGAGCTGGCGCTCCTGGTGTCGCGCGGCGATATCCGCGAGGAGCTGGACCGGCTGCGCGCCCATATCGCCCAGGCTGGCGATTTGCTGGTGAAGGGCGAGGCGGTCGGCCGGCAGCTCGACTTTCTCTGCCAGGAACTGAACCGCGAAGCCAACACGCTCTGTTCGAAATCGGCCGATATCGAGCTGACCCGGATCGGGCTCGCTCTCAAGGTCGCGGTCGAGCAGTTCCGCGAGCAGGTGCAGAACCTCGAGTGAGCGCGCGCCGCTCGTTACGGTGACTGCCACGCCTGATAGGCGGCGCTCACAATCGCGATGACCGTGCTCAAATCGTTGTGCTTCGTATTGACCACCACATCGAAATTCAGCGGATCGGTAGCGTTGACACTGTAGAGCGCCGCGTACCGCTTCTTCTCGCTGGTGAAGCGTCGGTCGATGCTCTTGCGTACTTCCTTGACCGAGGCCGCATCCTCGCTGACCCGTCCCGCGCCTTGCAGATGCGCGAAGATGCGTTCGGCGGCTGTTGCC
>DASYXG010000278.1:0-22175 GCA_035935235.1 Allostellaceae bacterium
TATAATGGCATGGGTCTTCCAGTGGAAATCAAAGGTCAATGGCATAGAGAAGTCTGGAACGCGCCTTCGGAGCAATTAATTGACCTTTATACAAAAGACTATCGGGCAAATGGACGTGGAATTTATTTGGTTTTTTGGTGCGGACCTGTCGTAGGAAAGAACCTTCGGAGCCATCCCGACGGCATATCACGCCCCCGTACGCCGGAAGAAATGCGCCAGATACTCCTCAACCGGCTTGATCCGTCCGAGCGCTTCAGGGTCAATGTCGTTATGCTCGACATTTCGCCGACCTAATCGGCGGCTTCAGCAGAGCAAACGCATGCGCACCGACGACGGCTCCCGGCTGGTCGCGCAAGTGGGCCATCTCGGGCTCTATCCGGCTTATCGCCCGATGGGGTGCGCGATGCTGCATTGCGGCAATGCGCCTCAACTTGGCGCGGGTCCGTTGACGATCCGGCGGGGCGTTCACAACTAAGGCGCAACACCATCGGGAATGCCGCAAGGGGCCGGGGGCAAATGCGTACGCGCAAACACAAGGGGAATGTCTTCGTCGGCAATTTGCCGCCGGATTTTTCTGAGGAGAGGCTGGCCGAGGTCTTCGACCCGTACGGCATCGTATTGAGCGCGGCGATCGCGCGCGATCCGGTCACCGGCGCCAAGCTGCGCTACGGGTTTGTCGACATCGCCACCGAGAAGGCTGCCAAGGCGGCGATCGGCGCGCTGAATGGGACCGCGCTCGACGGCTCCAAGCTGTCGGTGCAACTGAGCGAAAAGCCGGCGAAGAAGCCGCCCGGCGCCGCGCCCGCCCGCCGCCCGCGGATCGCCACCACTCCCGCCCGCGTGCCGCCACGTGACGGGGCCGGCCCGGAGGCCTTCCCGGCAACGCCGCGACCGCAGCCGACCTTCCAGGTCGAGCGGCGCCCGCTACGGCCGATCCCGCGGCGGCTGACGCCGACCTGAACGTAATGGGCTCGGATGGTTATATGTCCGAGACTGAGCAAAGTTATCTGAAGCCCAGCGCCGTCGAGCGAGCCTTCGGACGCGTCCTCGGCTTCCTGGTTCGCATCGGCCTCGTCCGCAGCCACTTCTATGTGCTCGAAGTTCGCGGGCGGCGAAGCGGCAAGACAATTTCGCTGCCGGTTGACCCGCTCGATCTCGACGGGCGGCGCTATCTGGTCTGCGCCCGAGGCAATTCCCACTGGGTGCGCAATGCTCTGGCCGGCGGCGACGTCGTGCTGACCCGCGGCATGCGCCGCTATCGCTATACCGTACACGAGGTCCCGCCAGACCAACGCCCGCCACTGCTCAAGGCCTATCTCGACCGCTTCGCCGGCGAGGTGCAGCGTTTCTTTCCGGTCCCGAAAGGATCGGCTGTCGAAGCCTTCACCGCTCTGGCCCCGCGCTATCCTGTGTTGGAATTGAGGGCGTCAGATTAAATCAGCTCTATCCCCGCTTGACGCATCCGGTCGAGCGCGCGGGCGAGCGAGCCGTCGACATCGAGGCCACGGCAGGCTTCGAGCACCACCGTCGTGGCGAACCCGGCGGCGCGGGCGTCGAGCGCCGAATAGAGCACACAAAAATCGGTGGCGAGGCCGCATAGGGTCACGTGGTCGAAGCCGCGCTCGCGCAGATAGGAGCCGAGGCCCGTCGGGGTCCGGCGATCGTTCTCCCGGAACGCCGAGTAGGAATCGATAGTCTTGTGGAAGCCTTTGCGGACGATCAGCTCCGCGTGGGGCATGTCGAGCCCGGCAAGAAGCGCCGCACCGTCAGTCCCCTGGACGCAATGATCCGGCCAGAGGATTTGAGTTCCGTAGGGCATCTCGACTGTGTCGAACGGGCGCTTGCCGGGGTGCGCGCTGGCGAAGGACGAGTGGCCGAGCGGGTGCCAATCCTGAGTGAGCACGACATGCGCGAAGCTCCGGGCGAGCCGGTTGGCCGCCGGCACGATTTCGTCGCCGCGAGGCACCGCCAGCGCCCCGCCCGGGCAGAAATCGTTCTGCACATCGACCACCAGTAGGACATCACGATCGTTCATCGCTTGCATGGCGGCTCCGCGTTTCTCCAACGTGACAGCCCGGCCGATTATCGGCTTTGCTTTCACTCAAATACAAACGCGATTGCGGGAGGAAACGATGCTGGCCTGGTACCGCGACCTGACGGGTAAAGAGCGCAGCACCATGTGGGCCTGTTTTGGCGGCTGGTCGCTCGATGCCTTCGACGTGCAGATGTACAGCTTCGTGATCCCGACGGTGATCACGCTATGGAGCCTGTCGAAGGGGGAGGCTGGCTGGATCGGCACGGTGACTTTGCTGATCTCGTCGTTCGGCGGCTGGTTCAGCGGCACGCTCGCCGACCGCTACGGCCGGGTACGAATGCTGCAGATCACCATTCTGTGGTACTCGGTTTTCACCTTCCTCTGCGCCTTTGCGCAGAATTTCGAACAGCTCTTCATCCTGCGCGCGATGCACGGCTTTGGCTTCGGCGGCGAATGGGCCGCCGGCGCGGTGCTGATGGGCGAGGTGATCCGGGACAAGTATCGCGGGCGCGGCGTCGGCATCGTGCAGACCGGCTGGGCGATCGGCTGGGGCGGCGCGGCCTTGGTCTATACCGCGGTTTACTGGCTGCTGCCCGAGGCGCTGGCCTGGCGCGTACTGTTCGGCGTTGGGCTGTTCCCAGCGGTCTTCGTGTTCTGGATTCGCCGCCATATCGACGAGCCGGAGATTTTTCACAAGCGGCGCAGCGAACGCGAGCCGGTCGGTTTCGCACATCTCTTCTCCGCGTTCCGCGGCCCGCATTTGGCGACGACGGTCAAGGTCTCGATCATGGTTGCCGGCGCCCAGGGCAGCGGCTACGCGCTCGGTATCTGGATGCCGACCTATCTGCGCACGGTGAAGCATTTTTCCGCCACCGCTACCGGCGGTTTCCTCTTGGTGCAGATTCTGGGGGCGCTGTTCGGTTTCCTCATCGGCTCTTATCTGAGCGACGCGATCGGCCGCAAACAGACCTTTATGTGGTCGGCGATTCTCTCCTTCGTGTTCGTCCTGCTCTATATGTTCGTGCCGATGGGCGACACGGCGCTGCTGTTCGCCGGGATTCCGCTCTATACCGCGTTCCTGATGAAGTTCCCGCCGATGGGACCGTTCATGACCGAGCTGTTCCCAACCGAGGTGCGCGGGAACGCCCAGGGCTTCTGCTACAACGCGGGTCGCGCGATCGGGGCGTTCTTCCCGACCGCCGTGGGCTATGTCACCGACATGATCGGCGGTCACGGCGATCTCGGCACGACGATTGCGATCTTCAGCGCGATCGCGTCGGGGATGATGATCCTGATGCTGCTGCTGTTGCCAGAAACCCGTGGGCGCAGTCTTGCCGAGCTCGACGGCGACGCAGCGGCGATTATTTCGGCCGAGCCGACCTAAAGCGGGCTATCCCGCCGGGAACGGCACGATCAGAAAGAAGCCGTTTATCGTCAGCACCACCGCGGCGACGGTGAGAGCGGCGCTGAGGCCGATAAGCGCGCGCGACGAAGCAACGATCGAGACCGAGCCGAGCACGATCGCGATCTGAAACAACGCCGCCGCGAATTGGAAGTTCGGGTCCTGTGCTTCGGCGTGGTCGCGCGCCGCTTCCCAATCCTTCGCCTTGGCGAGCAGTTCCTTGCGGCCCTCGCCCTTCTGGGGGTCACTGGCGTCGTGCGCGGCGGTGGTCCGATAGCGCGCGATCGACGCCTTCATCGACGCCTTGGCCTCGTCGGGCATCGCGGGGAGGGCGGCAAGCTCAGACTCAAGCTGGTCGGCGGCCAATTCGTAGGCCACCTGACGGAAGTACTTGGCCTGGGCAAAGGCATAGGTGTCCGAAACGCGAATGCTGGCGGCGAGCATCTCCTTGGTCGCCTTGCCGCCGCCCAATGACGAGATCGCCAGGAGCATCGCCACGACGCCGAGATAGATCGCCGCCCAGCGCCGGAACCCCGACTCCTCATGACCCTCGAAGTGGTGGGCATGATGGTGCTCGTGCACCCCTTCCGGGATCTCGGTCTGGTCAACCATCAAGCCTCTCCATCCTAGCTTTCCACCGTCGCGGCATCGTCGACGACAAGCTGCACCGCGTCGCCGCCGCGCCAGGTGTCGCGACGCAAATGGCCGGCGAGGTGAATGGCCCTGCCCTTTGCCTCGGTCAAGAGCTTGCCGACCGGAGTATCCGCCGCGCGAAAGGCGATCGCGTTCAGCATCGCGCCGCCCAGTGCGTCGGCGGCGCGCAGCCGCAGGTGGCCCGTGCCGACCGGCTCGACATAAGCGGCACGCACCGCCGGGAACGCGAACCGCGGCTCGGGATTGGCCGAGCCGAACGGGGCGAGTCCGTCGAGCAGCGCGACCAGACCGCCCTGCGCCGCTTCAGCCGTGAGCGCAGCGTCGATCGCCAGTTCGGGCACGAGTTTGGCGTGGTCGAGCCCATCGTTTAAGCGCTCGGCGAGAAACTCTTGCAGCTCGACGAGCTTGTCGGCGGCGACGGTGAACCCGGCCGCCATCGCGTGGCCGCCGCCGTTGATGAGAAGCCCCGCTTGGCGCGCGGCGATCACCGCCGAGCCGAGCGCGAGGCCGGGGATCGAGCGGCCCGAGCCTCGGCCGATCCCGTCAGCCAGCGCGACGACGCAGGCTGGCCGCTCGTAGCGCTCACGCAGGCGCGCGGCGACAATGCCGATGACTCCGGGATGCCAACCTTCCGCCGCGGCGAAGACCAGCACCGGCGAGTTGCTGTTCTGGCGTTCAACCAGCTCGATCGCCGCTTCCAGAGTCGCACGCTCGATCTGACGGCGCTCTTTGTTGTAACCGTCGAGTTGCTGGGCCCACTCGGCGGCGAGCGCCGAATCGTCCGTTGACAACAGCCGCGCGCCAAGATCGGCGGCGCCGACCCGACCTCCGGCGTTGACCCTGGGACCCAAGACATAGCCAAGCTGATAGGCGCTGATCGGCTCGATGCGCCCCGGTGCCGCCCCAAGCGCCGCGAGCGCCGCCACGCCGGGGTTGGCGCCGCGCGCCGCAACCTTGAGCCCCTGCGCCACCAGCGCGCGGTTGAGCCCGGTGAGCGGAACGACATCGCATACCGTGCCGAGCGCGACGAGGTCGAGCCATTGCATCAAATCCGGCTCTGGGCGAGCACGGTACCAGCCCAAATCGCGCAGCGCCCGGTTGGCGGCGACGGCGAGCAGAAAGGCGACGCCCACCGCCGCCAAATTACCGTGGGCGCTGGCCTCGTCGAGCCGGTTCGGGTTGACCACGGCGACCGCGCTCGGCAGCAGCGGCTCGGCGACGTGGTGGTCAACGACGATGAGGTCGAGACCTGCCGCCTTTGCCGCCTCCAACGCCTCATGCGCGGTGGTGCCGCAATCGACGCAGATGACGAGCCCGGCGCCCTCATGCTTTAGCTTCAACAGGGCCGGAGCGTTGGGCCCATAGCCCTCGCGCATCCGGTCGGGGACATAGAGCGCGCCCTCACCGCCGACCGCCGCAAAGAAGCGCAACAGCAGCGCCGCCGAGGTTGCGCCATCGACATCGTAATCGCCGAAAACGACGACCTTCTCGCGCTCTCGGATCGCCCGAACCAGGCGTTCGACCGCGCGATCCATGTCTTTCAAATGTGCCGGATCGGGAAGCTGATCGCGCAAACGCGGGCTGAGAAACTGCGCCGCCTCCTCGATGCCGACGCCCCGCTGGCTCAGCAGACGCGCGAGAATCTCCGGCACCGCGAGTTGGGTCGCGATCGCCGCCGCGGCGCCGTCATCGACCGCGTGACGCAGGCGCCAGCGGCGCCCGCTCGCCGACCGCTCAACCCCGAGGAATGCTGTCTGCTCCCCCACTTCCCCTCCCCCAGGGGATGGCCGGGGCAGCCCCGGCCATGGCAAAAAACTATAGCCGCGAGAAGCGCGCGAAACTCTCCTTGCGCGTCAGGTCGTGCTTGGCCTCGACCCAGCGCACGGTGCCGGTGCGCGAGCGCATCACCACCGAATGGGTCATGGCGCCGCCCGGGAAGCGCCGCACCCCACGCAGCATCGTGCCGTTGGTGACACCGGTCGCGGCGAACATCACGTCGCCATGCGCCAGGTCGAGCATCCCGTATTTGCGGTCGAGATCGGTGATGCCAAGGCGATGCGCCCGGCCGCGCTCGTCATCGTTGCGGAACAACAGCTTGCCCTGCATCTGGCCGCCAATGCAGCGCAGCGCCGCCGCCGCGAGCACGCCCTCGGGAGCACCGCCCGATCCCATGTAAATGTCGATCCCGGTTTCGGGGTCGGAAGTCGCGATGACGCCGCTGACGTCGCCGTCGCCGATCAGCATGATTCGCGCGCCGGCAGCGCGCACCTTGGCGATCAATTCGGTGTGGCGCGGCCGGTCCAGAATGCAAACGACGAGATCGGCGATGTCGGCCTTCTTGGCTTTCGCGAGGTTCTTGAGGTTGGCCCCTGGTTCCTCGTCGATATCGACGACACCCTCCGGCAGCCCGCCGCCGACCGCGATCTTCTCCATGTAGACATCGGGCGCGTTCAAGAAGCCGCCATCATCGGCCATCGCCAACACCGCCAGCGCGTTACCGCCGCCCTTGGCGGTGATCGTCGTGCCTTCCAGCGGATCGAGGGCGATGTCGATCTTCGGGCCCTGGCCGGTACCGACCTTTTCGCCGATATAGAGCATCGGCGCCTCGTCGCGCTCGCCCTCGCCGATGACCACGGTGCCGTCGATGGTCAAGCCGTTGAGCGCCTGGCGCATGGCGTCGACTGCTGCCTGGTCGGCCGCTTTCTCGTCGCCGCGGCCCATCAGGCGCGACGCGGACAAGGCCGCAATCTCGGTGACGCGGACCGCCTCGAGGGCGAGGTTGCGGTCCATCTTGGGGGTTTCGGACATAGTCTCCTCCCGAGGGTGCTTGATTAGAAATCTTCGATGCGAATCATCCGTGGCGGTTCGAGCACGGTGCCGAGCTTGGCGATCGCGTCAAGCGCGCGTCGCATCGCCGCCTCGACCGTATCATGGGTCGTCAGCACAATCGGCACCGCCTCACCTGGCGCGCGGCCGTGCTGGATCATCGACTCCATCGAAACCTGCTGATCGCGCAGTGCCGCCGCGATATCGGCGATGACGCCCGGCTGATCGAGGACCATGAGCCGGATATAGTAGGCGCCGCGGTGGCTCTCCATCGGTGCGCCCGGCAACCGCTCGAGCGAGTCGGCGGGAACGCCAAAGGTCGGCACGTGGCGGCCAGCGGCAATGTCGACGAGATCGGCGACCACCGCAGAGGCAGTCGGATGTGCCCCGGCGCCGCGACCCTCGAGCACCACGCGGCCGACGAAATCGCCCTCGGCGACGATGCCGTTGAACACCCCCTCGACCGCGGCGATCGGGGTTGCGCGCTTGACCATGCAGGGATGCACGCGCTGCTCGAGCCCATTCTCGGTCAGCCGGGCAATGCCCAGAAGCTTGATGCGGTAGCCGAGCTCCTCGGCGAAATCGATGTCGAGCCGCGAGACATGGCGGATGCCTTCAGTATAGACGCCGGCGAGATCGACCGGCCGGGCGAAGGCAACGCTGGCGAGGATCGCCAGCTTGTGCGAGGCGTCGACCCCGTCGATATCGAAGCTCGGATCGGCCTCGGCATAGCCGAGCTTCTGTGCCTCGGCCAGCACCTCGGCGAATTCACGGCCGCTCGCGCGCATCGTCGTCAGGATGTAGTTCGTGGTGCCGTTGAGGATGCCGTAGACGCGTGAAATGCGATTTGCCGCGAGCCCCTCGCGCAGCGTCTTGATGATCGGAATGCCGCCCGCGACCGCCGCCTCGAAGGTTAGCGCGACGCCGTGCTTCTCAGCCTCCTGAGCGAGTGCGGTGCCGTGATGCGCCATCAGCGCCTTGTTCGCGGTGACGACATGCTTCCCGGCGGCAAGCGCCGCTTCCACCAGCTGACGCGCCACCCCGTCGGACCCGCCGATCAGCTCGACCACCACGTCCACGTCCGGAATCGCGGCGAGCTCCAGCGCGTCCGCACACCAGCGCATCGACGACAGATCGGCGCCGCGATCGGCCTGTCGGTTGCGGGCCGACACCGCGGTGACGACGATGGGCCGCCCTGCCCGCACCGCGAGCCGCTCCGCTTGCCGCTCCAGCAACTGCAATGTCCCGGCGCCAACCGTGCCAAGGCCGGCAACGGCGATCTTGAGCGGCGACGTCATCCGGTGGCTCCCGCGGGCGTCAACAATTGCACATCGATCCGCCCGGGCGGCGCGACCGGGCTCGACGGCGCCGCCTGGGTCTGGATCTGCTTTGCCGGGATACCGGCACCGTTCAGCGCCTTGGCGACGAGCTGAGCGCGGTCGAGCGCGGCGCGGAAGTTGTTGAGCTGCTCGGCGCTGCCAGTGGCCGGCACGGCATAGGAGACGACCCGCACAATCCCGGGGCTGTCCTTGTAGCGCGCGGCAACGTCGGCGACGCGAGCTTGCTCGGCCGCAGTCAGGGCAGCAGCATTTGGCGACAAGTCGAGCGAGGCAAGGGTGATCGGCGCCGGCGGCAATTTCGGTGCGGGGCGGGCGGCGATTTCGGCTGGCACTTGCGGGGGCGGCAGTACGGCCGGTGGCGGCGGTGGTTGCGGGTTCGCGGACTGCACCGCGGCAGGCGTCAGCTCCGATGGCGCGGGTGCCGGCACTGGCGCCAGCGAGCTTTGCGACGGTGCCGGGCGCGGCGGCACGACACCGGGCAGCGGTCCCTCGATCTGGGGCGTTTGCAGTGTCGCATTGGGCGAACTTGGCAGCGGCGGCTCGTTGGCGCCGCGCAGCGGCGGTGGCGGTGGCGCGGGCGCCGGAGGCGCGGCGCCCGCCGCCGCGGCGAGCTCGGGTGGGATGGGCGGCGGCGGCGGTACCGGGCCGGGCGCCGCCGATCCCAGACGCCCCTGACTGTCGGGCGCCTCGGTGCTGGTGCGCTGTGCGTTGAGTCCCTTCGCGATCTGACCCCGCTCGACCACGGTCGACGAGACAATCGGCGGATCGGGCACCGCGGCCAGGTTCGGGTAGCCGGTGCTTTGCGCCGAATTGAGATTCTGGGTGAACAACGCTGTGGCCGGATCGGGGTCGTTCTTGTTGAGGCCGGCAAGCGAACGATAGCCTTCGATCGGGTTGCATCCCGATAGGCCGGCAGCGACCACGAATGCGGCGATCGACAATACCGACCCGCCGGCGCGAGCGCGGGCGATCCGAGATTTCATCGACGAAACCCACCTCATCGGCGGCGGCGCCACCCCCGCGCGTCCAGCGCGGCATGCGCGGACGGCCAGCGGCTTCACAATCGGCCTGTTGGTGTATTAGATCAGAAACCGCACGTCACTACATTTGATCCGCGCGGCGGCGGAAATGCCGGCGGCAGTGCCCTCCGGCCGGCTCGTGAAGTGCCGGTAGACGACAAGGACCTCAGATGAACGATGCGAGCGGCGAGAAAAGCGGCGGCCCGGCCGCTGGAACGCCCTCTTCCGGCGATCCGGGCGAGCTGGCGCGAAACCTGGCGGAAATTGCCGAGCGCAGCCAACGCCTCGTCGCCGATTTTCTCGGCCGGCAATCGGCAAGCGAGGGAATCGGTCTTGGCGATCCCACAGCCATCGGCGCCGCATTCTTTGAGCTGACCGCGCGCATGATGGCCGAGCCGGCCAAGCTCATTCAGGCGCAGATGGCGCTGTGGAACGACTACCTGACGCTGTGGCAGCGCACCGCCGAGCGGATGATGGGCAAACCGACCGAGCCGGTGATCGAGGCCGCGCCCGACGATCGCCGGTTTCGCGACCGCGAATGGAGCGATAACGCGGTCTTCGACTACATCAAGCAGAGCTATCTCCTCGCGGCGCGCTACGTCCAGGGCGCCGTCAAGGAGACCGGCGGGCTCGACGAGCAGACCGGACGCAAGGTTGATTTTTATACGCGCCAATTTGTCGACGCGATGGCGCCGTCAAATTACGTGCTGACCAACCCCGAGGTGCTGCGCACCACGGTCGAGAGCCGCGGCGAGAACCTGATCGGCGGGCTGAAAAACCTGCTCGACGATTTGGAGCGCGGCAAAGGCCGCTTGGCGATCAGCATGACCGACATGACGGCGTTCAAGCTCGGCGAGAACATCGCCGCGACGCCGGGCAAGGTCGTGTACCAGAACGACCTCATCCAGCTCATCCAGTACGCGCCAACCACCGCAGCGGTGAAGCGCCGCCCGCTGCTCATCATCCCGCCGTGGATCAACAAGTTCTACGTCCTCGATCTGCGGCCGCAAAACTCGTTTATCCGCTGGGCGGTCAGCCAGGGCCACACGGTGTTCGTGATCTCGTGGGTCAATCCCGATCAAAAGCTTAGCACCAAGAGTTTCGACGATTACATGAAGGAAGGCCCGCTCGCCGCCCTCGACGCGATGGAACAGGCGACCAGCGAAAAAGAAGCCAATGTCATTGGTTACTGTCTAGGCGGGACGCTGCTGTCGGCAACGCTCGCCTATATGGCGGCGAAGCGTGACCGGCGCGTGAAGAGCGCGACCTATTTCGTGACGATGGTCGATTTCGCCGAGGCCGGCGAGCTCTCGGTCTTTATCGATGAGGAGCAGATCCACGCGCTCGAAGAGCGGATGGAGAAGAAGGGCTATCTCGAAGCCCACGATATGCACACGACCTTCAACATGCTCCGCGCCAACGATCTGATCTGGTCGTTTGTCGTCAACAACTACCTGCTGGGAAAGTCGCCCCTACCCTTCGACCTCTTATACTGGAACGCCGATTCGACGCGCATGCCGGCGGCGATGCACAGCTTCTACCTGCGCAAGATGTATCAGGAGAATCTGCTGGCCAAGCCGGGCGGAATCGCCCTGGACGGCGTCAAGATCGACCTGCGCAAGGTCAGGACCTCGGCCTTCATCCTGTCGACTCGCGAGGACCATATCGCGCCGTGGCGCTCGACCTACGCCGCGACACAGCTTTACGCCGGGCCGGTCAAGTTCGTGCTGTCGGCCTCTGGGCACATTGCCGGGGTGGTCAACCCGCCCGGCAGCAAATACGGCCACTGGCAGAACGACAAGAACCCGCCATTGCCCGACGATTGGCTCGCCACCGCGACCCATTACGATTCGTCGTGGTGGCCTGTGTGGGAGAAATGGATTTCGCAATATGGCGGCGGCGAAGTGCCAGCCCGCCAGCCCGGCGACGGCAACTTGAAGCCGATCGAAGACGCGCCCGGCAGCTACGTGAAGGTGCGAGCGGAGGATTGATCTTTCGATTGGCCGCGATGACGCCATCGATGTGTGGCCGCCGAGCCGTGCGCGGCCGCTCCAAAAGGTCGCACCCGCGTTTACAATTGTTAAAGGCTTGGCCGGTATGGTTCGCCCGTCAGTCCCGAGGAGAACCTACATGTTTGCGACCCTTGTGAAGCTGTTGAAGAACGAAGATGGCGCGACCGCCATCGAGTATGGCCTGATCGCCGCGCTGATTGCCGTCGCCGCCGTGACCGTCATGGGCACCGTCGGAACGAACCTGAGCTCGACGTTCAATACCGTCGCCGGCAAGCTCTAAGCCGCCGACCAAATCACCACACGACCCTACGCCCGGCTGCGCTTCGGTGCAGCCGGGCGTCGCTATTTCGGCCGAAGCCGGGGGAAATTTGCCCAGCCTTTAGGCGAATTGACGGTAAACCTAAGAGCTTCTTAACCATCTCATGATGTACTCGAGCTCCCGGGGGTTGACATCCCGCTTGGAGCTACCCGCTTAAGGCGGCGCGAGGTGGCCGAGATCGATCTCGGCCACCTCGATCTCCCTCTGGACTTCCTCCTACCCAAGCGCCCTGTATTCCTCGGCCAGCTCCCGGTAGTGCGCGGGTACCCAGCGTATGTAATCGCGCTCCTCAGGCTTGAGGTGACGCGAGAACCGCGCCGGGGCGCCCGACCATAATTCGCCCGACTTGACCAGCTTGCGCGGCGCGACCAGAGCGCCGGCGGCGACCATTGCGCCCGATTCGACGACCGCCCGGTCCATCACCGTGGCCCGCATCCCGACAAAGGCGCCGGGCTCGAGCCGGCAGCCGTGCAGCAGCGCCATGTGCCCGACCGCGGCATCGTCGCCGACGACGCACGGGATGCGCTCGGTGCCGTCGAAGGTCACATGCAGCACGCAGCCATCCTGAATATTGGCGCGCGCGCCGATCCGCACCGGCGCGTCGTCGCCGCGGATGACGACGTTGAACCAGATATTGGCGTGCGCGCCGATCTCGACATCACCGGTTATCACCACCCCCGGCGCGATAAATGCAGTCGGGTCGATGCGCGGCAGGATGTTGCGGTAGGGTAGGATGACAGGACCATTCATACGCCCAACCTGCCTATCGCATTTGGGGATGGCAACACCGCGATTTTCGCGGGAATCAACGATTTCCGTCACACGAGTTTCTGCGCTATCGTTCCAACAAGCGATTCTGCTGCACGCGGCCAGAGGGAGCGGGAAACGATGAGCGGAAATTTTGCGCCATTGCAGTGCCTTCAAGGCGTCCGGGTTGTCGACCTCACCCAATTCGAGGCGGGTCCGACCTGCACTGAGGCGCTCGCCTGGCTTGGCGCCGAAGTCGTCAAGATCGAGAACCCGAAATCGGGCGACCCCGGCCGGCGCATCGCCGCGGCCAGTGGAAAGGCGCACGATTCCTTCTATTTCAAGATCCTCAACGCCAATAAGAAGTCGGCGACGGTCGACCTCAAGACTCAAAAGGGCGTCGACCTGGTCAAGGAACTGGTCAAGAAGGCCGACGTCTTCGCCGAGAATCTCGCCCCCGGCACCATCGAGCGCCTCGGCCTCGGCTATGACGTGCTCAAGGAAATCAACCCCGGCATCATCTATTGCCAGGTCAAAGGTTTCGGCGAGGGCAGCCCGTATGAGAAGAGCCTCGCCTTCGACATGATCGCACAGGCCGCGGGCGGCACGATGAGCGTGACCGGCGAACCCGGCCAGCCGCCGGTCAAGCCCGGCTGCACCATCGGCGACACCGGCACCGGCATGCTGATGGCGATCAGCGTTCTCGGCGCGCTTTACGAGAAGAAGGCGACCGGCAGAGGCCGCCGCCTGCAACTGGCGATGCAGGATTCGGTGATGCACTACATCCGCACCTCGTTCGCGGTGATGTCGCAGCAGGGCGACAAGTCCGCGGCACCGCGCATGGGCGCGCAGTCGACCTCCGGCGCGCCGGCGCCGTGCGGCATCTACCCGTGCAAGCCGTTCGGCTACAACGACTACGTCTACGTCTTCTGCAGCCGCGCCAACCCCGAGCACTGGAACCGTCTGCTCAAGGTCATCGGCCGCGAGGAGCTGATCGACGACCCGCGTTTCGCCACCAACGAGGAGCGCAACAAGCACGAAGGGTTCATCAACGAGATCATCGCCGAGTGGACCAAGCACCACACCAAGGAAGAGGCGATGCAGCTGATCGGCGCGGCCGGGGTGCCGGCGGGCGCGGTGCACGACACGCTCGAACTCTACAACGATGAGAGCTTTGTGAAGCGCGGGATCATGCAGGTCATGCACCATCCGGATGGCGATTGGAAATGCGAGAGCTGGCCGGTCCGCTTCGACGGCAAGCCGCCCGAGCTGAAGCCCTCGCCCAAACTCGGCCAGCACACCGAGGAGGTGTTCCACAGTTGGCTCAGCCTCAGCAAGGATCAGATCCAGGCGCTGCACGAGCAAAAGGTTATTGGCAACGCCAGCTAGAAACCACAGACGATCCGGCGGCCCGCGAAAGCGGGCCGCTTCTTTTTCGGCGATGTTTGCTGGCGGGAGGATGAAAATGAACGGGAGAACGCTAGTTGCCGCGGTCATGTTGCTGTTGGCGTTTGGCGCGGTTTACAGCGACGCGCTCGGCATCGGCTATCCAACGGGTCTCCTGTTGCTGGTGTGCGCTGCGCTCGTCTGGTTTCAGTGGGACGCGATCAGCGCAGGTTTCCGATCCGCGAAGGATGAATCGAACATCCCCATTATTCGCCTCGGTTCAAAGATCATCGGCGGCATAGAATTCCTGAGACATGGATCGCCCCGACACCGCTCATCCTCGGCATCCAGCAGCTAACCCGGGTTGGTTAAAGCGAATATCGCCTTTCCAGTGAAGGAGCCCCCCATGGCGGAACTGACCGGTTCGGAAATCCTCGCGAAATGCCTCAAGGCCGAAGGCGTCAAGGACGCGTTCTACATCATGGGTGGGCCCATGCTGCTCGCCGAATCCTGCGCCATCAAGGAAGGCATCCGGATGATCGACGTCCGCCACGAACAGGCGGCGGCGTTCTCGGCCCAGGCCTACAGCCGGCTGCTGCAAAAGCCCGGCATCTGCATGGCGGCCTCTGGCCCGGCGGCGATCAACCTCTCCACCGGCCTCGCCAACGCGCTGATCGATTGCTGCCCGGTGATCGGCTTTGGCGGATCGAGCCCGATCAGCCAGTTCGGCCGTCAGGTCTTTCAGGAAATCGACCAGATGGCGATCATGCGCGGCTGCGTCAAATACGCCGACCGCATCCATAACGTGAAGCGCATCCCGCAGCAGATCAATTTCGCCTTCCAGAAGGCGATGACCGGCAAGCCCGGCCCCGTCTACCTCGATTGGCCAGGCGACATCCTCTACCAGAAGGTCGAGGAGTCGCAGGTCGATTGGAGCTATGCCGGTCGGCCGATCGTCGGCGCGCGGCCCTACGCCGAGCCGAAAGCGATCAACGCCCTTGTCGACGCGATCGCCAAGGCCGAGCGGCCGATCATCGCCTCCGGCGGCGGGGTGATCTGGTCGCAGGCGTGGAACGAGATGCGCGCGTTTGTCGAGAAAGCCGGCATCCCGTTCTACACCACCCCGCAAGGCCGCGGCGTCGTGCCCGACGACCACCCGTATTCCTACCTGACGATGCGCTCGACCGCGTTTCGCGACGCCGACCTCATCATCGTGCTCGGCACGCGGATGAACTACATCATCGGTCACGCCGCGCCGCCGCGCTTTGGCGCCAAAGCCAAGATCGCCCGCATCGAGATCGACGCCGAGGAGCTCGGCATGTCGGCGCGCAATGTCGACTACCCGATCGTCGGCGATTGCAAATCCGTGCTGCAGCAGCTGATCGACGCGATCCCGGCGAAAACTGCCGAGCGCTTCGCCGGCTGGCGCAAGACGCTCGCCGACGGCGAGGCGGCGAAGCGCTCAGGCCCCGGCGGCAACTATCCGACCGATGGCGACATCCACCCGATCCGGCTGCTGGAAGAGGTGAAGAACTTTATGAACCGCGACGCGATCCTCGTCGTCGACGGCCAGGAGACGCTCAATTTCGGGCGTCAGACGATGCCGACCTTTGAGCCGGGGCACCGGCTCAACTCCGGCCCGTTTGGGACGATGGGCGTCGGCCTGCCGTTCGCGGTGGGGGCCAAGGTGGCGAAGCCGGGGACGCAGGTGATCTGTTGCCACGGCGACGGCTCGTTCGGCCTCAACGCGATGGAGCTCGACACCGCGGTGCGGCACAAAATTCCGATCCTCGTCGTCATCAGCCTCAACGGCGGCTGGACCGCCGACCCGGAGCGCAACAAACCCGGCCGCGACCTCGGCTACACCCGCTACGACAAGATGGCCGAAGGGCTCGGCTGCTACGGCGAATATGTCGAGCAGCCTGAGGACATCCGCCCGGCCCTGGAGCGCGCGCAAAAGAAAGTCGACGAGGGCATGGTCGCGCTAGTCAACGTCAAGACCGATTACCGCGCGAGAGCGGGCACCGTGCAGTTCTCCGACTATTCGACGTGAGCCTCAGCGCCTGACGCCAACAGAAAAGGCGGCTCCGGCCGCCTTTTTTTTGCGGCAGGACTTTACCGCGTGGATGTTCGCCGCATTGTCAAGGTGCGGCGGCCACACTTGCCGCTTGTGCTCAGGTACGTGCCCTCGAAGGCGCCGTTCTGGAAATGGCCGGCGAGGACGCTGCTGGCATGAGTTCCGGTGAACGAACCATCCGCGGTCAACGCTCCCTTGATTGCCCATGATTGTCCTCGGTCGTTGTAACCATTTCCTGAGACAAGCCCGTTCAAGACATCGATTTGCTCGCTCGTTGCGACGCAATTGGCAACCGGCGGGGCGCCGCCCTTGTAAGTCCCATCAAATACCGCCACGCCGGTTGGCCGCGCTGGGACATTTGAGATACTCGGTGGTTCCTCTTCTGGTGCTGGGCTAGTCAGGGGTTTGGGAGGCAGCGGCGCCGGGGCAGAGCGAAACGGATCAGAGCTCTGCGCCATCGCAGGCTGTGAAACGAGCAGCACCAAGCCGATCATCAGCGCCGGCCGAAGCATTGCGGAAGACTTGTTCGTCATTGCCTGGTCGCAGAAAACGAATATATGCAATTCGGGCGAGCGATCTGGCCCGTCATCTGGTTCGCGATGACCGAGCCAGTCACCGTGACGACGGAGCCGTCCAAGGTGGTCTGCGTCGCCGAAACAATCCCCGTCGTCTCGATATGGCCGTGGTAGGAAGCACTGCCGGAGTTGCCAACACCGGCCTGCTGCAAGGTCAGTTCGTTGGCGGTGACGATGGCGCGGATCGTACCGCTGGAGACGCAGCCTTGGTGCTGGCGATGCTTCCCGCCCTCCGAGACGGTTGCTGCGGTCACCGAGCCAAGATAGGTGCCATCGAAGATTCCGCGGCCGACCGGCGACGGCGTCACCGCAGCTGGCGGGATCGGCACCGGCGCTGGCTGCGGCGGGGTCACGTCAGGCTCAGGTGGCGGGCGCGGCGCCGGGTGCGGCGGCGTAGTCGAGCGAAACGGATCGGTACTTTGCGCGATGGCCGACAGCGGAGCCAGTAGCGTGAGCCCGAGCACAGCGGTCCGCCAGGTCGATCGGCAGTCCATCACCGCCGCTAGGTCCCCAGGCGCTTCAGCGCCTTGCCGGCTTCGGGATCATTGAGGGCGGCCGCGCGCTGGTACCAGGCCTTGGCCATATCGAGGTTGGCGGCGACACCGATACCACGCTCATAGAGCACGCCGAGATCGTACATGGCCACCGGCTCGCCGCGCGCTGCAGCAGCCCACCACAGCAACGACGCCTTCGCTGGATCCGGCCTGTTTGAACCGAAGCCACGGGCAAAGAGAGTGCCGAGATTGGTGAAAGCCTTGGCCAGGCCGTCGCCGGCGGCAAGTGCGTACCAATAGGCGGCCTCCGCCGGATCGACCCTACCCCCCTTTCCGGCCTCGTAATTGTAGGCCCGGGCGTAACGCGCGTCGGCACCCTTGACCGAAGCGGCGGCGATGCCTTGCGGCGATTGTGGCGGCTGATCGAGTAACGCCGACAGACGCTGCCCCATGTCGATCAGCATCTTGAACTCGTCCTCGGTCAACGTCCCCGTATCCATCGCTCCGTTAAAGGCTTGAAACTGTTTGATCGCCGCTATGGTGCCGGCACCGAACCCGCCGTCGGCCTCGCCTTGATAATGGCCCAGTGCACGTAGTGCGCGCTGGATTTCGCGTCTTTGTTCAATCGTCCAGGTGAGTTCACCTTCGATCGCCGGTGAGTTCGGAGCCACTGTAACGGGGGCCGGGGTGAGCATCGTTGTAGAGGTCCGCGCCGGCGGCGGCCGAAAATAAAACTGACCTACCAGCTGGTCGTAATATCCTAGGAACTGCCGATGGTTCACGGCTGCCGCCGCGTGAAAAACCTGGTCGCGCAACCGAACTGTCAATGCGTGCAGCTCAAGGCCATCCTCCCCCAGGAGCTGAAGAAGGTTTCGCGTAAAAAGGCCGTTGGGGTCTTGATCGTTCGGCCCCAAATCGTCGAGGGCGGTTTCCCCCACGCCTGCCGAAAATATGACGAACGTCCCGTGCGGAGGATCGACTTTCGCCAATCCTCTAGTTGCCCCAAGAGACCGCGTTCCTCTTGTTACGAACGGATTGTCGCGACAGGCATCGACGATGACGAGCGACACGCTGGCCTCCCGTTCCTCGAGGTCCGTTAGCAGATCGGAAAGGTTTATGGCATCCGAGCGCAGTCGCCTCTCTTGCTCGGGTTCTATCTGCGGGATGTCAATCGGCAGGAGATAATTCGAGCCGCCGACCTCGACGCCATGCCCGGCGTAATAAGCCAGGCTTTGGCTGCCCGGTTCGATTTGGCTCAGAAACTTGTCGATGACGTCGTTCATCGCATCCCGATCGAGATCAAGAGCGAGAATGACCTGATAGCCATCATCGCGAAGTCTCTCGGCCATCGCGCGCGCGTCGTTGAGCGGATTTTTTAGGGCGGGAACGTGGCGGTACGACGCGTTTCCGACGACCAGCGCAAAGCGCTTTATATCCGCGAGGTTCTGAACCGGCGGCAACGTAACGACATCGGGGGTGCCGCAATACCCCGCTCGGGGCAAAGTGAGGCAGATCGCCAAGAGGATAAGCTTGGCAAGACGCCGGCCTCGTGCGCCACAAGAAAGCATCAACACGTCCTAGCCTACCGGACTAGCGCTTTTGTTGATAACTGCGCCCGAATATATACCGGACGCGGAAAACTCGGCGAGTCGCGCACAACTACGCAAACGCCCGCCTGATCCGGCCCCAATCCTCGATCGCGTGTTCCTGACCGGGGACGATCTGCACCGCCACCTCGGCGTATCCGGCCTCGGCGAAGGCGGCGATGGTGGCGGCGATCTCCGCTTCCCTGCCGGTGATTGTCGTCGCGCGGATCAGGTCGGCGGTGACGAACGGCCGCTCCTCGGGCTTGACGAACATCAGGTGCCCGCGATGGTTTTCGAGGTAGAGCGCGCCTTGCGGGCGGAACTGCCGCGCGGTCTCGACATAGCCGGCGATGGTGGCGGCGAGCTGTGGCGGCATCGAGGCCATCGGCGGGAAGCCGCCGAGCGCCTGGTCGGCGGCGCGGTGCAGCAGCATCGCCGCGCGCGGGCCGGCTTGGGCGATAACGCGGTCGCTATCCAGCGCTTCGCCGGGGCGCAGCACCGCGCCCCCGGTCAGCACCACCGCGTCGAGCGCCTCGGGCTTGTGGCCGGCCTCCCGCCAGAAACCCGCCATCTCCATCATCCCCGCCGCCGCGCCGGCGACATCGCCGGCGGTGTTGATCCAGCCGGCAGCGAGTTTGGCGGTCAGCGCCCGCGCCCGCGGGCCGGTCGCGGCGATGTAGAGCGGGATCGGATCGCGCGTATTGATGAGGCCCAGTTCCGGGTTGAGCAGGCGGATGAGCCGCTTCTTGCCCTCGATCTCGGCCTCGACCGTCTCGCCGGCGAGCAGCGCCTGGGCGACCCGGATGTATTCCTCCATGCTCTTGAGCGTCACCGCGCCAAGCCCCATCGCGCGACGCCCGGTAAAGCCCGTGCCGATGCCGAAATCGATCCGCCCCGGCGCCAGCTTGTTGAGCGAGGCGAAGGCGTTGGCGGCGACCGCGGCGAGCCGGTTCGACGGGATCAGTACCCCGGTGGCGAGGCGGATTTTGGTGGTCTTCATCGCCGCCGCGGCCATCGCGACAAACGGGTCGGCGCTCAGCATCTGGGTGTCGTAGAACCAGGCGCGGTGAAAACCCAATTCTTCGGCGCGGCGCACCACTCGCCAGGAATCGGAATCGGTCGGAATCGCGATGGCGAAACGCATGGTTTGGCCCTCCCCTTTGGCGCGAAGCGCCAAACCACTTTACCGCAAAGCACGCCATGGATAGGCAACGGACGCAAAGCGGTCCGAGCCCCTTCGCGTCCTCTGCGTTACCTTCGCGAACTTCGCGTCGGAGTGTTTTTCTTTTATCTCTTCGAGAACTGGAAGCTGCGCCGCGCTTTTGCCTTGCCGTATTTCTTGCGCTCGACGACGCGGCTGTCGCGGGTGAGGAACCCGCCCTGCTTGAGGAGAGGCCGCAGCCCTGGCTCGTAGAAGGTCAGCGCCTTGCTGATGCCATGCCGCACCGCACCGGCCTGTCCCGAAAGCCCGCCGCCCTTGACCGTGGCCCAGACGTCGAATTGGCCCAGGCGGTTGGAGACGACAAAGGGCTGCGAGATCAGCATGCGCAGCACCGGCCGCGCGAAATACACCGGGCTGTCGCGGCCGTTTACCTCGATCTTGCCGTTGCCCGGGCGGATCCAAACGCGCGCGACCGCGTTCTTGCGCTTCCCGGTGGCATAGGCACGGCCGTGCTCGTCGATCTTGGGCTGGACGTCGATGGGTGCGGCCGGGATCGGCGCCGCCGGGGTGGCGGGAGCAGCGGGCGTAGCCCGCGCGGCGGTCTGCAGCGCCTGGCGCAGATTGGCGAGCCCCTGGACGGTCTGCGCGGCGCGCGGCCGCCGCGTCGTCGGTTGCTCGGCCTCGGGCTTCTCGGCTTCCGGCGTCTCGGGGGTGTCTTCGTTCTCGGGCGTATCGGCCATTTAGAGGGTGATCCTTCCAGGTAGGAGCGCCTGCGCCGCTGGCATTTTGAGCCGCGGGCAGGAGAAGGGCGAAGCGGCGTAGCCCGGACTACGGGCAAGCCCTTCGACGAACCCGCGGCTCAAAAGACCGCGGCCCTGCGGGTTGCGTGCGGGCGGTCGCCCGCTTCGTTGCAGCACTCGGACGGTGGCCGACACCGTCTCTCGCACTGCGCCTGGCGGATCGCCGCGCCCGCGCGCAACGCAGGCGTTCGTATCTGAAAGGATCACCCTCTTAGGCTCTCGCATTCTTGCGGTTCATCGCGGCGATATCGAGCGGCTCGGGCTGCTGCGCCGCGTGGGGATGTTCGGGGCCGGCATAGACCCTGAGGTTGCCCATCACCTTGCGGCCGAGCGGCCCGCGCGGCACCATGCGCTCGACCGCCTTCTCGATCACCCGCTCGGGGTGCTTGCCGTCGAGGATCGCACCCTTGCTGCGCCCCTTGATGCCGCCGGGATAGCCGGTGTGCCAATAGAAGATGCTTTGCGCGCGCTTATTGCCGGTCAGCTGTACCTTTTCGGCGTTGACGACGACGATGTTGTCGCCGGTGTCCATATGCGGGGTGTAGCTCGGCTTATGCTTGCCGCGCAGGCGCATGGCAATGATCGTGGCGAGCCGACCGAGCACCAGCCCGTCGGCGTCGATCAGCACCCATTTCTTGTCGATATCGCTCGGCTTGGCGGAAAAAGTCTTCATCACGGACGGCCTGTCGACGGCGCGCGGCTAGCGCCGCGGAGCGCCGGGTTTAGGCGATCGTCCATGTGCCGTCAAGCGATTTTGCGTTAGAAAACAAAGTGCTTCAAGATGCGGTATAATGATACCGCGAAGATGCTACCCCACCAAATCCGAAACCGCCGCCCCGACTAGAACCCCGACCTCCCCACCGCCGCCCAGAAGCCCGTAATCACCAGCACAGCCAACAACGCAGTCACATACCACGGCACTGCACGCTCCATTCTTGAGTCGGGGAAAGCGCGGCGAGACATAGGCCCGAGTGCGCCACCCGGCCAGCCTTTTTGGTGGTTAACGCTTTCCTAAAATCGGGAGTTTGACGAAACCCCACGGCAACCCTCGCCGCATCGGCAAATAAGCATTGCCGGCGGCCGGCTCGCGGGAACAGACTCGGCCCCGGCGCGAACGGCGATGGAGGCCGCGATGGCGGCAAACGTACGGGTCGATAGCGACGCGGCGGTGCTGCTCGAGGAGCGCGACGCGCACGGCGTGCTGCGCCTGACGATGAACCGGCCGGCGGCGCGCAACGCGCTGTCGATGGAGCTGATGGACGCGATCGTCGACGCGCTCGACCGCGCCGCCGCCGATAAGGACACCCGCGTCGTCGTCATCGCCGGTGCCGGGGTCGGGTTCTGCCCGGGCCACGATCTGCGGGAGATGCGCCAAGACCCGAGCCGTGAGGCCTATGCCCGCATCTTCGACCGCTGCAGCGAAATGATGCAGAAAATCGTGCGCCTCAGACAGCCGGTGATCGCCGAGGTGCATGGCATCGCCACCGCCGCCGGCTGCCAGCTGGTCGCCAGCTGCGACCTCGCGGTCGCGACCGAGGACGCCCGTTTCGCAACCTCGGGGATCAATGTCGGGCTGTTCTGCTCGACTCCGATGGTGGCGCTATCGCGCGCGATCGGGCGCAAGGCGGCGATGGAGATGCTGCTGACCGGCGATTTTATCGACGCCGCGACGGCGAAGTCGCTGGGCCTGGTCAACCAGGTCGTGCCGGCGGCCGAATTGCGCGCCGCCACCGACGCCCTC
>DASYXG010000279.1:0-15631 GCA_035935235.1 Allostellaceae bacterium
TCTTTAGTGGCCCGCAGGCTTGATTGCGATCGGACGATGGTGTCGACACGGGCGGGGGTCTTTTGGTGAAGGGACGTGCGCGCCTCCCCGGCGGCGAACAGCGCAAGGCGAGCCAAAAGCGTTCGCGCCCGGCGACGCCGATCGCGACGGTGGTGGCGCCGACCCTCAGGCCCGGTGATTGCGTGCGCTGGTCGCGCCACACCGGAATCATGCAGCGCGTCGTTGGCGACCAAGCCGACGTCCGACAGGACGGTCGAAATACCCTCTGGCGGCTGCCGGTGGCGGAACTGACGAAGGTGGTGGGATAAGTCGCAGGGCTGCGCTTCGTTCGTCGAGGCGGCTCAGGTCTAGCGCCGCCCCAGGTCCAGCTCCGGAAAGGCGGCTTTCGGCGCCAAGGCGTCATCGGGCGAACCGCCAGCGCGAGTCCGCTATTTGAGCCTGAGCGGCCACTCGTTGTTGCTGTCTTAGCCGACCGGTCATGCCCCCTTTGCGGTCATTGCTTCAGCGTGGGTCAAAGGCGTCTTGATCCGCGCTCGCTGAGCTGCTCGCTTTGGTTAAAAAAAAATGCTCCCAGTGTGATGTACATCACGTTCCATCGCCGCATTTCGCGATTATTGTCGGGGCCAACCGCGAAGCGGTTTGGCGGGGGCGAGCCATGTCACAGAACCACATGACCCACTGGATCGAGATAGCGGACGAACGGCATTTCTTCGAGGACGCGATGGTGAACGGGACGGAAGTGGAGGACGAGGGCCACTTCCTGCACCTCGGCGAGACGATTGTGAGAATCGCGTCCTGGGTTCACCGTCGTGTCCATCGGACCCCGACGGGGGAAGTGATCCACTGATATTTGGCTTCGACACATGCGCGCGGCTCGGCTCCAAGCGGGAGCCAACAAACGGCAGCCGCCCTCGGCACATCGAACCGATCTCCAAAGAGAAGCGTTCCGCGGTCCCCTTTCCCATACTTGAGTCACTAACTTCTCGGTGCGCTCATCGAGAAGCAAATAGAGTCTCTGGTAGAGGTCGGGTCATGAAGGTGTCGTTCTTTGAAACCGGCCACTACCGGCCGCCAAGCGCATTACCGGCCTCATGGCCCGTACCGCCATCGGCATATGACGAGGCAGCAGGGATACAATCTTATCGCGGCATGGTTGAGCGGCTTCGATATGTCGAGCAACTGGGCTTCGATTGGGTGAGCGTTGCAGAGCACCATTATTCTCCTCAGCGCCTCACGCCCGCGCCGATCGTCGTGGCCGCGCACTTGGCCGCATGTGCAAAGAACATAGGGATCGCGGTGCTCGGCCCAATCGTGTCGCAAAGCAACCCGGTGCAGGTCGCCGAGGAACTGGCGATGTTGGACACCCTGTCGGAAGGCCGTTTGGTCGTCGGACTGCTGCGTGGCATTACCGGCGAATACCTGAGCTATGGTCTCAACCCGACGGAAGCGCGCGAGCGGACCACTGAAGCAATCGAGCTCATCCTCAAAGCCTGGACGGAGCCCCAACCGTTCGGCTGGCAGGGCCGTCACTTCCAGTTCCGCACCGTCTCCGTGTGGCCGCAGCCGTTGCAGGAACCACACCCACCCACCTATGCCCTGGGCGGGAGTCGCGAGTCCTGCGAGGTGGCGGCACGTCTTCGCCTCGGCCTCGGCGTGGCCTATGGCCCTTTCGCCGTTGTCGGCAAAGCAACTCGGTACTATCGCGAGGCATGTGCTCAGTACGGCTGGCAGCCAACACCTGAGCAGATCATTTACCGAGCAAACATCTTGCTGGCGAAGAGCGACGAAGAAGCTCGGGACATTTTAGAAGCCCATCGAGAGCCGGTTGACAACTTTTCGGTGCATCCCGTTGTCCGCGACGGCTTGCTCCAACTAGACTCTCGCAACATAGCGGGCGAAGCGCGGTCCGCCGTTATCGGGGGCGTGCTGCCGACGAATTTTGCCGGTGGCCCGGACACGGTGGTCAAGCAAATCAAGGAGTGTCGGGACCAGGTTGGGGCCGGCGTGATCGACCTGATGTTTCAGACCCCGAGTTCAAACGACACAGATGGACTCATGCGTGCGCTCGAATTATTCGGGCAAGAAGTGCTGCCTCGGATTCAGGACATCTGACCGGAGCCATGGTTCAATGGTTCATACGTGGCCCTCCCAGATTTACCCGGGCTCGGTTCAAACTGTAGCGGTAGTCTCCTGGATGGCCGGAACATTGAATGCCGTAACCGGCTGGGTGAGGCCCTTGAGGGCGATCGCACCAACTTGTTCGGTGGGGACGCTTCCTTTTAAGGCGACGTTGACGCGTTGGCTGAGCAGAATTTGGCCGTCCTTGGCCTCGGCGCAGAGCCGCGCGGCTACGTTGCACACCGTGCCGATCGCGGTGTAGCCGAAACGCTCCGAGAAGCCGATCTGGCCGAGCGTCGCGTACCCCTGGGCAATGCCGGCACCAAAGCCTAAATCGCGACCTCGCTCGCGCCAATCGGCGATCAGCTTTCCGGCAGCCTCTCGCATCGCCATTGACATCTTCACCGCGCGCTCAGCTGGGTCAGGGATTGGGACGGGGTCATTGAAGAACACCATGATCCCATCGCCCGAGAATTGGTCGAGTGTGCCCTCGAATTGGCTGACGAGTGGGCCCAAGGCGCCGTGGTATTGGCGTAAAAAGTCTAGCACTTCCTCGGGCTCGGCAGTCTCGGTGAAGGCGGTATAGCCCCGCAGGTCGCAGAACACGACGACGATCTCGCGGCGATGACTTTCGAGGATGTTTTCGTCGTCCTGCGAGACGATCAGTTCGGCGAGCTGCGGCGCGAGGAAGCGCTTCAACCGCCCGACCCGGCCCAGCTCCGCGACCTGCCCGGCGACCCGCGCTTCGAGACCGCGATTGAGCTCGGCCACTTCCTCGGTCCGTTGCCGCAATTCACCCAGGAGCCGCGCATTCTCCATCGCGATCACCGCCTGCGCCGCAAAGTTCTCCAGCAGCATAATCTCCTTGTCGGTGAAGGGCCGGACCTCGTGGCGGTTCGCTGTAATGATGCCGAGCAACTTGTCGTCCTTGCGCAGCGGGACGGCCAGCTGGGTCCGAATACCGCTCACTTCGGCAAGAACCCGCGGAACGGGGTCATCCGGCATCTGCGATGCGAGTTCGGCCATATCGTGTATATGAAGCAGTCGGTCTCCTCGAAGCAGCTTGCCGAAGCCAAAACCAGGACGAATGCCCTCACGCGCCGAGCTTGGAGTAGCCAGCGTGTGACCATGAGTTGCCACAGGCCAGAAGCGATCACCGTCATAGGTTAAAAGGACACCGTATTCGGCGCCGCAGAGAGTATGCGCCTTCTCCAAAATCATGCCGAAAACTGGTGCTAAATCACCTGGAGCAGAATTGATAACCCGTAGCACCTCGGCGGTCGCGGTCTGCTGCTCCAGGGCATCGCGTGTCTCCGCCATGAGCCGCGCGTTCTCCATCGCGATCACCGCCTGGGCCGCGAAGTTCTCTAGAAGCGCGATTTGCTTATCCGAAAACGGACGTACCTCGTGGCGGTTGGCTGTTAGATAGCCGAGCAACCGATCTTCGTTGCGCAGCGGCACGAAAAGGACAGTGCGGATACCCGCCGCTATCGCGGCACGGTAGACCGGATTGTCATCCGCAGGCTGTTCACCCGTAACGTCGTTGATGTGAACGATCCGGTCGCCGTCCAGAAAGCGCGCCTGCGGCCCGCCACGGCGCGGTTGTCGCAGAACCTGGGCAAACGCTTCGGGGACTCCGTGTGTCGCTACCGTGCGAAAATACTCGCCGTCGTAAAGATTGAGCGATCCTTGCTCGAAGCCGCAGACCGCACGCGCCTTCGCTAATATCGCATCGAATACCGGCGCGAGATCACCGCGGGACGAATTAATGACCCCAAGCACCTCGGCGGCCGCCGCCTGCTGCGCAATAGCTTCGTCCCGCTCGGCGGCCAGCCTCTCTATCTCACCAGTTCGTTTTACTAGCTCGGATTCAAGCTCGGCGACGGTTCGCCGGGGACCGACCGATTCACTATTGCCGTTCGCAGCCATGCGCGCTCGCGACCTGTCGTCTCGTCCTTTCATACGCGAAATCAAACTCCCTCAAAAGCCAAGGTAACTGCAATCGCAATGGTGCAGTGACCCCGGTTCGTCCACCTGCGAGCGGCTGCTCTCGGCGCCAAGGCGTCATCAGGCGGGCCGCCCGCGGGGTCCGCTGTTCCACCCTAAACGGCCGTTCATTGTCGCTGTCTCAGCCGGCCCGTCATGCCCCTTATGCGTCATTTGAGGCCACCATTGAACCGCTGGACCCGGCGGAAACCCGCCATTCGAGCGGCGTATCAGAAGTAACTCTGTTGAGCCATATTCCCTGCTAGCCATCGGGAGGCCGGGCATGAGGCGGCGCAAGTTCGTTCAGTTGGCAGCCGCCGGGGCAGCTGGGTGGCCGCTCGCGGCTCGCGCGCAGCAGAAGGTAATCCCAGTGATCGGCTTCCTTAGCGCCCGTTCCGTCGGCGCGTCTGCTGCGCTTGTGGCCGCATTCCGCGAGGGATTGAGCGAAACCGGCTACTTCGAGAGCCAGAACGTGGCGATCGAATACCGGTGGGCCGAGGGTCGGTATGACCAATTGCCCGCATTGGCCGCCGATCTCGTCGGCCGCAAGGTCGACCTGATCGCGACGAGTGGTGGCCCTCCTTCGGCGCGAGCGGCAAAAAGAGCGACATCGACGATCCCGATCATCTTCGTCCTCGGCACCGACCCGGTCGAGTTGGGCCTCGTCTCCAGTCTCGCGCGGCCGGGCGGCAACCTCACTGGCTTCAGCATGCGGATGACCGAACTGAATGCCAAGCGGCTCGAATTGCTGTCCGAATTGGTTCCCCAGGCCAGGGTGATCGCGCTCCTGGTGAACTCGAATTATCCCGGTGCTGAGGGGATCATGCGTGAGGTGCAGGAAGCGGCGCGGGCGACGGGGGTGCAGATCCTTATCTTGAAGGCCCGCGCTGAAAGCGAGATCGACGCCGCTTTCACGACCCTTGTCCAACGGCATGCCGACGCGCTCGTCGTCGGAAACGATTCGTTCTTTGACAGCCGGATCGAGCAATTTGTGGCTCTGGCGGCACGGCATGCCGTTCCTACAATCTATGATCAGCGGGAGTTCCCTGATTCCGGTGGGCTGATGAGCTACGGCACCAGCCTTAAGGATATCTACCGTCAGCTTGGCATTTACGCCGGAAGGATTCTTAAGGGCGAGAAACCCGCCGATCTGCCGGTCCAGCAACCGACGACATTCGAGTTGGTGATCAATCTCAAGACCGCGAAGGCGCTTGGCCTCACCGTACCCCAATCGCTGCTGCAACGAGCCGATGAGGTGATCGAGTGAGGCGGCGCGAATTGCTGCTGTTGGGTGCGGCTTCTGCGTGGCCGCTGGCGACGCGCGCGCAGCAGCCGGCGATACCTGTGATCGGCTTCCTCGGCACCAGGGCGCCGGACGAGGACCCACAGCTTGCGGCCGCATTCGGTGACGGCCTCAAAGAGGCCGGCTACGTCGACGGCCAGAACGTGGCGATCGAATACCGCTTCGCGGAGAACCAATATGACCGGCTGCCGGCGCTGGCAGCCGATCTCGTTCGGCGTCAGGTGGCCGTGATTACCGCGAATGGTCCCGCGGCACAGGCGGCAAAGGCAGCCACCGCGACGATCCCGATCGTCTTCACAGCGGGGTTCGACCCGGTCGAGGTAGGACTTGTCGCCAGCATGAACCGACCGGGAGGCAACGTCACTGGCATCACCATCATCGACGTCCAGCTAGGACCAAAGCGGCTTGAGCTGCTGCACGAGTTGGTGCCGGCGGCAACCGTCGTCGCCGGCCTCGTCAACCCCAGCGATCCCGCTCGTGCCGAGAAAACATCGGAAACCCTGCAGGCGGCTGCGCATACCCTCGGCCTGCAACTCCATATCTTGAATGCCAGCGTCGACGGCGAGTTCGACGCCGTCTTTGCGAGATTGGCCAAACTGCGAGCAGGCGGACTTGTGATCGGCGGTCAGCCATTCTTCAATAGCCGGAGCGAACAACTCGGCGCACTGAGCCTCCGCCATGCCGTGCCCACCATCTTTCAGTTTCGCGCGTTCACAGCAGCTGGCGGGCTCGCGAGCTTCGGAGCCAGCATCACCGCGATGTATCGTCAGGCAGGGGGCTATGTCGGCCGGATACTCAAAGGCGAAAAGCCGGCCGACCTGCCGGTACAACAACCGACCAAATTCGAGCTGGTGATCAACCTCAAGACCGCCAAGGCGCTCGGCCTCACCGTGCCTCAATCGATGCTGATGCGCGCCGACGAGGTTATCGAGTAAGGGAGGAGAGCACCCGCTTTGGGTCGACTGCCGCCGGTCTACTGCATTCCGACGAATGACGCGAATCGGCGCCAAGGCGCCATCGTACTAACCGCCAGCGAGAGTCCGCTGTTCGCGCCTGAACAGCCATTCGTTGTTGCCGTCGTGGGCTTCTCTTCGTGCCCCAACTCAGTCATTGCCGTGCTTACCCGTAGGCGGTCGCCACATACATACGTTAGATATTGAAAAGAGCCCTCGGCGAGATGCGCTCTGCGCCCGTGGAGAAAAAAATGCGGCGGCGGGAGTTTCTGACCTTGGCCAGTGCTGCCGCAACGGTGGCTTGGCGGTCGGGCGCGCGCGCACAAGAGCCCGGCCGCGTCTATCGCCTCGGAAATCTCTTCTCCGCGCCACGCGAAGCGCCGCATCAAGTGGCGCTTCGCAAACAGCTGTGGCGGGCCAGCTTCATCGAAGGTCAAAATCTTTGGATTGACGACGATGGTTACGGGTTAAGCGCCGACGGGTTTAACAGGCACGCCGATGACCTCGTCAAAGCACGGGTTGATGTCATCCTGGCAGGTGGTGATGCCGCGGTTCGCGCCGCCCAGCGGGCGACTACCGAGATACCAGTCCTCGCTTTGACCGATGATATGGTTGGGCAAGGCTTTGTGCACTCGCTCGCAAGACCGGATGGAAACATAACGGGCGTCACCATTTTGGCTGCCGAGCTTGATGAGAAACGGCAATCGATCCTCATTGAAGCAGTGCCCAACGCGCGACGGATTGCGCTGCTCGCTGATAGCGAGATTAGCAAGCCCGAACACCTGCAGGCGCTCCAGGACGCGGCGCACAACCAAGGGATGGAGGTATCGCTCCATCTCGTTGCCAGGCCCAATGAGATTGCCCCCGCGATTGATGCGGCGCTGGCGGTCGGCGCCAAGGCATTAAATATCCTGGCGTCGGCGCTATTCTTTAACAACCGGTCGATCATTTTTGAGCGGGTTGCCGCACAACGCTTACCGGCTATTTACCAGTGGCCCGAAATGGCCGCTCAAGGTGGATTCATGGGCTACGGGCCCAGCATCGTCCAACTCTACCGAGACGTCCAAAGCCGTCAGCTCTTGCAGCTGCTGCGCGGCACGAAGCCAGCCGATTTGCCGGTTGAACAACCGACAACGTTCGAATTGGTAATTAACCTCAAGGCGGCCAAAGCGCTTGGCCTTAACGTGCCATCCGTCTTGCTAGCGCAAGCGGACGGGGTGATCGAATGATTGACGACGGCACTCTGCCGCCTCCGAGCGCGGTTTACGGCAGCTATCGGCGCTTTTGCGACATCCAAATTAGACATCGCGAGCGACTGCTTCAGGATCCAGAAGCGGCCGGACCGGAGCATTGCCCTGCTCCACATGGAACGGCCACTCCAAAGATACCGAGGCAGCGGACCTGCGCGATTTCGGTTCCACGACGCTGTTGGAGTTCAGCACCATTGACGGATCGAAGGACATGCGTCTGGCGCGCAATCGTTTGTAGGGGACATTGATGGACATCTCTAATTTCTGATTAATAACCGACTGAAATTACTTGTTTAGAGATGAAACAACTATTCCTACGCCTCGATCCGCGGCTTGCAGCGCGGCTACCTGGAGGGTCGCGAGCTGGCGACCGAGTTCCGTCATCCCGAGACCGGCGAGCTTTACAACCCCGATTTCGCCGCCTTGGCGCGCTCGTGCGGGGTCGAGGGGGTGCGGATCGATCGCGCCGGCGATCTCGGCGATGCGGTCAAGGCCGCGATCGCCAGCGGCAAGCCATATCTGATCGACGCCAATATCGGCGCCGATCTCAACCCCGGCGGCGCGGGGGTGTGGGAATTGCCCGGGCTCGGCGTCAGCCGGCCGCTGATCGGTGGACGATACGAGGCGTAATTTTGACAGCCGCCCCCGGTCGGCCCATATCATCCCATGCCAGACGGTCGGATGGCCGCTGTTTGCTGCAATGCAGAGAGAGGAAAGTCCGGGCTCCACGGAGATACGGTGCCGGTTAACGGCCGGCGGGGGCGACCCCAGGGAAAGTGCCACAGAAAACATACCGCCAAGCGCCTCCTCGGAGACGCGGCAAGGGTGAAATGGTGCGGTAAGAGCGCACCGCGCCGCCAGTAATGGCGGTGGCAGGGAAAACCCCACCGGGAGCAAGACCAAGTAGGAGCGGCAGGCACGGCGTCAAACACCGTGCCGGGCGAGTCTTCGCGCCGCCGCTCGGGTCGGTCGCGCGAGGCGTTCGGCAACGAACGTCCCAGATGAATGGCCGTCCCCGTCGCCCAAGGGAACTTGGGCTATGGGACAGAACCCGGCTTACAGACCGTCTGGCGTTCAACCTCTGGTGAACAAATACAGAACATTGATTTGGCTAGTACTGCCTAAATTGTCTTCTAGACTACATCGTGTGTCTCGGGGGTCGATTCCAATCGAACATTTTGAATCGTACGGTATTACTGGAATCTGTTATTGACGACCCATCTAATCCCATGCTATCCCATCATAACCCAAGGACGTGCGCCGATGTTGGGGGGAACTCATCGGTGCAACCGGGCCCGCCCCTTGCCGGGCGTCAGTGGGTGAGCGTTGGGGGAAGTGAGTGGAACTGTTTCTGTCCACTTTCGTGAACAGGGTCGACCGCAAGGGACGCGTTTCTGTGCCGGCGACCTTTCGCTCCACACTAGCCACGCATCGCCATCCCAATCAGGTGGTGCTGATCCCCTCCTTCAAGTATCCGGCAATCGATGGCACCGGCAGCGATCATCTCAACGAGATGATGGAGGGGTTGAATACTCTCGATCAATACTCCGATCGCCGCGACGACTTGGCCTTGATGTTCGCCGACTCGACCCCGCTGCAGATCGACGGCGAAGGTCGAATCGTCCTGCCCGATGAATTGAAGGACCACGCCCATATCGCCGACGAGGTCGCCTTTGTCGGCCTCGGCACGATGTTCCAGATATGGGAACCCGGGCGGTTCAAATCGCACCGGGCCGAGGCGCGCGACCGCTCGCGCCGCGACCGCGCCACCCTCCCGCCCAGCGTTTCCCGGTAATCCGCGATGACCGAAACGCCATCGCACATCCCGGTGCTCGTGGAGGCGGTGCTGGCGGCGCTGGCGCCGCGCGACGATGCCGTTTATGTCGACGCTACCTTTGGCGCCGGGGGTTATAGCGAAGCCCTGCTCGGCGCGGCGCGCTGCCGCGTCTTCGGCATCGACCGCGATCCCGAGGCGGTTGCGCGGGGCGAGGCGCTCGCCGCCCGGTACGGCGGCAGGCTGACCCTGATCGCCGGTCCGTTCGGTGACATGGAACGGCTGCTCGGGCCGTTCTCGCCCGGGCCGATCGCCGGCGTTGCCTTTGATCTCGGCGTCTCATCGATGCAATTGGACGAGGCCGAGCGCGGGTTTTCGTTCCGTCGCGACGGGCCGCTCGACATGCGGATGAGCCGCGCCGGCGAGACCGCGGCCGAGCTGATCGCGCGGCTTGATGAGCGCGAATTGGCCGGCCTGATCCGCGCGCTCGGCGAGGAACGGTTCGCCGGCCGCATCGCCCGGGCGATCGCCACGGCGCAGCGCCGGCAGCCTCTCGCCACCACCGCTGCGTTGGCCGAGATTGTCCGCGCCGCCATCCCGAAGCGCGAACCGGGGCTCGATCCGGCGACGCGCACCTTTCAGGCGCTGCGCATCGCGGTCAATGACGAACTCGGCGAGTTGGACCGCGGCCTCGCCGCGGCCGAGCGGCTGCTGATGCCAGGCGGGCGGCTTGCCGTCGTGTCGTTTCATTCGCTGGAGGATTCCGGGGTCAAAACATTCCTGCGGCGGCGGAGCGAGACCGCGCACGGCTCGCGGCATCTCCCGCCCCGCCCCGGCGGACCGGCGCCGAGTTTTACGCTGCTATCGCGGCGGCCGGTGCGGCCGAGCGCCGCCGAGATCGCTCGCAATCCGCGCGCCCGCTCAGCCCGCCTTCGTGCTGCCGAGCGCACCGACGCGCCACCCTTTGGCGCCCCGGCCTCCACCAGGTCGCCACGATGAAGTTGCCGGGCGGAGCCTTCTGGATCGTCATCGCCTTTGCCGCGGGCGTGGGCAACTACGCCGTCAAGCAGGTAGTGCAAGGGCTCGACGACAACCTGACCAATGTGCGCAAGAAGATCGTCGCCGAGCAGAAGCAGATTCATGACCTGACCGCCGAGTGGACCTATCTGAACCAGCCGGAACTGCTCGCCGACCTCAACCGGCGCTATCTGGGCCTGGTGCCAATCGCGCCGAAGCAGGAGCGGGTCGGCATTGACGAGATCGCCCTGCGCCCG
This sequence comes from Allostellaceae bacterium, assembly GCA_035935235.1. Taxonomy (GTDB): domain Bacteria; phylum Pseudomonadota; class Alphaproteobacteria; order ATCC43930; family CGMCC-115725; genus DATARH01. The sequence continues at coordinate 10,659 of DASYXG010000279.1, forward strand.
GCTCCCGCACCCCTGGTCGCGGTGTCCGAAGTGCAGACGGCAGCCACGGTGCCAGTGCCGCCGCCGCCGACCAAAATGGCCGCCGCGACCCTGCCGGTGGCGGCTCCTGTGGTGGCTGCGGCCGCGCCGCCACCCACCGCCGACAAGGCCAAGCAGGTTTCGCTCGACGCGCTGTTCGAGCAAGTTGCGGGGAACCACTGATGCTGTCGGCGCAGCGCCTCGACGACAATCCGTGCCGCCCGCGGCACTTCAAACCGCCGCCCTGCGCTCCGGTCATTGCCGATGGCGCCGCCGCTGAATTTCTCGACACGACGCGGACCCGCTTGCTGCTGGCCGCGGCGTTGTTCGCGCTGATCTTTATCGTCGTCGCCGGAAGGTTGGTCGACGTGGTGGCGATGGCCGACGGCGCCAACGACGCGCACGTCGCGCGCAACCATCTCGTCGTGCCGCCGCCGGTGCGCGCCGATATTGTCGATCGCAACGGGACACTGCTGGCGACCAATCTCGACAGCCCGGCGCTTTACGTCGACTCCAAGATCATGCTGCAGGCGGGCGAGGATCCGGATGCGGCGGCGCGCGCGATCACCGCGGCCCTGCCGGATCTGTCGCTTGCCGACATCCGCGCCAAGCTCGTTTCGGGCAAGAGCTTTGCTTATTTGACCCGGTCGCTGACCCCGCGCCAGGAATACGCGATCAACAATCTCGGCATTCCCGGCATCGAATTCGAGCCAGGCGAGAAGCGGCGCTATCCGCTCGGCGATTTGGTCGCCCACGTGGTCGGGTATTGCAGCGTCGACAATATCGGTCAGGCCGGGCTCGAGCGTGGTCTCAACCCGGCGATCAAGGGTAGCGGCAAGCCGGTGACGCTTGCCTTGGATGCCCGCGTTCAGTTTGTGCTGAAGGATGAACTGCAGCAGGTCATCACCCAATTCAATGCCAAGGGCGCCGCCGGGATCATCATGAATGTCCGTACCGGCGAGATCGTCGCGATGGCGTCGCTGCCGGACTTCGATCCCAACCATCCGCCGACCACCGACCCGAAGCGCGGGACGGCCGACGACAAGGACCGCATTTTCAACAAGATCACCTCGGGAGAATACGAGCTCGGTTCGGTGTTCAAGATCTTCAACACGGCGATGGCGCTCGACAACAACGTCGCGACGATGACCTCGACCTTCGACGCGCGTAACCCGATCACGATCGGGCGTTTCACGATCGAGGATTATCACGGCAAGCACCGCGTCTTGAGCGTGCCCGAGATTTTCGCCTATTCGTCGAATATCGGCTCGGCGCGGATGGCGGTCGCGGCCGGCCCCAAGCTGCAGCGTGACTTCTTGGCGAAACTTGGGCTGCTCGACCCGGTGCCGATCGAGTTCGACAAGGTCGAGGTCGCCCGGCCGCATTTCCCGGCGCTGTGGCGCGAGGTCAATGTGATGACCATCGCCTTTGGCCACGGCATCGCGGTGACGCCGCTGCACATGATCACGGCGACCGCGGCGATGATCAACGGCGGCATTCTGCATCCGCCGACCATGCTGAAAGTGCCCGACGGCGCCAAGGTGGCGGGGGTGCGCGTCATCTCCGCCAGAACCTCGGATCAGATCCGCAAGTTGATGCGGTTGGTCGTTGAATCCGGCACCGCCAAACAAGCTGAGGCGCCGGGCTACGTCGTCGGCGGCAAGACCGGCACCGCGGAAAAGAACCTTCATGGCCACTATGAGGAGAAAGCGCTGTTATCGTCTTTTATCGGCGCATTCCCGATGAACGACCCGCAATACGTGATCCTCACCCTCGTCGACGAGCCGCACGGCAACAAGGAAAGCCACGGCTATGCCACCGCCGGCTGGACCGTCGCCCCGGCGACGAGCCGGATCATCCAGCGCATCGCGCCGCTCTTGGGAGTGGCGCCGGTCGACGAGAAATCGCCCGATATCGTCAGAGCCCTGCAGATCGAGAGCCTCGCAGGCAAAAAGCTTGAATATAACTGAGCTGTTCGGTCCCGACGTCGCCCCGGTTTCGGCATCCCCAATGGCCTCCTCCGGGGCCGCGCCGCTCAACAATCTGGAGATCACCGGAATTACGGCCGATTCCCGCCAAGTGCGGCCGGGCTTCCTGTTCGCCGCGCTCAAAGGCGTGCAGACCGATGGCCGCCGCTTCGCCGCCGAGGCGGTGGCGAAAGGCGCGGCGGCGATCCTGACCGACGACCCGGCGGCACTTGACCTCGATGCGACGCAGCGGGCGCGGCTCGCGGTGGTGGCCGATCCCAACCCGCAGCGTCGTCTGGCCCTCGCCGCGTCGCGCTTTTACCCGGCGCGGCCCGGCACAATCGCCGCGGTCACCGGGACCAACGGGAAGACCTCGGTGGCGCACTTTGCCCGCGAGATTTGGCAAGCGCTCGGCCATAGATCGGCGAGCCTCGGCACGCTCGGCTGGGTCGTCGGCGACGAACGGCACGCCGGCGCGCTGACGACGCCGGATCCGGTGGCCCTGCACCGCACGCTGAGCGATCTGGCGGGGTGCGGAGTGGATTGCGCTGTGATCGAAGCGTCAAGCCACGGCCTCGCCCAGTACCGCCTCGACGGGCTCTCGTTCGCCGCCGCCGCCTTCACCAACCTCACCCGCGATCATCTCGACTACCACGGCGACATGGAGTCTTACCGCGCCGCCAAGGATCGGCTGTTCACCGCGCTGTTGGCGCCGGGGGGAGCCGCGGTCTTCAACGCCGACAGCCCGGAATACGCGCGGCTCTCGGCTCTCGCTCGTCGACGGGGTCACAAGGTCATCGCTTATGGGATAAGCGATGCGGCCGACCTGCGGCTTATGTCGCGCATGCCGCGCCGCGACGGACAACAGGTCGGCCTCGCCCTCTATGGCGAGGCACACGACACCGAGTTGAAATTGATTGGCGATTTCCAGGTGCTGAACGTGCTCGCCGCGCTCGGCTTGGCGCTGGCCACCGATTGCGATCCGGCTCGCGCCATCGCCGCGCTCCCGGCGCTGACCACGGTGCCGGGGCGGATGCAGCTCGTTGGCGAGATCGACGGCGCTGCCGTATTTGTCGACTATGCGCACACGCCCGACGCACTCGCCACGGTGTTGGGCGCGGCGCGCCCGCATGCCGAGCGCCGGCTCGTCGTCGTGTTTGGCGCCGGCGGCGACCGCGACACGGGCAAACGGCCGCTGATGGGCCGGGTTGCCAGCGAAAAGGCCGACCTAGTCTATGTCACCGACGACAATCCCCGCACCGAAAACGCCACCGCGATCCGCCGCGCGATCCTCGCCGCGGCGCCCGGCGTGATCGAGATCGGCGACCGGCGCGAGGCGATCGGAGCCGCCATCGCAGCCTTGGCGCCGGGCGACGTTCTGGTCGTCGCCGGCAAGGGACATGAGAGCGGCCAGATCGTCGGCCGCGAAACCCTGCCCTTCGACGACGTCGTTGTTGCACGCGAGGCGATCGCCACGCGGAGCGTTCGATGATCCCGGGGCGCGATGGGTTGTGGCGGCGCAATGTTGCGGTTATGCGTAGCACCGCCGCCGCGCGCGCGGCCCCGGCCAGCCTCAAACAATAAAAGAATCGCATGCTTTATCTGCTGCTCTATCCGCTTGCCGACGAATTTCACGCGTTAAATCTGTTCCGCTACATCACCTTTCGGTCAGGCGGTGCGGTGGTGACCTCGCTGCTGATCAGCTTTGTCTTCGGTCCGCCGATGATCGCCTGGCTCAAATCGAAGCAGGGCGAGGGCCAGCCGATCCGCGATGACGGGCCGCAAAGCCACATCGTCCGCAAGAAGGGCACGCCGACGATGGGCGGCTTTCTGATCCTCTTGGCGGTGACGAGCTCGACTTTGCTATGGGCCGACCTGGCGAACGCCTATCTCTGGACCGCGCTAATGGTGACCGTCGGCTTCGGACTGATCGGCTTTCTCGACGATTACCGCAAGCTCACCCGCCGCTCGCATCGCGGTGTGCCGGGCAAAGTCAAACTGCTGCTCGAAATCGCCATCGCCGCTATGGCTTGCATCGCCCTCGCCGCCTATATCCACCAACCATTCGCCAACCAGGTAGCGGTGCCGTTTTTCAAGAACGCGCTCTTGGACCTCGGATGGTTTTTCGTGCCGTTTGGTATCTTCGTCATCGTCGGCGCGTCGAACGCGGTCAACTTGACTGATGGGCTCGATGGGCTGGCGATCGTGCCGACCATGATTGCCGCCGGGTGTTTTGCCTTTATCGCCTATCTGGTCGGCAATCTCACCTTCGCCACCTACCTGCAGCTCCACCACATTCCGCGCACCGATGAGCTGGCGGTGTTCTGCGGCGCGATGGTTGGGGCGAGCCTCGGTTTTCTGTGGTTCAACGCACCGCCGGCCATGGTCTTCATGGGCGACACCGGGTCGCTGTCGCTCGGCGGCGCCCTCGGTGCGATCAGCGTCATCACCAAGCACGAGCTGGTATTGGCGATTGTCGGCGGGCTTTTTGTGCTTGAAGCGGTATCGGTCATCGTCCAGGTCGCGAGCTTCAAATTGACCGGGCGCCGGGTGTTCAGGATGGCGCCGCTACACCACCATTTCGAGCAGAAGGGTTGGGAAGAGCCGACCGTGGTGATTCGTTTCTGGATCATCGCCTCGATCCTGGCGATCGCCGGGCTGGCGACGCTCAAACTGCGGTAGGCAGCGATGATCGTCGTCCCCGGCTTCGAAGGTCGAAAGGTCGCCGTTCTCGGCCTGGCCCGCTCGGGGCGCGCGGCCGCCGCGGCGCTCAAGGCCGGGGGAGCCGAGGTGCTGGCCTGGGACGATAACGAAAAGACCCGTGCCGTGGTCGCCGATCAGATTCCGCTTTGCGATCCGTCCCGGATCGACTGGCGCCAGATCGCAGCACTGATGCTGTCGCCGGGTATCCCGCACAGTTTCCCAGAACCGCACCTGGCGGTCGCAGCTGCCCGCAAGGCTGCGGTGCCGATCCTCGGCGATATCGAG
>DASYXG010000280.1:0-16183 GCA_035935235.1 Allostellaceae bacterium
GTGGATGCCAAATAGGGATATAGCGAAACCCACTGCAATCACGATCATTGCGGTAACCAAGCCACACTCGATTGCGCTCACACGGTACTTTTGGAAAAATCCAATCAGCACTCGGTTGACCCAATAACCAACTTCGCTATCGGAATTTTGAAACAGGGCCACGGCGGCCTCCTCGAAAGGGGCCAATCGAATAGATATTGAGTTAAATAAGATTTAATCCTGAGCGCTTCCAAGTTCCTTCGGAGTCGCTCTTATCTTCATCAGTGCTCAAGAGCGAATCGCGGTTTTGGTCGGAGGGCAGGGGTAGGCGCGTGCCCAGGCTGAAGAGCCTGGCTTGGACCGGTCTGCATCTTAAACCGGGCACATTCACGCGAGCGAAGAGAGATCCCGTTGTCTCTCCAAGCTGCAAATTCCCAGATACGCTGGGAAAATACAGACAATTCGTCGTGTCAGCTCGGTGCTTCGCAGAAACAATCGGCCTTCTGAGCGTAAGCAGCGCGCGCGGTGCCGAGAAACTGCGTGTCGCGCTCTCCGACTTCTTCAGCGCCATCCCGATGCGCATCACGCGCACCACCTCCAGAACCCTCGGCAATTGAAAGATGGGAAGCAGACACTTGCCGATTTCGTGATCGACCTCGCATCGCTCCAGAAAGGCCGCTGATCGCTGGTAAGCTAGATCCATGAAAAATTAACCTGAATATTGGTAGATTTTGGATAGGCAAAACCAAGAAGACCTTTATGGAAAACAATTATCTCGAGGTGATCTCGCTGGTCGAGCGCCTTCACCGGTACTATCTCGAAGTCGTGAAGCTTGAGCTCGACGGGCTCGGCATCCACGACATCAACAACGGACAGGGCCTGATGCTGTTCAACATCGGCGATGCCGAGATGACGGTGGGCGAGCTGACGCTGCGCGGCTGCTATCTCGGCTCGAACGAGACGTACAACGTCAAGAAGATGGTCGAGAACGGCTATCTGGCGCAGGAGCGCTCGGTGCACGATCGCCGCTCGATCCACGTTCGGCTGACCGACAAGGGCTCCAAGCTGCGCGACCGGCTGCATCAGATGCACCAGCGCCATGTCGAGATGCTGAACCAGACCGCGATCACCGACGAGGACCTTAACGCCGCGAGCGTGACGCTGCGCCGTCTCGAGCGCTTCTGGATCCGCGCTGGCGATCTCGTCCAGCGCCCGGGCCAATACGCCGCGTAGGTTTCGGGTTAAGCTCCCCTAGGGCCTCCCCCAATTTTTCTGGTGACGGAAACGAAACGGGCTGCAACTCTGCGGCTCGTTTTGCTTTGCGGAGCCGTCTCATGCCGACCCTGCCGCCGCTCATGGAACTCGCGCCGGGCGTCACCGCCACCGGCGCGCTAACGCGTGACAATATCGAGGCGCTCGCCGCCGCCGGCACCAAGGTGATCGTCAATAACAGGCCCGATGGCGAGGACCCGGGGCAGCTGCCCGCCGAGGAGGCGCGGCAACTCTGCGCCGCGCACGGCATCGCCTATCACCATATTCCGTTTGTTGCCGCGACTCTGACCACGGCGCAGATCGACGCCTTCGCCGCGGTGCTGAAGAACGCCGCGGGGCCGCTCGTCGCGCATTGCCGCAGCGGCACCCGCTCGACGATGATCTGGGCGCTGACCCGGCTGCGCGAGGGCGCCGACCCGGTTGCGCTGGTCGCGCTCGGCGCGCGCAACGGCGTCGATATCGCCGCGCTGACCGCGCTCGCCGCCCGTCTGCTCTAGCCGCACTATCTTGCCGAGCGAGCCGCGCTGGGTCTCGGTGGAGGCGGTCGTCGCGTTCAATCGCGAGGAGGCTGCGAGAACCGGCGAGGCGCACGCACTCCTCGACCGCGCCGCACTTGAGATCGCGGTCAGACGGCCGTGGAATGTCTGGGTCTATTTCATGGACCAAGACTACGCGACCTTGGCGATGTCGCTCCTCGTCGCGATCGCCGGCGCCAGGGCCTTTGCGGCCGCCAATGAGCGCACCGCCTACCGCGCCGCTGTCGCCTTGCTTGAGGGTAACGGTTTAGTCCTCGATCTTGGCGCCAACCGGGAGCGCGCTGAGGAGCGCCTCTTCGAATACTTCAAGGGAAGGCTCAGCCAGGCCGGCGTCGCCGACTGGTTCAAGACCTGGATGAGCTCCGTCCCATGACCCAGAGCGCCGGCAGTCAGCCCGGCGGATTGAGCGCATTCGCTCCGCTGTTCATCGACATCCTCGCGCCGCTGGCGGCCTATGCGGTGCTGTCGCGGCTGGGCGCGAACGAGTTTATCAGCCTGGGCGCCGCGGCAACGCTGCCAGCGATCTACATCGCCGCTGCCGTCCTTCGCGGGAAGCGCATCGACCGCGTGGCGGTTCTGGTCCTGGCACTGCTCGCGCTGGCAATCGCGCTGACCATCGTCACCGGCGACCCCCGCATTCTTTTGGCGAAAAGCGTCATCGTCACGGGATTCGCCGGCCTTTATTTCCTCGCGACGTTGCTGGCCGAGCGGCCCTTCATCTTCTACGCCTCGCAACAGACGGTCGGGCGCGACGAGCCCGGCGGCGAGCCCGTATGGGACGAGCGCTGGCAAGCCTCGCAATCGTTCCGCCGCGCAATGCGGGCGATGACCGTGATCTGGGGCCTAGGTCTCGTCGGCGAGGCGATCGTTCGCGCCGCCATCATCTACACGCTGCCGGTCGCGCAGGCGGTGGTCTGGGGTCAGCTCTGGGCGATCGGATGTCTCGTCGTCCTGTGCTTGGTGAGCATTCGCATCGGACGGCGCACGCGCGATGTGGTCCGGGCGGAGATGCGGCGCCAAGCCTAGAACGCCGGAATACCCGTCTGCGCACGACCGAGGATCAGTGCGTGGATGTCGTGCGTGCCCTCGTAGGTGTTGACCGTTTCCAAATTCATCACGTGACGGATGACGTGGAACTCGTCGTGGATGCCGTTGCCGCCATGCATGTCACGGGCGGTGCGGGCGATGTCGAGGGCCTTGCCGGCATTGTTGCGCTTCAGGATCGAGACCATCTCCGGCGTGTCGCGGTGCTCGTCCTTGAGCCGGCCGAGGCGCAGACAGGCATGCAGCCCCAGCGTGATCTCGGTCTGCAGATCGACGAGTTTTTTCTGGATCAGCTGGTTGGCGGCGAGCGGCCGGCCGAACTGCTTCCTCGCCATCGTGTAGTCGCGCGCCGCATGCCAGCAGAACTCGGCCGCGCCCATCGCCCCCCACGCGATGCCGTAGCGCGCGCCGTTGAGCGCCGAAAACGGGCCGCGCAACCCGCGCACATTGGGCAGCAGATTCTCTTCCGGCACGAAGACCTCGTCCATGACGATCTCGCCGGTGGGTGAGGCGCGCATCGAGAACTTGCCCTCGATCTTTGGGGTCTCGAGCCCCTCCATGCCGCGTTGGAGGATAAAGCCGCGGATTTGCCCGTCCTCAGTCTTGGCCCACACCACCAGCACATCGGCGATCGGCGCATTGGTGATCCAGATCTTGTTGCCGGTGAGGCGGTAGCCGCCCGGCGTCGCCTTGGCCCGGCTCGCCATGCTGCCCGGGTCGGAGCCGTGGTCGGGCTCGGTCAGGCCAAAGCAGCCGACCCATTCGCCTTTGGCCATCTTCGGCAAATATTTCTGCCGCTGCGCCTCGCTGCCGAAGGCGTGGATCGGGTGCATCGCCAGGCTCGACTGCACCCCCATCGCCGAGCGGTAGGCACTATCGACCCGCTCGACCTCGCGGGCGATGAGGCCATAGGCGGTGTAGGAGATGCCGGCGCAGCCGTAGCCGTCTATCGTCGCGCCGAGAAAACCGAGTTCCCCCATCTCGTTGTAAATCGCGCGGTCGAACGTCTCCTCGCGGTGCGCCTTGAGGACCCGCGGCATCAGCTTTTCCTGACAATAAGCACGCGCGCTGTCCCGGATCAGCCGCTCGTCCTCCGAGAGCAAATCATCGAAGCGCAGCGGGTCGGCCCAGTCAAATTCGACGGCTTCGGTCGTAGAGTTGCTCATCAATGTCCTCGGTGCGGTGGCGCCCGGAGTATAGCGGGTTCGGACGAGCAGCGTAGAACCGTAGCCAGCAGCTGAGACACCGGGGAGCGTCGAGCGAATTTGGCCTCATCTTGGCTGCGAGCGCTTTGGCACTGAAATTGCTTCAGCAATTCCATTGCTACCCCAAGAAGAAGGAAGAGCCCGCATGGCCTCTTACGCCTCGAACACCGTTGCCGGCATTCTCATCATCGGTGCGGCGCTACTCGCGGTTGTCCTCGTCTCGGGCACTTTGGGCTCGATCTAAGCGGCCTTCGATCGCGCAACAAAAAGGGGACGCCGCGGCGTCCCCTTTTCGCTTCAGCCTGGAAGCAGGCTTACTTCTTGCCGCGCGCCGAGCGGCTGCCGGTGCCGCGGCCCAACCCGATCTTCTTGGCGAATTCCGAGCGCTGCTGCGCGTATTTAGGCGCGACCATCGGATAGTCGGCGCCGAGGCCCCATTTCGTCCGGTATTCATCGGGGGTCATATTGTAAGTCGAGCGCAAATGCCGCTTCAGCATCTTCAGTTTCTTGCCGTCTTCGAGGCAGATTAGGTATTCGGGGGTGATCGACTTGCGGAGCGGCACGGCCGGCTTTAGCACTTCTGCCGGCGGCTCCGCCGCAGTGCCGTCAAGCGCGCGCAGCGAATTATAGACCGCGTGGATTACATCGCCGAGTTGGCCTGTCGCCAATGTATTGTTGCTCACATAAGCGGCCACCACTTCGGTCGTCATCTTGAGCAGCTCGTCATCCGCCGTCTTGGGCGCCGCTACTTCCGCCATGTCCTGCCCCGCCGAGTCGAAAGGTTTGTCCTGAAGGTGATAATTGCAGCCGAATTTCTTGGTGTCAACGATAACACCCATCATCGATAGTAATACTCGAAATCGAGTTACATTGGCGACTTGGATATAGCAGTGAAGAGCATGGCGGCGGTGCTGTTAAGAGTCGTTTCGCCGCCGATTGCACAGTGCTTGTGCTTTGCCGATTCACAGATAACGCCATCGTTTTTCAGCCGAGGACTCGGCGCGACCAATTCGACAGCGGCGACGCGAATTCTGGTAGCCGGCTGACATCGGCGCCCGAGATATGGTAGCGTGGATGGCTTTGGCGCTCTCCCAGCGCCGGCGCGCCCGCCTCTCATGCCTGATAGGTGCTTCCTGACCCAATTGACCGCTTCAGTTGCTGGTATCTCCCCGGATACCGGTTTCTTTACCGCTGATCTCGCCGCCGCCGACCCCGAGTTGGCCAACGCTGTCGCCCGCGAGCTGCACCGTCAACAATCGCAGATTGAACTGATCGCCAGCGAAAACATCGTCTCGCGCGCGGTGCTCGAGGCGCAGGGCTCGGTGCTGACCAACAAATACGCAGAGGGGTATCCGGGGCGGCGCTATTACGGCGGCTGCGAGTTTGTCGATGTCGCCGAGAGCCTGGCGATCGAGCGGGCGAAGCGGCTGTTTCACTGCGGCTTCGCCAACGTTCAGCCGCATGCCGGCGCCCCCGCCAACGAGGCGGTCTATCTGGCGCTGTTGCAGCCCGGCGATCCGATCCTCGGCATGTCGCTGGCCGCCGGCGGGCACCTGACTCACGGCGCCCCGCCCAATATCTCAGGCAAATGGTTCAAGGCGGCGACCTACGGGGTGCGCGCCGAAGACGGGCGCATCGACTTCGACGAGGTCGAGCGCCGGGCCGAGACGCACCGACCGAAGCTGATCATCGCCGGCGGCAGCGCCTATCCGCGGATCATCGATTTTGCCCGTTTCCGCGCCATCGCCGACAAGGTCGGCGCCTATCTGATGGTCGACATGGCGCATTTCGCCGGGCTCGTCGCCGGCGGGGCGCATCCAAGCCCGCTGCCGCACGCGCATGTCGTCACCACGACGACGCATAAGACGCTGCGCGGCCCGCGTGGCGGGATGATCCTCACCAATGACGAGGCGATCGCCAAGAAGATCGACTCGGCGATCTTCCCTGGCCTGCAGGGCGGGCCGCTCATGCATGTCATCGCCGCCAAGGCGGTGGCGTTCGGCGAGGCGCTGCAACCGAGCTTCGCGTCCTACGCCAAGGCGGTCGTCGCCAACGCCAAGGCACTCGCCGAGACGCTGGTCGGAGAGGGGCTGGCGATCGTCTCGGGCGGCACCGACACGCATCTGATGTTGGTCGATCTGCGGCCCTTGAACCTCACCGGCCGCGACGCCGAGAAGGCGCTGGAGCGCGCTGGGATGACTTGCAACAAGAATGGCATCCCGTTCGACCCGAAGCCACCGACCGTGACCTCGGGCATCCGCCTCGGCTCGCCGGCGGCGACGACCCGCGGCTTTGGCGTCCAGGAGTTCCGCCAGATCGGCCGTTGGATCGGCGAAGTGCTGCGCGGACTGGCGCAACATCCCGATAACAATTCCGGGGTTGAGGGCCGGGTACGCGGTGCGGTGGGCGCGCTGTGCGATCGTTTTCCGGTCTATCCGCAGATCTAGAAGTTCGGAGGGGGAAAATGCGCTGTCCGTTCTGCGGTACTGACGACACTCAGGTGAAGGACTCGCGGCCAACCGACGATCGCGGCGCGATCCGCCGGAGGCGCTTTTGCCCGAACTGCGCGGCGCGGTTCACCACTTTCGAGCGGGTGCAGCTGCGCGAGCTGACCGTGGTCAAGAAGAACGGCCAGCGTGAGCCGTTCGACCGCGACAAGCTGGCGCGCTCGATCTATGTCGCGCTGCGCAAGCGGCCGCACGAGACCGAGCGGGTCGAGCGGATGATCAATTCCATGGTGCGCCAGCTTGAAAGCTCGGGCGAGACCGATATCCCCAGCGACCAGATCGGGGAATTGGTGATGGAGGCATTGGCGACGCTCGACCAGGTCGCCTATATCCGCTTCGCTTCGGTCTATCGCAATTTCCGCGAGGCCAAGGATTTCGGCGAGTTCGTCGGCCGGATCGCCGCCGACGGCGATTGCTGAGACCGCGACGGAGGGGGCTTTGAGAATTCGAATGAAGAAGTCGGAGCGGGAGGTTCTTATACGACGCCGCGCGTTTGAATTGGCTGAGTCCGGCGCTCATCGCAATTGGCACACAATCGAGCATACGCTGAGGTTCGCCGAGGGATGGTCTGAGGCGCGGGGTGTCCTAGACAATTCGTCGACACGCGAGATGCTCGATTTGGCCTGCCAGCGGGCAACCGGTGAGCCTGCTTATGCGCAGTTCGTAACTCCATCTTGGGAGTGGGGTTACGGTCGCCTCTGACCCGGCTATTGACCTCACCCACATGCGTGCCGCGCTGGGTCTGGCGCGGCGCGGTCTGGGGCAAGTCTGGCCCAACCCGGCGGTTGGCTGCGTCGTCGTCAAAGATGGGTGCGTCGCCGGGCGCGGCTGGACCCAAAAGGGCGGGCGCCCTCACGCCGAGACCGAGGCGCTGACGCGCGCCGGAACGGCGGCGAAAGGCGCCACCGCCTATGTCAGCCTCGAACCGTGCAGCCATCATGGCAAGACGCCGCCCTGCGCCGAGGCGCTGATCGCCACCGGCGTGGTGCGCGTCGTCGCGGCGATCGAAGACCCCGATCCGCGCGTTTCCGGCGCTGGGATCGCTAGCCTCAAAGCTGCCGGGATTGCGGTCGAGACGGGCCTTTGCGCCGCCGAGGCGGCGGAGCTCAACGCCGGCTTCTTCTGCCGCGTGGCGCAAGGCCGGCCGCTTGTTACCCTAAAGCTCGCGACGTCGCTCGACGGTCGCATCGCCACTGCAAGCGGTGAAAGCCGGTGGATCACCGGCCCGGCGGCGCGAGAACGGGCGCATTTGTTGCGCGCGACGCATGACGCGGTGCTGGTCGGCACCGGGACCGCGCTCGCCGATGACCCGCAACTGACCTGCCGTCTCCCGGGACTAGAAGACCGCTCGCCGGTGCGGATCGTCCTCGACCGCGCCCTGCGTCTGCCGCCGGCCTTGCGCCTCTTCGCTGAGGCCAAGCAGGCCCCGACTTGGCTGGTGACGTTTGCCGTAGCTTCGCCCGCCCGGCGCGCCGCGCTTGTCAAGCAAGACGTCGAGATCATCGCCATGGAGCCGGACGCCGCAGGCGGGATCGATCTCGCCGCGACGTTCCGCGTTCTCGGCGACAAAGGCATCACGCGCCTGCTGGTCGAGGGCGGCGGCGCGCTGGCGGCCTCGCTGCTGCGCGCTGGGCTGGTCGATCGTCTCGTGTGGATGCGCGCGCCGCTGGCGGTCGGCGGCGAGGGCATCCCGGGGATCGGCACGCTGGGCCTCGGAACCCTCTCCGCCGCGCCGCGCTTTGAGCTGATCTCGAGCGAGATCGCCGGCGGCGACCTTATCGAGACGTATCGGCGCCGGGATTAGCGGCTAGAGGCAATCCCGGTCGAGTACGTCGCTCAGCTCGACGCCGTTGTGCATCGATCCCGCCCCGAAGGTCGTGCCGACTGTGGGACTGTAAATCCTGCCGCCGAGATCGAGCATCACGGGCGCAAGCACGGTCCAACCGCCATCGGCGTTGCGCGAGAAGGCCGAGCACGGCACCAGGTCGCGCTGCGCCAGGCTCGGTGCGGCGCTCAACACCAGTACCGCGACGCCGCCGGCGACCGCGCGTGCTGCGCCGGAAAGATCACGCTTCATGTCGCACCTCGTCGAGACCACGACGTACCCAGTCAACATCGCCGGCAGCGAATTGGTCTCATCCGCGAAAGGCGCTGGCTAAAGCGCGGGGAGGCTCCTACCTTTCCGCCATGTTCACCGGGATCGTCACCGATATTGGCACGGTACGCCGGATCGAGCGCGGCAATGGCGGCGCGACGCTGACCATCGCCACCGCCTTCGACACGTCCGCGATCGCGCTCGGCGCTTCGATCGGCTGCGCTGGGGTGTGCCTCACCGCAACCTCGTTGCACCCGGGCGCCTTTACCGCCGATGCCTCGGCCGAAACACTGACCTGCTCGACTATTGGCGACTGGCGCGAGGGCACCCGCATCAACCTCGAACAGGCGATGAAATTGGGTGACGAGATGGGCGGGCACCTGGTGCTCGGCCATGTCGACGGCGTTGCTAGGCTCGTCGAGCGGCGGCCGGATGGTGACTCGGTGCGTTTCACCATCGAGGCGCCGGACGAGCTGGCGCCGTTCATCGCCGCCAAAGGCTCGGTTGCGCTTGACGGCGTTAGCCTCACGGTCAACGAGGTCGAGGGCAGGGTGTTCGGCGTCAACATCATTCCGCACACGCTGACCCACACTACCTTTGGTGACGCCGCGCCAGAGGCCCGCATGAATCTCGAGATCGACCTGATCGCCCGCTACGTCCAGCGGCTGTTGCAAGCGCGGGGGGCCGGGTGAATGCCAAGGGAGATATCCGCGCGCAAGCCACACCTGTTGATCGTCGAGGCGCCGTACTACACGCATATCGCGGCGTTGCTGCGCGAGGGCGCTGAGCGAGCGCTGACTGCAGCCGGGGCGACCTTCGAGGTCCTACAAGTGCCGGGCTCTTTCGAGATCCCCGGCGCCATCGGCATGGCCGCCAAGGCCGAGGGAAGGTTCGACGGGTTTGTCGCCTTGGGCTGCGTTATCCGCGGCGAGACCACCCACTATGACCACATCTGCGAAGAGACCGCGCACTGGCTGCAGGTGCTCGCGGTCAACGAGGGGCTGCCGGTCGGTTACGGCATTCTTACCTGCGAGAACGAGCAGCAGGCGCTGCATCGCGCCAACCGCAGCGGCAACGGCCGCGATCACGGCGGCGCCGCGGCGCGCGCTTGTCTTGCGATGGTCGGGGTCAAGCGGCAGTTCTCCGGCGGCGGGAAATGACGTCTACCGCAGCCGAGAACGAGGCGGGCCGGGCCTCAGGCCGCCGGCGTAGCGTCGCGCGGCTGGCTGCGGTTCAGGCGCTCTATCAGCTTGCGCTCAACCCCGGCCTTGATCCGGTGTCGGTGGTCGGCGAGTTCGTCCATCATCGGCTCGGCCGCGAGATCGATGGCGAACATTACGGCGAAGCCGACGAGAAGCTGTTCGCCGATTTGGTCCGTGGCGTCGAGCATCGCCGCGAGCGGCTCGACGAAAGCATTTCCGCTGCACTCAGCGAGGAATGGCCGCTGTCGCGGCTGCAAACCATTCTGCGGCTGATCCTCGAGGCCGGCGCCTACGAGCTGGCGCATCGACCCGACATCCCGCCACGCGTCACGCTCGACGAATACGTCACCATCGCGCACGCGTTTTTTGACGGCAAGGAGCCGGTTCTGGCCAATGGCGTACTCAACCGCCTGGCCCGAGCGCTGCGCGCCGCCGAGATGTAGCGCCGCATGAAGCCGAAGGGCCTCGGCGAGTTCGGCCGCATCCGGCGTTTCTTCGCACCGCTCGCCGGGCCGGGCTCGCTTGGCCTCACCGACGACGCGGCGCTGATCGACTGCCCCCCGGGCCACCGGCTCGTTGTCACTGTCGACCAGTTGGTCGAGGGCGTGCATTTCCTTCCCGGCGACCCGCCCGAATTCGTCGCGCGGAAGCTACTACGGCGCAATCTCTCCGATCTCGCCGCAATGGGGGCGACGCCGCGCGCTTATCTGGTCACCTCGGCGCTGCCCAAGTCGCGCGACGACGAGTGGGTGCGCCGCTTTGCCGAGGGCTTGGGCGAGGATCAGCGCCGCTTCGGCATCGCGCTGCTTGGCGGCGACTCGGCTTCGACACCGGGTCCAGCGTCGCTGACGCTGACCGCGATCGGCGAGGTTGCCGAAGGGGCGGAAATCCGCCGTGCCGGCGCCAAGCCGGGCGACCGGGTCTGGGTCAGCGGCACGATCGGCGATGCGTTCTTGGGGCTCAAGATGCTGCGCGGCGGCTACGAGGAGCTGGCGCCCGAGCATCGCGCCGCGCTTGCCGCGCGCTTTCAGCTGCCCGATCCGCGGACCGAATTGGGCCCGCGCCTCGCGGGTATTGCGCATGCGATGATCGATGTCTCGGACGGCCTGCTCGCCGATCTCGGCCATATCTGCGAAACTTCGGGCGTGGCGGCGATGGTGGAGTTGTCTAAGCTGCCCTTGTCGCCGGCCGCCGAAGCCGCGGTTGCGGCTGACCCGACGCTGCATCCGCTGCTCGCCACCGGCGGCGACGATTACGAGCTGCTGTTTGCCGCGCCGCCCGAGGCTGGCACGGAGATCACCGATCTCGCGCGCAGCCTCGCGCTGCCGATTACCGAGATCGGCGTCATCACGATGGGCGATGGGGTGCGCCTGCTCGATGCCGGCGGGAATCCGCTCGCGACCAAGACCGCCGGCTGGCGGCATTTCTGATGGGCGGAACGCGCCGCACCGTCCTGCTGCTCGCCGGCTGTCAGGCGCTGGCGATGACCAGCATGAGCGTGCTGGCGACGACTTCAGCGATCATCGGGAACATACTGGCGGCGAACAAGGCGCTGTCGACCCTGCCGGTGGCGCTGCAGCAATGCGGGATGATGTGCGCGACGATCCCGGCGGCGCTGCTGATGGGGCGGATCGGCCGGCGCGGCGGGTTCTGGACCGGCGCCGCGGTCGGCGCCAGCGGCGGGGTCGTCGCCGGCGCGGCGGTGTGGGCGGCATCCTTCCCGCTGTTCTGCCTTGGCACCTTCATGATTGGCAGCTCGAACGGGTTCGCGCAGCAATACCGCTTCGCCGCCGCCGAGCTGGCCGACGAGGGCTTTCGTGCCAAGGCGATCTCGCTGGTCTTGGCCGGCGGCGTGGTCTCCGGGGTGTTCGGTCCGGAGACCGCGAAGTGGTCGCGGGATCTGTTTGCGCCGGTGCTGTTCGCCGGCTGCTTCGCGATGGTGGTGGCGTTGCAGCTGGCTGCCGCGGCGCTGCTCGCCTTCGTGCGCTTGCCGCCCGCGCCACTGCGCGGCGCGATCCGCGGCAGCGGCCGGCCGCTCGCGCAGATCGCCCGGCAAAAACTTTTCATTGTCGCGCTGCTGTGCGCGATGGTCGGCTACGGCGCGATGTCGCTGGTGATGACCGCGACCCCGATCGCGATGATCGGCTGCGGCTTTGCCTTTACCGATGCGGCCTTTGTCATCCAGTGGCATATCCTGGGCATGTATGGGCCGAGTTTCTTCACCGGGCACCTGATCGCGCGGTTTGGGCTGACGCCCATCTTGCTAACCGGCGCGGCGTTGCTGCTTGCCTGTTGCGGCATCAACCTCGCGGGGATCGCCGAGGGGAATTTTTGGGCGGCCAACCTGCTGCTCGGCGTCGGCTGGAATTTTCTCTTTATCGGTGCGACGACACTGTTAACTCGCACCTACGCACCGGCGGAACGCGCCAAGGTGCAGGCACTCAACGATTTCACCGTCTTTGGCACCTCGACCTTGTCGTCGTTTTCGTCGGGTGCGCTATTGGCCGGGTTTGGTTGGCCGAGCGTGCAGATGACGGTGATGCCGTTTGTCGCCGTTGCCGCCGCCGTGATCCT
Organism: Allostellaceae bacterium; assembly: GCA_035935235.1. Taxonomy (GTDB): domain Bacteria; phylum Pseudomonadota; class Alphaproteobacteria; order ATCC43930; family CGMCC-115725; genus DATARH01. The sequence continues at coordinate 12,415 of DASYXG010000280.1, forward strand.
GTGGATGTGGTGGACGGCGCCGCGCGCCGCGCCAAGCTACGCCGCGGATTAGCACCTAGTAGCTCGGTTTGACTGGGTGCGGGGTCAGCTGGATCTCGTGGCTCCAGCATGACTTGTCCTGGGTGTGCAGGTACCAGAACGCCTCGGCGATCTTCATCGGGTTGATGATCTGGTCGGTCCGGTTGGCGTTGCGCGGCAGCGCGCGGGTGCCGGGCGAGTCGATGGTGCCGTCAATGACGACGTTGGCGACGTGCACGCCGAACTCCGAATACTCCTCGGTGAGCACCTGCGATAGCGTGCGCATCATCACCCGCGGGTAGTAGAGCGATTGCCCGGTCATCCGCTTCTTCCCGCGCAGCGAGCTCGAATTGTTGGAGAAGAAAAACGAACCCTCGCCCTTCTTGCGCATTGCCGGCAGCACCTCCTGGGCGACGAGGAACGGCCCGCGAATGGCGACATCGATCGCGGTGTCGAGGATTCTGACCGGCACGTATTCCAGCAGTTCCTTCTCCGCCGGTAGCTCACGACCGTCGAGATAACCGGCGTTGTAGACCAGCACATCGGGATCGCCGGCCTCGGCGCGGATCGTCTTGAAGGCGTTGGCAATCGACTCGTCGATCGAGAGATCCAGCTCGACGACCGCGCACTCGCCGCCCTGATCGCGGATCGCCGCGGCAAGGCCTGCCGCGTTTGACGCGGTTCGTGTCGTTACGACGGTGTAGCACCCCTCGCTGGCGAATTTCTGGGCGATGGCGCCACCGACGCCCCAACGCACCCCGAGCGGGACGATTGTCTCGTCGATATTGTGTCCGTGCAGCATGTTGGTCATCCGGCCGTCCGACTGCCATTTGGAAGTGGCGCCGATCACCACGCAGACCGGCTTACCTCTGCTGTTCATCCACCGCTCCTTCTTTGGTGCATCGGGGAAAGCGCCCCAAATCTCGATCGGAAATGCTAGCCCCAATGCAAATGGCTGTCAGCTATCGCCTTCCGGACAGCCGGTTGAGTTGCTTGGGCGCGGCTCTTCTGGCATGTTCTCCGCGCCTGACCTGCCCCCGCCGCGCCAGGGCGCGGTCGCTTGAGGGCAGGTTTTCTTTTCGGTGTCATCGGGGGGAAACAAGAACCATGTCTCCGGCCGCTATCCTGGTCATCGCCTGTGGCGTTGTGGCGTTGCTGTACGGGCTCGTCACCAGCCGCAGCGTACTGGCCGCCGACGCCGGAACGGCGCGGATGCAGGAGATTTCGGGCGCCGTCCAAGTCGGCGCGAGCGCCTATCTCAACCGTCAGTATCGCACCATCGCGCTGGTCGGCGTGGTCATCTTGATCATTCTCTGGGTGGCGCTCGGCTGGCGCGTTGCGCTTGGCTATTTCATTGGCGCGATGCTCTCGGGCGCCGCCGGCTATATCGGGATGAACGTCTCGGTCCGCTCCAACGTGCGCACCGCCCAGGCGGCGCGCGGCGGTCTCGGGGCCGGGCTCAGCATTGCCTTCAAGGCGGGTGCGGTGACCGGGCTGCTTGTCGTCGGTCTCGGCATCCTGGGGGTCGGCGGTTACTATTTCTTCCTGCGCGCGAGCATGCCGAGCACTGATCTGCGCCCGGTGCTGGAAGCGATGGTGGCGCTCGGTTTCGGCGCCTCGCTGATCTCGATCGTCGCGCGTCTCGGCGGCGGCATCTTCACCAAGGGGGCCGATGTCGGCGCCGATATCGTCGGTAAGGTCGAGGCCGGCATCCCCGAGGACGACCCGCGCAACCCCGCGGTCATCGCCGACAATGTCGGCGACAATGTCGGCGACTGCGCGGGCATGGCGGCCGATCTGTTCGAGACATACGCGGTGACCATCGTTGCGACGATGCTGCTCGCCAACATCTTCTTCACCGGGGCGTTGCGCGACCAGATGATGCTGTTGCCGCTGGTGATCGCCGGGGTTTGCATCGTCGCCTCGGTGATCGGCACGTACTTTGTCCGGTTGGGCCCCAGCCAGGGCATCATGGCGGCGCTCTACAAGGGGCTGATCGCCACCGGCATCCTTTCGGTCATCGCGATCGCCGCGGTGGTCGGCTGGCTCGTCGGCTTTCAGGACAAGCTGACCATGGGTTCCGGAACGATCACCGGTTGCGACGTGTTAAGCTGCGCCGTCGTCGGACTGGTGGTCACCGGGCTCATCGTCTGGATTACCGAATACTACACCTCGACCGAGTACCGCCCGGTGCGCAGCATCGCCAACAGCTCGACCACCGGCGACGGAACCAATGTGATCCAGGGCCTCGCGGTGTCGATGGAGGCAACCGCGCTGCCGGTGGTGGTGATCTGCGTCGGCATTGTCGTCTCCTACCTGATGGCCGGTCTGTTCGGCATCGCCATCGCGGCGACGACGATGCTGGCGCTGGCCGGCATGGTCGTGGCGCTCGATGCCTATGGGCCGGTCACCGACAATGCCGGCGGCATCGCCGAAATGGCCGACCTACCGCCGGAGGTACGCAAGACCACCGACGCGCTCGACGCGGTCGGCAACACTACCAAGGCGGTCACCAAGGGCTACGCGATCGGCTCGGCGGGTCTTGCCTCGCTGGTGTTGTTTGCCGCCTATACCGAGGATTTGAAGCACTATTTCCCGAACGTCCACGTCGACTTCGCGCTGCAGAATCCCTACGTGGTGATCGGTCTGTTCATCGGCGGATTGCTGCCCTATTTGTTCGGCGCGATGGGCATGACCGCGGTGGGCCGCGCCGCCGGTGGGATCGTCAACGAGGTGCGCCGCCAGTTCCGCGAAATCCCCGGGATCATGCAGGGCACCGCGAAACCTGATTACGGCCGGGCCGTCGACATGCTGACCCGCGCGGCGATCCGCGAGATGATCCTGCCGTCGCTGCTGCCGGTCTTGGCGCCGATCGTCCTCTACATCATCGTTCGGCTTGTCGCCGGTCAGGCGGCGGCATTCGGTGCCCTCGGCGCGATGCTGCTGGGTACGATCGTCACCGGGCTTTTCGTCGCGATCTCGATGACCTCGGGCGGCGGCGCCTGGGACAATGCCAAGAAGTACATCGAGGAAGGCCATCACGGCGGCAAAGGTTCCGACGCACACAAGGCGGCGGTAACGGGCGACACCGTCGGCGACCCCTACAAGGATACCGCGGGTCCGGCGGTCAACCCGATGATCAAGATCACCAACATCGTCGCGCTGCTGCTGCTCGCCATCCTCGGCGGCTGGGCGCATTGATCGGACGGAGCAGCCGCAAGTTTACTTGTTGAACTTGCCCATATTGCCGATGATCTGCTCGAGGAAGGTCAGCTCGCGGCCCGGTGCTGGAGTGGCGCCCGGCGCGGGCGTGACCGGCTCGCCATCGGCCAAGGTGCGGTGGTCGATATTCTTGACGATGCCCTGGTCGTTGAAATCGACGATATAGACCTGCTGGTCGAGCACTGTCGGCGAGAAGAATGCGACCTGTTTGGTCTTTCGGCTGATGTAGTACCAGGTGTCGTCGTTGAATGTGCTTGCGCTCGATGGAGTGCCGAGAACCTTGACCACCTGTTCCTTGGTCGTGGTGCCGGGCTGGATCGCGGCGAGTTTGTCGGGATCGGGCAGGTTGCCGCGCTGGTCGACACTGATCGTGCATCCGGCAAGGAGCAGCGCCACCGCGAACGCCGGTAGCCACGGCTGCGGGCTTCGCCGCGTTTTTTGCATGCGAGGCGGTATGATGTCCAAGCGACTGCCGAGTGAGCCCCTATTGGCTGCGGACTTTAGCCGTGGCGCGATTGCTGTCAACGCT
>DASYXG010000281.1:0-7032 GCA_035935235.1 Allostellaceae bacterium
CAGTCCGCGCGGGTGACACGCCGGCCCGGCAGCAATTGGACAGCGACCGCGCCCACGATTATTGCAACCGCCGGCACGCGCAGGCTCAGCGGCACGAAGACGCCCCACAGCGTCAGCACGATGCACAGGGCGCCCCAACCCGCGCCGATGCGATACTCGAGCCCGACGCGGGAACCGCAAAGTGCGGTTCCGATCAGCAGCAGCGCAGCGGCAATCCCCCAGGTGATGACGACGGCGAGAATGTTCTCGAGCCCGGGGACATAGAGCGCCATGCGACGATACTAACGGCCGAGCTCGGCGTTGACACGCCACAGCGTTGACGGTCTCCTGCGCGCGATGCCTCTCGCGCAGGACGACAGCAAGACACTCGCAATGCCTGGCGACACCGCGTCGGCCGAGGCGCCGGAACTGTGCATCGTCGTGCCGACCTTCAACGAGCGCGACAACGTGCCGGTCCTCGCCGCGCGGCTCGCCAGCGTGCTCAACGGCGTCGCCTGGGAGGCGGTCTTCGTCGACGACAACTCCCCGGACGGCACCGCCGATGTGGTTCGCTTGCTGGCGCAAAGCGACCCGCGGATCCGCTGCCTGCGCCGCATCAACCGGCGCGGGCTGAGCTCGGCCTGCATCGAAGGCATTCTTTCGACCTCGGCGCCATTCATCGCGATCATCGACGGCGACCTGCAGCATGACGAGGCGCTGTTGCCGAAGATGCTGCGGCGTTTGCGAGAGGGCCCCGAGGATTTGGCGATCGCGAGCCGATACATCGGCGCGGGGCGCGCGGATGGGCTTTCCTCGCCAGGGCGCAAGCGGCTGAGCCGAGCCGGGGCGCGGCTCGCGCGACTGGTCACCGGGGTCGAGATCAGCGACCCGGTCAGCGGCTTCTTCATGCTGCGGCGCGAGGTAGCCGAGCTGGTCGCGCCGCGCCTGTCGGGGGTCGGCACCAAGATCCTTATCGACATTCTGACAGCGTCGCCACGGACGCTGTCGATCGTCGAGTTGCCCTACCAGTTCTCGACGCGCCAAGCCGGCGAAAGCAAGCTCGATGCGATGGTCGCGCTCGAATATGCGATGCTGCTCGCCGAGAAGCTGAGCGGACGCTATCTCTCGTCGCGGCTGCTGCTATTCGGCTTGGTCGGCGCGTCGGGCGTGCTGGTCAATCTCGTCGCGCTGCGCCTGTTGCTGGGCGTGTTCGATGTCGGCACGGGCGGCTTTGTTCGCGCCGAGACGCTCGCGACCGCGATCGCGATGGTGTCCAACTTCCTCCTCAACAACATGTTGACCTATCGCGATTGCCGGCTGGTCGGCTGGCAGGCGGTGCGCGGGCTGGTGTCGTTCATGGCGGTGTGCAGCCTCGGCGCCCTGGTCAACATCGCGATCGGCCGCGATGTGTACGCCGCGACCGGGGCGTGGCTGCTGGCCGGAATCGCCGGCGCCGTCGCCGGCGCGCTGGTTAACTATTCGCTGACCTCGGTCTTCACTTGGCGCCGCCCACCCTAGCGGTCGGCTACAAGGCCAGAAGCGCCCGCTTCGCGGCGAATTCGTCCCCAGTCAGCAGGCCAGCGTCGCGCAGTTCTTCCAGCATGCGCAGATGCGCCCTGCCGTTGCGTCCGCCGACCGCGATCATCCCGCTGATCGTCAGCTCGGCCGGAACCCCGCCCTGGCGCAGGAGCACGAAGACAAAGCCAGAAGCGATCGCCGCGAGCAGGAACAGAAGCCCGTAATAGGGCAGCCCGGTGATGAAATCGATGAGGGCGCAAAGGAATAGCAGCACCGCGTTTGCCACAGCGGCGGAGCCGGCGGTCACCACCGCGACCAGTTGCCGGCAGACGAACCAGTAGAGGATCGCAGCAGCCGCCAACACCAATACAAGGCCAAGCGGATTGGCTTGGACGGCGAGCAGGATCGCGATCAAGATTTCGAGCCCGATCGCGCCGAGGACCGAATAAGTCAGGGTTTCCGGCAGGTTGGGAACGGTGACATGCAGCATCGCTACCCCTCCGTCAGATTATTTCTTGGTCGGTCCGCCCACATCCTGCTTGAGCTCGAGCCGCTCGATATTGGTCTTCGCCTCGGCGTCGGCGTCGCTCCCGGGCACGAGTTCCGAGACCCGCACCCAATCCCTGCGCGCGCCGTCGTTGTCACCCTTGAGGCGCAGAATATCACCGCGCTCCAGTAACGCCGCCACCGAGTCCGGCGACAGTTCGATTGCATGGTTGATGTCGGCGAGGCCCTCATCGAGCTTGCCGAGTTGGCGATAGGCGGTTGCCCGGTAGACGAGCGCGTCGAGCCGGCTCGGATCCCCCTTAAGCACCCGGTCGAGATCGGCCAGCACCTTGTCATACCACCCCTCGCTGCCGGCCGCCTCGGCGCGATCGATGAGGATGTCGGGATCGTCGGGCAGCAGGCCCAGCGCGGAAGTGTCGGCGGCATAGGCGCGCGCCGGGTCCCCCGCGAGCAGCCAGGCTTGGGATGCCTGGTCGAGCACCTCGGCGCGCAGCGAATTCGGCGCATGAACCATGGCCTGGGCAAGAGCCTCGAGTCGGGTCGCACCTTCCTTGTATTGCTTCAACCCAATCAGCGCGACGGCATAGCAATGATCGGCGGGATGGGCGCCGCCGCGGCTCTGCCAACGCTCGGCCATATCGCGGGCCGCGCCGGGGTCGCTCTTGGCGAGGGCGAGGCAGCGCGCATAGGTCGCTTCGTCGCTCGCAGCGGAATGCGGTGGCGGCGATTTGACCGGAGGCTTGTACGCGGGAGGCGGAGCGGGCTTTGGCGGTGCAGCCGAGAGCGGCGGACCAACCTGCTCCGGCTGTTCGGCAAGCAATGCCCCGGGCGCGAGGACAATACCGCACGCTGCTAGCAAACCTATCAGGACCGCTCGTCCCATCGTTGCATCGATAGCACATTCGCCGGCCGCGTCGCACCGGCGGCGTTGCGGTTCAAAACCTCGCGGGGCTACGATGGCGGCGCGAGGGAGCGCCGGAATCAAGCGTGACGACCATTGGCCTTTGAGCGTCTGCGCCGGGCGGCCGGCGGCCTTGGCAACATCGCCCTCGCGTTCTCCCACCGCAATTACCGCGTCTACATCAGCGGCAACGCGGTCCAGCTGGTCGGCACCTGGATGCAGCGCGTGTCGGTTGGCTGGCTGACATGGACGCTCACTCATTCGGGCGCTTGGCTTGGCCTGATGTCGATGGCCGAGTTCCTGCCGGTGCTGTTTATCTCTCCGCTCGCCGGCGTTCTGGCCGACCGGCGCGACCGGGTCGGGATCATTCGCGTCACCCAGCTTTATGGCTGCTTTACCGCGATCCTGCTGGCGATCCTCGTCGCGACCGGGTTCATCTCGAGCCATTTCCTGTTCGCGCTGGTCCTGCTGCTCGGCATCAACCAGGGCATCGCCCAGCCAGCGCGCCTCGCGCTGATCCCGACCCTGGTCGACCGCGAGGCACTGCCCTCTGCGCTGGCAATCAACTCGATCGTGTTCAATGCGGCGCGGTTTATCGGCCCGGCAATCGCCGGCCTGTTGATCGCGCGGGTCAATATCGCCGCCGCCTTCGCCGCCAACGCGATCACCTATATCGCCTTTCAGGTATCGCTCGCCAATCTGCGCGACATCCCGCCTTTGCCGATGCGCGCCGCGCAGAACGCGCTGCGCGCTTCGCTCGAAGCTTATACTTATGCCAGCCGTCACCCCGGCATCGCGCCGATGCTGATGCTGTTCGCGGTGACGACAATCGGCACGCGCGGCTTTATCGAGCTGTTCCCCGGTTTTGCCGACAGCGTCTTCCATCGCGGGCCGCAGGGCCTGGCGATGCTGACGTCGACCGTCGGGCTTGGCGCGATCTTCGGCGGGCTATGGATGCTGATCCGCTCGCAGATCAGCGGCCTCACGACGATTGTCCTCGCCAATACGCTGATCATGTCGCTGGCGATCATCGCGTTTACCGCGACCGACAATTTCACGATGGCGCTGCCTTGCGTCTTCGTCGCCGGCGCCGCGATGGTGATCACCGGGATCGGCGCGCAGACGCTGATCCAAGCCTCGACCGACCGCGGCATGGCCGGACGGGTGATGGCGCTTTACGGGATGATCTTTCGCGCTGGTCCAGCCTTGGGAGCGGTGGTGATGGGCACCGCCAGCGAACATTTCGGTCTCAGGCTGCCACTGGCGATCGGCGCGGCCGTATCGTGCGTGTGCTGGGCGCTGACGCTACATCGACGCAAGGCGATCATGGCATCGCTCGAAGACCCGCCGCCTGTTGAGCCGGCAGCGACTCCGGTCGAGCGCAGCGCGTGATGAGCGAGAGACGGCTACTGGTCTTTGGCCTCGGCTATACGGCGCGGGCGTTCGTCAAGCGGCTCGGGCCAGAGTGGGCCGTCGCCAGAACGACGCATGACGGTCGCGACGGCACGCTGCGCTTCGACCGCGGTCATCCTCTGCCAGATGAAATCTTTGAGACCGTCACCCACGCTCTGGTGTCGGTCCCGCCCGATGAGGCAGGGGATCCGGTTTGCGACCTGCACGGCGAGGACCTCGCCGCGCTGCGCGATTTGCGCTGGGTCGGGTATCTCTCGACTACCGGGGTCTACGGGACGCGCAACGGCGACTGGGTCGACGAGACCGCCGAGTTGCGTCCGACTGGCGCACGCAGCGAGCGGCGCGCCGCCGCGGAGGCGGCATGGCTCACTCTATGGCGGCAGCACGACGTTCCGGTCCATGTCTTCCGCCTGGCCGGGATTTACGGCCCGGGCCGTAGCGCCTTCGATGCACTGCGCGCGGGCACGGCCAAACGCATCGACGCCGGAGCGCAAAAATTCTCGCGTATCCATGTCGACGACATCGCCAACGTGCTGCTCGCCTCGATCGCCAAACCGCGCCCCGGCGCGATCTACAATGTCTGCGACGACGAGCCGGCGGGGCAGGCGGAAATCGTCGCTTGTGCCGCACAACTGCTCGGCGTCGAGCCACCACGGCTGGTGCCGCTCGCCGATGCGGACCTCTCGCCGATGGCGCGCAGCTTCTACGCCGACAACAAGCGCGTCTCGAACGCGCTGATCAAAGCGGAGCTCGGAGTCACCCTCGCCTACCCCGACTACCGCGCCGGGCTAAACGCGATCCTCGCTGGCGGCGGCTAGGACTTGCCTCGCGCGCCGCTGTCCGGCATCGTCGCGGCCTGCGGTCGAGCATAGCCCGAGGGAGGAAAGCCGATGGCCTATAACATACTGATGATGGGGGCCTCGTACGGCTCGCTGCTTGCGATCAAGCTGCTTTTCGGCGGGCACAAGATCACCATGGTCTGCCTCCCCAACGAGGTCGAGGCGTTCAACAGCGACGGCGCGCATGTGCGGATGCCGGTGCGCGGTCGCGCCACCCCGGTCGATCTCGATTCGCGCAAGTTGCCGGGGAGCCTCAAGGCCGCCGGCACCGGCGACGTCAACCCCAAGGATTACGACCTCATCGTGCTCGGGATGCAGGAGCCGCAATACCGTTCGCCGGGCGTGCGCGAGCTGCTCGACGCCGCGGCGCGCGCCAAGGTGCCGTGCATGTCGATCATGAATATGCCGCCGCTGGCCTATCTGAAACGTATCCCCGGTCTCAACACCGACGCGCTAAGGCCTTGTTATACCGATGCCACGGTGTGGGACAATTTCGAGCCGGGCAAGATCACACTGTGCAGCCCCGACCCGCAGGCGATCCGCCCGCCCGGCGAAAAGATCAACTTCCTGCTGGTCACCCTGCCGACCAATTTCAAATCGGCGCGGTTCGCCTCCGATGCGGACACGCAGATCCTTCGCAACCTGCAGGCCGATGTCGACGCGATCAAGTACGACCCGGGCGACGGCGAGAAGATCGACCTGCCAGTGAAGCTTAAGGTGCACGAGTCGATCTTCGTGCCACTGGCCAAGTGGGCGATGCTGCTCACCGGCAACTACCGTTGCGTCACGGCCGACGGCGCGATCGACATCAAGGACGCGGTGCATGCCGACCCGGAGAAGTCGCGCTCGGTCTACAATTGGGTGATGGAGGTCTGCCTCAAGCTCGGCGCCGACCCGGCCGACCTGGTGCCGTTCGAGAAATACGCCAGCGCCGCGCATGGGCTGGTGCGGCCGTCCTCGGCGGCGCGTGCGCTCAACAACGGCGTGCCCAATATCGAGCGCACCGACCGTCTCGTGCAGTTGCTCGGCGCGCAGCTCGGCATGCACCACCCGGTGGTCGACGCGACGGTGAAGCAGGTCGACGCCCGGCTCGAGGCCAACCGCAAGAAAGCCGCCTGAAGCTTACCTCCACGACGGCAGGACGGTGGCGTGAAGGGCAACGTCCTCGGCTTCGATCCGGACAGCAATACCGGCGCAATCACCGGCCATGACGGCCTGCGCTACGATTTCGTCCGGCTGGAGTGGCGGGGCCCGGGAAGGCCGAGCCGCGGCGAGACCGTCGATTTCATCGCCGACGGCCAGCGGGCGACACAAATCTATCCGCTCGTCAGCCGTTTCGACCCCAACGAGGGCTCGGACGCGAACACCATCTACATTCTCTATCTGGTCAGCCTGCTGGTCGGGATCACCAGCATCGTCGGCGTGATCATGGCCTACGTGAACCAGGCCGACGCACCGGAATGGGTGCAGACGCATTACCGATTCCAGATTCGGACGTTCTGGATCGGCATGCTCTACGCGTTCATCGGCGTGCTCACCTGCATCATCATTGTCGGCATTTTCTGGCTGATGTTCGTGCTGGTCTGGTGGATCGTCCGCTGCGTCAAGGGAATGCAGGCGATCTCGCTCGGTCAGCCCTACGAGCGCCCCGCCTCCTGGCTCTGGTAATTCGGCGGATCGCCTAACCGGCGTCCCAACTCCAAGCCCTTGCAACTATCGCTTGGGCGCGGCAGCGGCTACAATTCACCCGCCGAAATTTCCGGGGGGCGCCATGAAGGGCAACATCATCGGGTTCGACCCCGATACCAATACCGGGGCGATCAGCGGCCATGACGGCAAGCGCTACGATTTCGTGACCGCGGAATGGCATGGGCA